>NZ_BORE01000002.1:0-508683 GCF_018333015.1 Bacillus sp. J14TS2 | reverse complement strand
CATATTGATCATCCTTTTTTCCTCTCTCCATGTAGAATAGATAGTCACTTTCTATCATAAGAGAGATTGATAAAATTGGAAATCAGTGGCTCATTTTTATGTGATCGAACCATTTAAAAGTGGCTCAATTTTAGATTATCAAATACAACAATTCGCTGAGCATCATGAAATTGAATTAATATCAGGAAGCGAACAATCTTTACTTGCTGTAGTTGTTCAGAAAAGGTTGCAAGTGGTACTTCCTGATGAATCAGTTGCTGGAGAACCTTTTTATTGCTTAATGGAATTGGGAAATGAAAAGCAGATCACTGGTACATACATACGTACTTTTGTTACAGAAGAAAATTCATTTTTAATTTTATGTGTTTCAAAAAAAGAAGCAGAAGATCTTGTGAGTGATTCAAATACAGTTGTAAGAGGTATTGATAAAAGACATCTTGAAATATTATGTAATTATAGTGCTGAATTGGGGTGGAACTTAGCTATAAAGATCTTTCTAGAGCCTAAAATACAAACTGTGGAACCTCAACTTATAAGAGAATATTTTCTTTAATAATATACCACTATTTTAAAAGATACCAAGTTGCGAAGGAGAGTGTGATTCAGCAAATTATATTTAAGAGTTTGTAACATTTTTAAAGTTGTAATCTTATAGAGGGAGACTGGATGTATTATAGACAAGGTATTTATTTTTAACAACAGCCAACAAAATCTGATTGTTCATCTATACGGTGTATTTCTTTTTATTATAGTTTGTTGCTTCTGTTCAAGTGAATGAAACAATAAATAACTTTAATTAACTATTCCAAAATCAATTTTGAAGGAAGATGTATATCATTTAGAATGTGTTGATTGGAGTGGCGGCTGGCGACTCCTGCGGGAATGAGCGTGCAACTTGAGACCCTGCAGGAGCGAAGCGACGAAGCGGCTCAAGGCACGCCCCGCGGAAAGCGTCCAGCCAAAACGGAAATCGACATCTTCATCCCACTACTAACCATTATAACAAATGTGCATAACCGCACATTAGTTTGTATTGCATAAAATGTGTAAAAAGAAATCAATCCAACGATTGCTGCTTTGAAAATGTCTGGTTGATGAAATAATCATTCATATCTAATGAAAATCGGGAAACTTAACGAAGAAAAAACATTGACAATCGTCAATGGAATGTATATAGTATGGATAGTTACATATAAACCTTTAATGTAGTCCTGTGAGGCTATGAAGGATACAAACCACTACTTGTGTCAACATGACATAAGTCATTCATTTTGGGATTCGTATACCCTCATACCTTAAGGTGTGAGGGTTTTTCATTTCTTCAAAAAGGGGTGAGTCATAATGGGAAAAACATTGGTTTTGGATGATAAATCGATTCAGAGGGCTTTAACAAGAATTGCTCATGAAATTCTAGAAAGAAATAAAGGAATTGAAGAATGCATTTTGATTGGCATTAAAACAAGAGGAATTCATCTAGCTGAACGGTTAGCAAAGCGCATCGAACAAATCGAAGGGCAGAAAATCCCTGTTGGAGAAATAGATATAACCCTTTACCGAGATGATTTGACTTATAAAACAGTTGATGCTGAGCCTGAAGTAAGAGGGTCTGAACTACCAGTCGAAACAAGAAATAGAAAAGTCATTTTAGTTGATGATGTTTTATATACTGGCCGAACCGTGAGAGCGGCAATGGATGCATTGGTTGACTTTGGACGCCCTTCATCCATTCAATTGGCTGTTTTGGTGGATCGCGGACATCGAGAATTACCTATCCGGGCCGATTTCATCGGAAAAAACATCCCTACATCAAGCCAGGAGAAGGTTGTCGTTGAACTTTTAGAGTCTGATGGGGTAGATCAAGTAAACATTCATAAATAAATAGAAATCCCTTTTAAAAGACAGTCCAGAGAGACTGACAAAGGGAGGTTAAAACAGGAGCGATTTCTGCCTGCTTCTTTTTGTACCCTCTTTGTCTGGATTTGGACAGAGAGTTTTTTTATGGGGAAAATGAGGAGGCAACGGGAATGAAGCATTTGCTTACTATGAATGATTTAACGTCGAGCGAGATATTGGAAATTTTACATATTGCCGATTCATTTGCAAAGGGCGACAGTTGGACTCCAACACAAAAGACATATGCGGCCAATTTATTTTTTGAACCAAGTACGAGAACGAAAACAAGCTTTGAAATGGCAGAACGAAAGATCGGGCTCGATGTAATCCCTTTTGATGGAGGATACTGCAGTACAACGAAAGGTGAGAGTTTATATGACACCGTTCGTACCATAGAATCGATCGGGATTTCCATTGCTGTGATCCGCCATGAACAAGAAGCCTACTATAATGATTTAAAAGATAGAGTGGGTCTTCACCTTGTGAATGGAGGAGATGGTTGTGGACAGCATCCTACACAATGTTTACTAGATCTGTTAACCATTCAACAAGAATTTGGTTCCTTTCAAGGTTTAAAGGTGGCAATCATTGGGGATTTAAATCATAGTCGTGTAGCTAAATCAAATGTAAAAGCTTTATCTGAACTGGGAGCAGAAGTTGTTTTTTCTGGGCCTGATGAATGGTTTTTGGATAAGGGAACACCTAACTACAATATAGATGAAATTATTGAATCCGTTGATGTGGTCATGCTCCTTCGCATTCAACATGAGCGCCATTTAAGTTTATCAGCGATCACAGCTGAACAATATCACGGGCAACATGGCTTGACAGTGGAACGTGAAAAAAGAATGAAAAATGGGAGCATTATTATGCACCCTGCGCCAGTGAATCGTCAGGTAGAGATAGCTGATTCTTTAGTAGAGTGTGAGCGCTCAAGAATTTTCAAACAAATGGGAAATGGTGTTTATGTCAGAATGGCTGTTTTAAGAAAATTACTAGAATCCTAGGAGGAGATTTTTTATGAATTGGTTAATTAAGAACGCAAGTTTGCCAACTAATACTCTAGAAAAAGTAGATGTAAGAATTACTGATGGAAAAATAAAAGAAATTGGAAAAGAGCTTTCAAATCATGGTGAAAAGGAATGGAATGCAAACGGGTTACTGCTTAGTCCTGGATTGGTTGATGTACATATTCATTTACGCGAACCAGGCGGTGAGGCGAAAGAGACAATTGAAACGGGTACACTTGCTGCAGCAAAGGGTGGTTTTACAACTGTTGCCGCTATGCCAAATACAAATCCGGTCCCTGACTCGGCCGAACAAATGAATTGGCTTGTAAACGAGTGTAAAGAACGCGGGCATGTTCAAGTATTACCATATGCTGCAATCACGGTGGGACAAAAAGGAGATGAGCTTGTAGACTTTGAAGCATTAAAGCAAGCAGGAGCGTTTGCTTTCACAGATGACGGTGTCGGCGTGCAAGAGGCAGCTATGATGTATGAAGCAATGAAGCAGGCGGCGAAACTTGATATGGCGATTGTGGCTCATTGTGAAGATAACTCTCTTATTTATGGTGGAGCTGTTCATGAAGGGAAATTCTCCCAGCAAGCGGGGATCCCAGGCATTCCATCGATTTGTGAATCTGTACAAATTGCTAGAGATGTATTGTTAGCGGAAGCAGCGAATTGCCATTATCATGTTTGTCACATCAGCACAAAAGAATCGGTTAGGACTGTCAGAGATGCTAAACGAGCGGGTATTCATGTAACAGCAGAAGTGTCGCCACATCATTTATTGCTTTGTGAAGAGGATATTCCTGGAGAAGATACAAATTTCAAAATGAATCCACCTTTAAGAAGTAAAGAAGATCGAGAGGCACTGATTGAAGGTTTACTAGATGGGACGATTGATTTTATTGCAACCGACCACGCCCCGCATACAGCTGAGGATAAGGCGAAAGGGATGCGCAATGCCCCATTTGGAATCGTGGGCTTAGAAACAGCTTTCCCGCTCCTTTACACACATTTTGTTAAAAAAGGAATTTTCCAATTGGAACAACTTTTGGATTGGTTAACGATTAAGCCAGCTCAAACGTTTCACCTTGATAAAGGAAACATCAATCTTGGAGTACCCGCAGATTTTACATTGATTGACTTAAAGCAAGAAAAAACAATCGACCCTCATGAGTTTGTTTCTAAAGGGAAAAATACACCATTCGCGGGATGGAAATGTCAAGGATGGCCTGTCGCTACCTTTGTTAATGGAGAATTGAAATGGTCTGAAGGAGAGGAAGCTTAATGAAAAGGAAACTTGTATTAGAAGATGGCACTGTATTTGTAGGAGATGCCATTGGAAGTGAAAAAGAAGTTACTGGGGAAGTTGTGTTTAATAGTAGTATGAGCGGCTATCAGGAAATCATTTCTGATCCTTCTAATTACGGCCAAATCCTGACCTTTAGCTATCCACTCATTGGAAACTATGGGATTAATCGTGATGATTTTGAAAGTATTCAACCAATGATCAAAGGAATGGTTGTGAAAGAGGCATGTGATTTTCCATCGAATTGGCGTTCCAACATGTCAATTGGAGAATTTCTAAAGCTCAAGGAAATTCCAGGTATTACGGGTGTAGACACAAGAAAACTAACACGATTAATTAGAGAAAAAGGAACGATGAAAGGCATTTTTTGTCATATCGATGAAAAAACAGAAGATGTACTGATTCGAATACGTGCCACAACCTATCCTTCAAATGAAGTGAAGCATGTTTCTAGAACGAAACCTTTTCCAAGCCCAGGCCGCGGGAAAAATGTCGTTGTAGTCGATTTTGGATTAAAGCATAGCATCTTACGAGAATTAACAGAACGTGGATGTGATATTACCGTCGTCCCTTATGACACATCGGCCGAAGAGATCCTTGCTTACAGACCAGATGGAATTCTCCTTTCAAATGGACCAGGCAATCCGGAGAATATCCTCCAAGTCTGTGAAATGATTCAGATTGTGCAAAAACAGATTCCTTTATTCGGAATTGGGTTAGGCCATCAATTATTTGCTCTAGCCAATGGCTGTCAAATCGAGAAAATGACTTTTGGCCATAGAGGATCAAGTTATCCAGTAAAAGACCTCACTACTGGAAAGATAATTTTCACCTCTCAAAATCATGGCTATGAAGTAGTAGAAGCATCCGTTGATTCAAGTAAGCTTAGTGTAACTCATCAAGCTCTCAATGGGCATTCAATCGAAGGATTGAAACATACAAAATGGCCAGCCTTTTCTATTCAATTTCAGCCGGAAGCAGCCCCAGGCTCCGAAGATGGAAAAATAGTATTGGATCAATTTATGAAGCTGATGAATGTAAAGGACCATCAAGAAAAAGGAGCGACACAACATGCCTAAAAGAACGGATATTAAAAGTATACTTGTAATTGGATCTGGTCCTATCGTCATTGGCCAAGCAGCAGAATTTGATTATGCGGGTACCCAAGCCTGTCTAGCTTTAAAAGAAGAGGGGTATCGTGTAATATTAATTAATTCTAATCCTGCTACGATTATGACAGATACAGAAATCGCGGATGCTGTCTATATTGAACCATTGACATTAGAATTTGTCGCAAGAATCATTCGCAAAGAAAGACCCGATGCGATTTTACCAACTTTGGGCGGGCAAACTGGTTTGAATATGGCCATGCAGCTGGCACAAGCGGGGATTTTAGAAGAATGCAAGGTTGAAATTCTCGGAACAAAGCTATCAGCGATTGAGCAGGCAGAAGATCGTGACCAATTTCGTACTTTGATGAATCAGCTGAATGAGCCTGTACCAGATAGTGATATTATTCATACGATTGATGAAGCTATTTCTTTTGCTGAAGATATTGGCTATCCAATTATCGTAAGACCTGCTTATACATTAGGAGGAACAGGTGGAGGAATTTGTGAGAATCTCGAGCAATTAAAGGAAATTGTAGCAAGTGGATTAAAACATAGTCCAGTTCATCAATGTCTTGTAGAAAAAAGTATTGCCGGATTCAAAGAAATTGAATTTGAAGTAATGAGAGATGCGAATGATAATGCGATCGTGATCTGTCATATGGAAAATTTCGATCCTGTTGGAATCCATACAGGTGACTCCATTGTGGTCGCGCCATGTCAAACACTGAGTGATCGTGAAGTGCAAATCATGCGCAATGCCTCACTAAAACTGATACGTGCTTTAGGCATTGAAGGCGGATGTAATGTCCAACTTGCTCTTGATCCAGAGAGTTTTCAGTACTACTGTATTGAGGTCAATCCAAGGGTGAGCCGCTCATCGGCGCTTGCATCCAAAGCGACTGGCTTCCCAATCGCTAAACTCGCTGCCAAGATTGCGGCAGGCTACACACTGGATGAAATTATGAATCCTGTTACAGGTAAAACATATGCTTGCTTTGAACCAACCATCGATTATATTGTCACAAAAATACCGAGATGGCCATTTGATAAGTTTGAATCTGCGAATAGACGTCTGGGAACACAGATGAAAGCAACAGGTGAAGTGATGGCTATTGGCAGAACCTTTGAGGAATCCCTATTAAAAGCGGTACGTTCATTGGAAAGCGGGATTTCCCATCTTGAACTTCCCGGAAGTGCACAGATTGAATATGCGGTGCTCCAGAAACAGATTGAAAGAGCAACAGATGAACGATTGTTCTTCATTGGAGAGGCATTAAGACAAGGGATCTCGATTGAAAAAATTCATGAATGGAGTCAAATCGACCTTTACTTTTTGTATAAGCTTGAAAAAATCATCAAGCTTGAACAACAACTACGAGATTATCCTAAGGATATCGAATGGGGAAGAAAAGCAAAGGAATTGGGTTTTAGTGATCAGACGATCGCCAAGCTGTGGAACATCACTGAGAAGGATGTATATGCATGGAGAAAAGAAGAAGGCATTATGCCTGTTTATAAAAAGGTGGACACTTGTGCAGGTGAATTTGAAGCCGAAACACCTTATTTTTACGGAACTTACGAGCTAGAGAATGAATCAACTCAGAGCGATAAGAAGAGCGTTGTCGTGCTAGGATCAGGACCAATCAGGATTGGCCAAGGGGTTGAGTTTGATTATGCAACCGTCCATAGTGTTTGGGCGATTCAGGAAGCAGGCTACGAAGCGATTATCATTAATAATAACCCTGAAACGGTCTCAACAGATTTCAGTATATCGGATAAGCTTTATTTTGAACCACTGACAATCGAAGATGTGATGCATGTCATTGATCTTGAGCAGCCAGAGGGAGTTGTGGTCCAATTTGGAGGACAAACAGCGATTAATTTGGCTGATGAGTTAGAAAGTCGGGGCGTGCAAATTTTGGGGACTTCTCTAGAAAGTCTGGATCGCGCTGAAAATCGTGATAAATTTGAGCAAGCATTAGAAAATTTACGAATTCCACAACCAAAAGGGAAAACTGCATTCTCTGTGGAAGAAGCGGTGAAGATTGCCACGGAAATTGGCTATCCAGTTCTTGTTCGTCCATCCTATGTTCTAGGTGGAAGAGCGATGGAGATTGTCTATGAAGAACAAGAATTGTTGCACTATATGGAAAATGCGGTGAAGATTAATCCAGAGCATCCTGTTTTAGTGGATCGTTATTTAATAGGAAAGGAAATTGAAGTCGATGCGATTTCCGATGGAGAGAATGTCCTAATCCCAGGTATCATGGAGCATATTGAGCGAGCGGGTGTTCACTCTGGTGATTCGATTGCCGTTTATCCACCGCAAAATATTAGCGCTGAAATGAAGGAGAAAATTGTCGATTATACAAAGCGTTTAGCACGAGGACTTGAAATTGTCGGTCTGTTAAACATCCAATATGTTATTTCGCAAAATGAATTGTATGTGATCGAAGTTAATCCGCGTTCAAGCCGGACCGTTCCATTCTTGAGCAAAATCACCGGCGTACCAATGGCTAATGTAGCAACGAAGGTGATCTTAGGAAAATCGTTACCTGAATTAGGCTATGCCACTGGCATCATCCCAGAACAAGAAGGGGTATATGTGAAAGTACCTGTCTTCTCGTTTGCAAAGCTAAGAAGAGTGGACATTACATTAGGACCTGAAATGAAATCGACTGGGGAAGTAATGGGGAAAGATAAAACGATGGAAAAAGCCTTGTACAAAGGACTAGTTGCATCTGGAATGGAAATAAAAACGTATGGAACAGTCTTAATTACAGTGGCTGATAAAGATAAAGAAGAAGCTCGTCGATTGGCACAAAGATTCTCAGCCATTGGCTATCGTATTCTTGCTACAAGTGGGACAGCAAAGGTAATTGCCAATGAAGGCATTCCTGTTGAAGTAGTTGGGAAAATTGGCTCTGAGGGACTTACTTTGATTGATGTGATCCGCCAAGGGAAGGCACAAATTGTTATCAATACATTAACAAAAGGAAAGCAACCTGAACGAGATGGCTTTAGAATTAGAAGAGAGTCTGTAGAAAATGAGATTGCTTGCTTAACATCACTTGATACGGCTGAAGCGATTTTGGGGGTATTGGAATCGATGGTTTTCTCCTCTGAGCCGATGATAGGAGGAGCGGCTAAAAGAAAAGAGGCGATGCAACTTTGATTCAACAAGAAATGATGCGTGTTGTTTCGCAACAGGAGATTGCCAGCAATATATTTGAATTAACGTTGGAAGGCGCCATGGTAAAACAAATGAGCCAGCCTGGTCAATTTGTCCATATTCGGACAAACCCGGGGCTGGATCCTCTCCTTAGAAGACCTATTAGTATTGCTCATATTGATAAACCAAATCAGCAATTTACGGTTATTTATCGAGCGGAAGGGAAAGGAACGAATTTACTTTCCCTTCAAACTGAGAATAACGGACTTGATGTTTTAGGGCCTCTAGGAAATGGTTTTCCTTTGAATGCGACTGATCCAGGAGAAACGGCTTTGCTTGTTGGAGGCGGGATTGGGGTTCCTCCGTTATATGAGTTGGCCAAGCAACTTGCAAAACAAGGGGTAAAAACGAAACATATACTTGGTTTTCAATCAGAAGATGTCGTTTTTTATGAGCAAGAATTTGCACATTATGGTGAGACGTATATTGCAACTGTGGATGGTTCAAGAGGAACGCAAGGGTTTGTCACAAATGTCATAACCGAAAGGCAGATCGATTTTGATGTACTTTTTGCCTGTGGCCCGTCACCTATGTTGAATGCTTTGCAACAACAATATAAAGATCGAAAAGGATTTCTATCAATGGAACAAAGAATGGGATGCGGGATTGGCGCTTGTTTTGCGTGTGTATGCCATGTCAATGAACCAATAGATGGAAAAGACTATGTAAAAGTTTGTAGTGATGGTCCTGTTTTTCCAATTGGAAGGGTGGTATTAACATGAATCACTTGCAAGTAGAATTACCAGGATTATCTTTAAGAAATCCAGTGATGCCCGCATCTGGCTGTTTTGGATTTGGTCGAGAATTTAGCCAATTATATGATTTAAGTACATTAGGCGCCATTATGATCAAAGCAACGACACTAGAGCCGCGATTTGGAAATCCAACCCCTCGAGTGGCAGAAACAGCAGCTGGGATGTTGAATGCAATTGGTTTACAAAATCCTGGTCTAAAGGGAGTTCTAGCGAATGAATTGCCATGGCTAGAACAATTTGATGTGCCGATTATTGCAAACGTAGCTGGCTCCGAAATGGAGGATTATGTGGAGGTAGCCAAAGAAATCTCGAAGGCACCGAATGTCCATGCCCTTGAATTAAATATTTCTTGTCCAAATGTGAAAAAAGGCGGGATCGCTTTTGGGACCATTCCTGAGGTTGCAGCTGAATTAACGAAAAGAGTAAAGGATGCTTCAGCCGTTCCTGTTTATGTCAAACTCTCTCCAAATGTCGCTGATATTGTTGGAATGGCACAAGCTGTAGAAGAAGCTGGTGCAGATGGATTAACGATGATTAACACATTGCTTGGTATGAGATTGGATTTAAAAACTGGTAAACCGATCTTGGCCAATCAGAGTGGAGGATTATCCGGACCTGCAATCAAACCAGTGGCAATTCGAATGATATATGAAGTCAGTCAAAGAGTATCTATTCCCATTATTGGTATGGGCGGCATCGAATCTGTTGATGATATTATTGAATATTATTATGCTGGAGCGAGTGCAGTAGCGGTTGGTACGATCAATTTTTCTGATCCTTTTATTTGCCCGCGCTTGATAGAGGAACTTCCGCAAAAATTGGCTGAATTAAATGTATCCCATATATCTGAATTGGTTGGAAGGAGCTGGAAAACATATGCGGGCTAAACCTATTATCGCGCTTGATTTTTCAGAGAAGAATGATGCAATACAATTTTTACAGCATTTTGAAGGTGAATCCTTATATGTAAAAGTAGGGATGGAATTATTTTATAAAGAAGGTCCTAGTTTATTAGCTTTGCTAAAAGAGCATGGGCACGAAATCTTTCTGGATTTGAAATTACATGATATCCCGAATACTGTTTATAGCGCAATGAAGGTGCTCGCTCAATTTGAAGTTGATATGGTTAATGTTCATGCTGCAGGAGGATTAGAGATGATGCAGGCAGCTGTCCGGGGATTAAATGATGGATTGATTGGTAAGCAAAAGAGACCTAAAATGATTGCTGTAACACAATTGACGAGTACGAGCGAGAAACAAATGCAGCAAGAACAATTGATTTCCCATCCCTTGGCAGAGTCTGTTCTTCATTATGCAAGATTAGCACAGCAAGCTGGCGCAGATGGTGTTGTTTGTTCTGCACTAGAAGCAAGAGGGATAAAGGATAAAACAGATGAGCAATTTTTGCGTGTAACGCCAGGCATTCGATTAATAGGTGATGCTGCAGATGATCAAACTAGAATCGTAACCCCTCTGCAAGCTGCTGAAATTGGCTCGACCCATATTGTTGTCGGCCGCTCGATTACGAAAGCAAAAGATCCATATAGCGCCTATATGCATGTGAAATCAGATTGGGAGATGAATGAAAAATGACAATAGCAGAAAATATTGCGAAACAATTATTAGAGATTCAGGCGGTATCATTGAAGCCGCAAGATCCTTTTACATGGTCCTCTGGATTGAAGTCACCTATATACTGTGATAACCGTTTAACCCTGTCTTATCCTTCATTACGAAGAGAAATTGCAGGAGGACTATCACAATTAATTCAGCAGCATTTTCCTGAAGTAGAACTGGTTGCCGGTACAGCTACAGCTGGCATTCCTCATGCAGCCTGGGTTAGTGAGCAACTCAATTTACCAATGTGTTATGTCCGTTCTTCTGCTAAAAGCCATGGAAAAACCAATCAAATTGAAGGGAAAATTACAAAAGGGCAGAAAGTAGTCGTTGTAGAAGATTTAATCTCTACAGGGGGCAGCGCGATATCTGCAGCCCAGGCTCTTCAGGCAGAAGGTGTCGAGGTACTAGGGATTGTTTCAATCTTTACATATGAATTAGAAAAAGGGCAAAAAAGACTGGAAGAGGCTCAGTTAAAGGCTTACTCATTAACAGGCTATTCCACCTTAATACAAGTCGCTCTACACCAAGGTGTGATTGAAGAAAATGATCAAGTAACCCTTGAAAATTGGCGTAAACATCCTGAACAATGGCAGAAAAAATAATAAAAATCCTTTATAGGAATGCTCATCTCTGGAGCAACTCCTATAAAGGATTTTTTAATACCATTCGACATATTTTGGGTGATGCCAATCACCTACTTATGCATCTTTCTGACTTGATCTTCATTGGGTGTTACGTAGACGGTCTGTTGGTTGTCGTAAATGACAAATCCGGGCTTGGCCCCATTCGGCTTTTTGACGTGTCTGACTTTTGTAAAATCGACTGGGACGGAGGCTGAGTTTTTTGCTTTACTAAAATAGGCAGCAAGCATGGCCGCTTCCAAAATGATCGTTTCCTCAGGATTTTTATGTCGAATCACGACATGAGACCCAGGAATATCCTTCGTGTGTAACCAAATCTCATCTCTAGCCGCCATTTTACTCGTTAAATAATCATTTTGTTTATTATTTTTTCCTACAAAGATATCTGTTCCATCACTGGCTTGATAACGCTCAATGACAGGTTTAGCATTCGCCTTTTTTTTATTTTTCTTTTGCGACCGTATATAGCCTTCTTCTCCTAGTTCTTCTCGAATCTCTTCCAAATCATGAGGAGAAGCAGAGTCAAGCTGTTGAATTAAGCCATCAAAATATGCCATTTCCCGTTTTGTTTTTTCAATTTGCTCTTTTACAACTCGGACTGCGTTTTTCGCTTTTTGATATTTTGTAAAATACATTTGCGCATTTTCTGAAGGTGTTTTTCGCGGATCTAACAGAATTGTGACCTCTTGATAATCTTCATCATAATAGTTCGGGACAGAAATCTTCTTCATTCCTTTTTGTACCTGATGAAGATTGGCTGTTAATAACTCTCCAAGCAATTGATGTTGATCCGCATTTTCTGCATCTGCTAATGTTTTTGCTAATTTACCTAACTTCCCTTCGTTTTTTTCCCTTTCATTTTTCATCAATCTCTCTAAGTCATGAGCTTGCTGCTTTACGCGATCACGGTCCGCTTTCCCAAAATAATAACGATCTAGCATTTCACTCAGGGTGAAGAATTGTTTGGATTCCCCATCCAGCACTGTGAGAGGAAATAAATAAAACTCTTCTTTTTTCTTTGATATTGTAATACTAGGCTCGTATTGATGAGCGTTAAGCTTATTCATCATCGTTAAGAAAGCTTGTGGTACTGTTTCCCTATTCGCTAGTCCAGCTTGATGAATGATTTCTTTTGCAAGTATAGGAGAAACGCCAGAGAAAGCCCCAACCATCTGTTTGTCTAATTTACCTGCATTAAAATCAATTGTTCTTAATAGATCTTCCTGCGCAACTTCTAATGGATTTTGTTTGTTTTGTGCAGGTGGGAAAATATACTGAGCTCCAGGTAAAATCGTCCGATAGCTATTTAAAGCGGCAGGAATATGTTTGACACTATCCAGAATCATTTCTGTCTCTTCATCAACTAAAATGATATTACTATGCCTGCCCATAATTTCGATGATCAACTTTTTATAACGAACATCTCCCAGTTCGTCACGTCCTTTGATCTTTAACATAATAATTCGATCCATTTCAACCTGGCTTATCTCCTCAATAATGGCTCCTTCTAAATGTTTTCGCAAAATCATACAAAACATTGGTGGTTCTTGCGGATTTTCAAAGCTATCAGCGGTTACTTGAATCCTAGCATAGCTAGGATGGGAGGAAATAAGCAACTTATGATTTTTTCTAGCTGCTCTCACAATCATGACAATTTCATTTTTAAAAGGTTGGTGTATTTTACTTATCCTACCACCAACAAGTAGGGACGTTAATTCGGATACTATTGCACGTGTAAAAAAACCATCAAAAGGCATTACATAACAACCTCTTCCATTTTATATTCGAAACTTTTGTGCCTAGGTACGTGTTCAAAGAGAAGGTTAATATAAGAGGCGAGTTGGCTAAAGACGCTGACGCCAATCGCAAACGTTCGACACAGGGAGTGTATCCTTTTTCTTATAGTTTCCTTCTTACAGAACTTTTTGAACATCCTCTTAGATAAAATTATATCATGAAATCCACTTCTACTGAATAAGCATGCTAGTACATGGACAACTTCTGTATGTTAAGAGAAAGAGAGTGATGAGGTGAAGGGCATGCAGTTTTATGGGATGCAGGAAAAAGAAGTGGAAGAAGCTCTAAACACAAGTATTGAACAGGGACTAACGAATAAAGCGGTTGAAACAAAAAGAAAAAATTTCGGATGGAACGAATTATCTGAAGGGGAAAAGCAATCAGCGCTTCTATTATTTTTTAGTCAGTTCAAAGATTTTATGGTGCTTGTTTTGCTCGGCGCGACCCTTATCTCCGGGATTCTCGGTGAGTATATCGATGCGATTACCATTATGGCGATTGTTTTTCTAAACGGCATTTTAGGGTTTGTCCAAGAAAGAAAGGCAGAGAAATCGTTAGAAGCCTTAAAGAATCTTTCGGCCCCACAAGTTTCTGTATTGCGAGAAGGGCAATGGGCGAAAATCAATTCTAGAGATGTGGTACCTGGTGATATAATACGATTTTCGAGTGGTGATCGAATAGGTGCCGATTTGCGACTTCTTCAAGCGAATAATTTACAAATTGAGGAATCAGCTTTAACAGGAGAATCGATCCCTTCCACCAAACACACGGGAATCGTTCAAGATACGAATCCTAATCTTGGTGACCTCAATAATATGGCCTTTAAAGGTACATTGGTTACAAGTGGGAACGGGATGGGGATGGTGACGGCAACAGGTATGAAAACGGCAATGGGTGAAATTGCCGATATGATTCAAACCGCTACTGTAATGACCACTCCGTTGCAAAGACGTTTACAGCAATTAGGAAAATTATTAATTATGGTTGCTTTAGCTTTAACCTTGCTTGTAGTTGTTGTTGGAATTATACATGGGCATGATGTCTTTACCATGTTCTTAGCAGGAGTCTCGCTTGCTGTAGCAGCTATTCCTGAAGGGTTGCCTGCTATTGTGACAGTAGCCTTATCATTGGGTGTCCAAAGGATGATTCGAAAGAAAGCCATTGTACGCAAACTACCCGCTGTTGAGACATTAGGCTGCGCCTCCGTGATTTGTTCCGATAAAACAGGAACGATGACACAAAACAAAATGACTGTAACACGTATTTGGAGTGGGGGGAAAACGTACCAACTTGCTGGAGATGAGCATGATCAATTTTATTATAATGAGGAAAAGGTTAATTTAAGGAATGAAAAGTCGCTTAAACAATTATTAACATTCGGCGTTTTATGTAACCATGCGGAAGTGATGATGAAGGACGAAAAGATCATTGTGGATGGTGATCCCACAGAGGGAGCACTGCTAATATCTGCCTTAAAAGCAGATGTCCATCGTGAAACGTTATTAAAGCAATTTACGATTCAAAAAGAATATCCATTCGATTCCGCAAGAAAAATGATGAGTGTAATTGTCAAGGATGAAAACGGAAAGCAATTTGTGATCACAAAAGGCGCTCCGGATGTTTTAACTGGAAAATGTGAATCTATTTTATGGGAACAAAAAAAGAAATTGCTTAGTAGAGAGCTAGAAGAAGGGATTCAAGCAAGCGTGCAGCACCTTTCTGAGCAAGCATTACGAACAATTGCGATTGCTTTTAAACCATTTCATGGGAATGTTTATCCTCAAGATGAAAAGGAAATTGAAAAAGATTTAACCTTTATTGGCTTACAAGGCATGATTGATCCTCCGCGACCTGAAGTGAAAGCAGCAGTAGCGGAATGTAAGCAAGCGGGAATTAAGACGGTCATGATCACAGGGGATCATCGAGCAACAGCTTGTGCAATAGCGGAACAATTAGGGATTCTTGGAAAAAATGATTTAGTCATGGACGGGCAACAGCTAAGTCAACTAGAAGCTGAAGAATTAGAAAAAGTGGTGGAAAATGTGGCCGTTTTTGCCCGTGTCACTCCAGAACATAAATTGAAAATTGTCAAAGCTTTACAGAGCAATGGACATATTGTGGCAATGACCGGTGATGGGATCAATGATGCACCTGCGATTAAGTCAGCTGACATAGGCATCGCGATGGGCATTACCGGAACAGATGTGGCGAAAGAAGCGTCTTCGTTAATATTAATGGACGATAATTTCACAACGATCAAGTCAGCCATTCATGAAGGAAGAAATATTTACGAAAATATTCGGAAGTTTATTCGCTATTTGTTAGCATCGAATGTAGGAGAAATCCTTGTTATGCTTTTTGCGATGTTGATGTCCATGCCTCTCCCTCTTCTGCCGATACAAATATTATGGGTGAACTTAGTGACAGATGGGTTACCGGCAATGGCGTTAGGTTTAGATCAACCAGAGGAGAATGTCATGAAAAGGAAGCCCCGGCCCGTTAATGAAGGGGTATTTGCAAGAAAATTAGGCTGGAAAATTCTCTCGCGGGGATTTTTGATCGGAGTCTCAACCCTTATTGCATTTATGATCGTTTATCAACGCGACCCAGCAAATCTCGCTTATGCACAAACCGTTGCATTCGCTACCTTAATCATGGCACAGCTTATTCATGTATTTGATTGTCGAAGTGAGGTATCTGTTTTTTCAAGAAATCCTTTTGAAAATAAATATTTAGTATTATCTGTGCTTTCTTCCTTTGTTCTGACTGTCTGCGTCATTTATATTCCTGCTTTACAGCCGATTTTTCATACTGTTCCGATTGCAGGAATAGACTGGCTTCTCATCACAGTCATGAGTGCTTTACCAACTTTTTTACTCGCTGGAAGTTTTATTATAAGAAAAAAGAAATAAATTGTGATATACTTTTAAAAGTAATAGACAAAGCTCTATTACTTTTTTTATCCCGAATCAATTGGCAGTAAGGTCGCACTTCAAGCAATAGAGGAGAAGCAAGATAATAAGTGGGGGATGAAAGCCCCCACTCTTGAATTTTCACTATATTCAAGACAGTACCTATACATAAATGTATATAAATGTATAAAAAAACCGATAGTTGACTGGAGGAGCATTATGCAAACGAAGCTTTTAAATATTGGCTTTGGGAATATTGTCTCAGCCAATCGAATTATTTCGATTGTTAGGCCTGAGTCAGCTCCAATAAAGCGTATCATTCAGGATGCACGAGATCGAGCCACCTTGATTGATGCTACTTATGGGAGAAGAACCAGGGCAGTAATTATTATGGACAGTGAACATGTGATTCTTTCGGCTGTTCAGCCTGAAACCGTAGCTCAACGGTTGTTTGGCGGTAAGGATGAGAATGAAGAAGGGTAGGAACAAAATGAAAGAAAAGGGGTTATTGATTGTTCTTTCCGGTCCGTCAGGGGTTGGAAAAGGCACAGTAAGAAAAGCAGTATTTTCGCGTCCCGATGCTCAATTTGAGTATTCGATTTCGGCCACGACTAGATCTCCTCGTGAAGGCGAAATAGATGGTGTAGATTACTTCTTTAAGAGCAAGGAAGAATTTAAACAGATGATTCAAAATGGAAAACTCTTGGAATATGCTGAATATGTAGGGAATTATTATGGTACGCCTTTAGATTATGTGAATGAAACATTAAACTCTGGAAAAGATGTTTTTCTAGAGATAGAAGTTCAAGGAGCCAGGCAAGTACGCGATAAAATTCCAGATGGTTTATTTATATTTTTAATGCCTCCAAGTTTGAATGAACTTCAAAGTAGGATTGTCGGGAGAGGCACTGAATCAGTGGACTTAATTCATAATCGTATGGAAGCAGCTCGCCATGAAATTGAATTAATGAGTTTATATGATTATATTGTTGAAAACGATGATGTAGAAAAAGCGGTAGATCGTATTAACGCAATTGTTCAAGCCGAACATTATAGAAGTGAGCGCATTGCCGGAAAGTATATAAAAATGTTGGAGGTTGGGAAATAATGTTATATCCATCTATTGATAAGTTGTTAAATGTGATTGATTCTAAATATTCTCTTGTAACGGTTTCTGCCAGCAGGGCCCGTCGCTTACAAGAGGAATCGAACCCACTTATGGAGAATTACAAATCACATAAATTTGTTGGAAAAGCTCTAGAGGAACTTTATGCGGGAGAATTAGAAGTAAAAGGTGCAAATTAAATTTTATCCTGCCTTAACTGGCTGTAAGCCCTCCGCTTCAAGCATTCGTGGAGGATCAACAGCCAGTAAAAGCTAGATTTATTCAGGCCGACAGGATGTCGCGAATTTAGCATTTCCTGAAATCAGTGGGGGATGAAGCCCCCACTGATAAAGTTTCACTTTATGTGGCCTTCTTAGTACAGACAACCTATAGGAACTATGGGTTGTCTTTTCTGTTTTGGATCGACATAATAGAGATAATTCAAATCGTAAAAATGTAAATGGGGATGTATGAAATGAAGAATAAAAATATTTTATTAGGTGTCACAGGTGGTATTGCTTGCTACAAGGCAGCTGCATTAACAAGCAAGCTTGTTCAATCGGGTTACTCTGTTAAAGTAATGATGACAAAATCGGCTACAAATTTTGTATCACCCCTAACGTTTCAAGCCTTATCTCGAAATGAAGTTTACACAGATACCTTTGTTGAAAATAATCCTGAGGTGATTGCACACATTGATCTAGCGGATTGGGCAGATTTATGTTTAGTAGCACCTGCCACAGCAAATATGATCGCAAAATTAGCCCATGGACTAGCAGATGATATGGTTTCTACAACATTACTTGCCACGACAGCTCCTGTCTGGATTGCACCAGCGATGAATGTACATATGTATCAGCATCCAGCTGTGAAAAAAAATATTCAGCTCTTAAATGAATTTGGGCATCGCTTTATTGAACCTGGTGATGGATATCTAGCTTGTGGTTATGTTGGAAAGGGAAGATTAGAAGAACCTGAAACGATTGTGGCGCATATTGAACAGTATTTTACAAAGCCATACCAGCCCCTTAAGGGAAAAAAAATCCTGATTACTGCAGGACCCACAAAGGAAAAAATTGATCCAGTTCGTTATTTAACGAATCACTCTTCTGGGAAAATGGGCTACGCGTTAGCGGAAGAGGCAGAGAAAATGGGGGCAGATGTGATCTTAATTTCTGGTCCAAGCACTTTATCTGTACCAAATGGTGTTAATTTTATCTCGATTGAGACGGCGAAGGAAATGTATGATCATGTGTTAAACTATTTCCCTACGGCTGATATTGTGATCAAAAGTGCGGCTGTAGCAGATTATCGCCCAAAACAAACTTCTCGGCAAAAAATAAAGAAAAAAGACGATAATCTCATTGTTGAATTTGAAAGAACAATCGATATATTAATGGAATTAGGTAAACAGAAAGAGCATCAATATCTTGTTGGTTTTGCGGCTGAAACGGAAAACCTCGAAGAACATGCTTTAGGCAAACTGGAAAGAAAGAATGCAGATATGATCATCGCCAATGATATTACGGCAAAAGGCGCAGGTTTTTCAGCAGATACGAATATTGTCACGATTGTACAAAAAAATCAAGGACCTAAGAAGTTACCTTTACTAAGTAAAAATGAAACGGCAAGACGAATCTTAGATGAAATTGTCAACAATCTAGCAAAGGAAGATCAAAAATGATTGCAGAAGTCATTGTTGATGTTCCATCACTTGGAACAGATAAGGTCTTTGATTATTTAATACCCGAAAAGTGGCTGAGTGTAGTAGAACCTGGAATGAGGGTGGCTGTTCCATTTGGACCTCGACTGATCCAGGGGTTTGTAATGGCTGTGAAAACGGAAAGTAACTTTAAGAAGCTTAAAGAAGTGAAAGAGTTATTGGATCTAACACCTGCTCTAAATAAAGAATTGCTAGAATTGGGACAGTGGATGGCAAATGAAACACTTTCGTTTAAAATATCTGCCTTTCACGCGATGTTGCCCGCGGCGATGAAAGCAAAATATGAAAAGTATATCCGGCGAACTGACTTAGAAGCTGATCCCGAATTAGACTCGCTTTTTTTGGACCAAGAAGAAATCACGTGGAAAGAAGCCGAGCGCAGGGACATCCTCCACATATTACGTGAGCAAGTTAATCAGGGCAATGCCGAAGTGATTTATGATATAAAAGACCGTGCTAAAAAAAAGACGGTGCATATTTATACTACAAATTACAGTGAAAATGATTTGATTGCTCAGCAAAATGAAATAAGAGCGAATGCAACAGCACAGAGGAACCTCATCTTGTTTCTATTAAAGCACCCGAAAGAGAACTTTACTGGACAACAATTAACGGAATTAAGCGGTACTTCTTCTACGGCGATTCAAGCCTTTGTAAAAAAAGGTATACTGCAAAAAAGTCAGGATGAAGTATATCGAGATCCATTTGCCGGTAAAGAATTCGAGCGTACCTTACCATTGGCCTTGACAGAGGAACAAAAAAAGGCGATTACTCCTGTTTTATCCCGAATTGAAACAAATGAGTATCAAACATTCTTGTTATACGGTGTAACAGGCAGTGGAAAGACGGAAATTTATTTACAATCAATTCAAAAAGTACTTGAAAAGGGAAAAGAAGCGATTGTTTTAGTACCAGAAATATCTTTAACCCCGCAAATGGTTGACCGCTTCAAGGGTAGATTCGGGGATGATGTCGCTGTTCTTCATAGTGGCTTGTCAATGGGTGAAAAATATGATGAATGGCGCAAGATCGAAAGAAAAGAAGCCAAGGTAGTGGTTGGTGCGCGTTCTGCCATTTTTGCTCCCTTGGAAAATATCGGGATTATTATCATTGATGAAGAACATGAAACAAGTTATAAGCAAGAAGAGCAACCTCGTTATCATGCTCGTGATGTGGCGATTAAAAGGGCAAAACATTATCAATGTCCGGTTATTTTGGGGAGTGCAACACCTTCACTGGAATCTTTCGCTAGAGCGCAAAAAGGCGTATATCATTTAGTAACGTTGTCGAAACGGATGAATGAAAAGGCACTGCCAGCTGTTTCGATTGTCGATATGCGTGAGGAAATGAGAAATGGTAATCGATCAATGTTTTCTGTAGAGCTATTTGAAAAATTAAAGGATCGTTTAGATAAACAGGAACAAACGATTCTATTTTTAAACCGCAGAGGACATTCATCCTTCTTGCTTTGTCGTGATTGTGGATATGTGATGCAGTGTCCGCATTGTGATATTTCCTTGACCTTCCATCGATTTTCGAATGAGATGAAATGCCATTATTGTGGCTTTACAACAGGCGTTCCACAAAAATGTCCTGAGTGTGAAAGTGAGCATATTCGTTATTTTGGAACAGGGACTCAGAAGGTGGAGGAAGAATTGAATAAAGTGTTGCCTGAGGCGCGCATTATTCGCATGGATGTTGATACAACCTCAAGAAAAGGGGCACATGAAAGGCTGCTTGACCAATTTAAATCAGGGAAAGCAGATATTTTATTGGGGACACAAATGATTGCAAAAGGCTTAGATTTTCCTAATATTACCCTTGTTGGTGTATTAAGTGCAGATACAATGTTGCATTTGCCTGATTTCAGAGCTGCAGAAAAGACGTTTCAATTACTTACACAAGTAAGTGGCAGGGCAGGGAGACATGAATTAACAGGAGAGGTCGTTATCCAAACGTATACACCTGATCATTATAGTGTGGAGCTAGCAGGACAGCAAAACTATGATCATTTCTATCAGCAAGAAATGATTCTTCGAAAAATGGGTTCCTATCCGCCATTTTTTTATTTATCATTAGTGACAGTCAGTCACGAGGATTTAATGAAGGTGATTGCTGTAACAGAAAAGATGGCGAATTTTATTCGCGCTAATCTCTCTGAGCAAGCGGTCATATTAGGACCTGCATCCTCTCCCATTCCCCGAATCAATGATAGATATCGTTACCAATGTTTGATAAAATACAAACATGAACCAAAATTAATACCAACATTAAAAAAACTATTAGAACATTATCAACAACAATACAACAAAGAAGGTTTGACAATTTCAATCGATGTTAACCCTTATAATGTAATGTGACAAAGAAAAGCGCAAGCGCCTGTTCAGCGACGTACAAATTTGGTTGATAAGGATGAACGGCTAAGGGCGCGCCGTCCTGGCGCAACGCCGTTCTGACCACCATCCTGCTGGCCTGAGATAAAGGAAACACGGCGAAGAATGAGCCGATGTTGACTTATCGTAGGAAGAAGACGTAAATTTGCTAGTCGCTAGGCGCTGGAGCTAGACAAAAAGAAAAGCGCAGGCGACTGTCTAGCTGTGTACAAACTTTTTAGGGGCCTGACGAGATAAAGGAAACACCATGAGCTTGAAAAGCGAATGGATGTTGACTTATCGTAGGAAGGCACCGAAAGTTTGCTAGCAGCTAGGAGCCGGAGCTAGACAAAGAAAAGCTTGAACTAAGTGAGCTTTGTCCTACTCCACACCAGTGATTCTAAAAAAGATAAGTGTCAGAAAGTAGTGAGAAAGATGACAAGAATTGTTTTCATGGGAACACCTGATTTTTCGGTCCCGGTTTTAAAAAAATTAGTAGATGATCAATATGATGTTGTAGGGGTTGTAACACAACCCGATCGTCCAGTTGGACGGAAGAAAAAGTTAACGGCTCCGCCCGTTAAACTAGAGGCGGAACGTTACGGCATTCCTGTTTTACAACCAGAGAAGGTTCGTGATGCTTCTGAAGTGAAGAAAATTCTAGATTTAAAACCTGATCTATTAGTAACCGCTGCTTACGGACAAATACTTCCTGAATCATTATTAGAAGGGCCAAAATTTGGTTGTATTAATGTACATGCCTCTTTATTACCTGAATTAAGAGGTGGGGCGCCCATCCATTACGCATTACTACAGGGAAAAGAAAAAACAGGTATTACGATTATGTATATGGTGAAACAATTAGATGCTGGGGATATTCTTACACAGGTTGAAGTACCAATTGCAGAAAATGATGATGTTGGAAGTTTACATAATAAATTAAGTTTAGCTGGAGCGCAATTGCTTTCCGAGACGATTCCTGATTTATTAGCGGGGAAAATAAATCCAGTCCCACAAGATCATCAATTTGCTACTTTTGCGTCAAACATTAAAAGAGAACAAGAAAAAATTAATTGGAATGAACCAGGCGAGACGATTTATAATCAAATCAGAGGGCTTAGTCCATGGCCTGTAGCTTATACGATTTGGTTAGGGAAGACATTAAAAATATGGCGAGCAAAAAAAGTAGAAATTTCTAAGCCATCTTCTCCTGGAACGATTGTACAATTAGAAAAAAATAGTTTCACTGTTGCGACCAATAATAGAATGGGAATAAAAATACTCGAGGTACAACCTGCAGGTAAAAAGAAAATGACAAGTGAACAGTTTTTACATGGAACAGGCTCGACAATCAAACTCGGAGATCGATTGGGGCAAGATAATGAATAAAAAGAAAAAATCGGTCCGAGAAGCCGCGCTTCATATACTGGAATTGATTGATAAACAGCAATCTTACAGTAATTTATTATTAAATCAAGTCATTCAAAAAGAAAACATAACAGGTCCTAATGTCGGATTGCTTACTGAGTTGGTTTATGGAACCATTCAACGTAAACAAACTTTAGATTATTATTTGCAACCTTTTTTGCGCAAACAACCTGACAGCTGGGTGTTAAATTTACTGCGTCTATCGATATATCAAATGGTATATCTAGATAAAATTCCTGATCGAGCGATTTTATTTGAAGCTGTTGAAATCGCAAAAAAACGTGGACATAAAGGGATTTCTAGTTTCGCAAATGGGATTCTTAGACAGGTGCAAAGACAAGGTGTACCGTCCCTTGCTGACATTGTTGATCCGATCGAACAGCTTTCAGTTGAGACAAGCCATCCTTTATGGTTAGTACAAAGATGGAATAAGCAGTTTGGGTGGGAAAAAACAAAAGCAATGTGTGAATATAATCTTTTACCACCTGTTCAAACAGCTAGGGTTAATACAGTAAGGACGACAGTGCAAGAGGTAATTCCTCTATTAAAGGAAGAAGGGTTTGAAGTTCAATCAAGTCCGATTATTCCTGAAGGCCTGAGGGTCCTAAGAGGAAATATTGCTCATTCGAAAGTATATAAAGCAGGTTTGATTAGTATCCAAGATGAGAGTTCTATGGCTGTTGCCTATGCTTTGGAATTATCCCCAGATTTCGCAGTTCTTGACGCTTGTGCCGCACCAGGGGGAAAAACGGGCCATATTGCCGAAAAACTACAAGGGACTGGAAAGGTTGTGGCACTTGATCTCCATGCTCATAAAGTAAAACTAATAAATGAAAATGCGAAACGTCTGGGTCTTCAAAATATTGAGGCTAGAGTGATGGATAGTAGGACAGCAAGTCAAGCCTTACAAGCTGAATCCTTCGATCGTGTTTTGGTCGATGCTCCTTGTTCTGGTTTAGGTGTTTTACGACGTAAACCTGATATAAAATATTCAAAAACAATCCAAGATATTGCTGCATTGAGTCAAGTTCAATTAGAAATTTTAAATGAATCCGCAAAATTACTAAAAGAGAATGGCCTACTGATCTATAGTACTTGTACAGTTGATCTTGAAGAAAATCTAGAGACTGTGAATGAATTTTTACGGCAGCATGAACACTTCACACCACATGACATTCATTTACCTAATAATTTAGCTCATCTAGTTGATCCAAAAGCGAATAAACTGCAAATTTTCCCACAGGATTTCGGCGGAGATGGCTTTTTTATCGCTGCTTTTAAAAAAGAAGGATCAGGAACAGATGATTCGAACCCTTAAGGATAAGCGAGAAGCTTAAAGAGGAGAAGAGAATATGGATGCAATTTTTAAAACAGATCAGGGAAAAATACGAAAGCATAATGAAGATAGTGGCGGAATTTTTTTGAATTCCGATAATCATTATCTTGCTGTTGTCGCAGATGGAATGGGTGGACATAATGCTGGAGAAGTAGCTAGTGAAATAGCTGTGTCAAGCTTAGGGAAACTTTGGAAAAACACGGCAAGCTTTCCTTCACCTGAAGAGACTGCGAAGTGGGTTCGTGTACAAGTAGAAAATGTGAATAAAAAAATCTTTGAACATGCGCAGCTGCATCCTGAATGCGAGGGAATGGGAACCACTTTGGTAGCGGCATTGTGTGGAGATGGCTTTGTGACAATCGTCAATATCGGGGATAGTCGTTGCTATTTATACAATGAAAATGGCTTTAAACAATTAACGGAAGATCATTCACTTGTAAATGAACTTGTGAAAGCAGGAGAAATTTCGGAAGAAGATGCAGAATTTCATCCTAGAAAAAATATGTTGCTAAAAGCAATGGGAACGGAATTAGAGACAGATATGGATATTTTAACTATTACACTTGAAGAAAATGATAAACTGTTACTTTGTTCGGATGGACTATCCAACAAGCTTTCAATAGCTGAGATGGAGGAAATTCTTGACAATGAAATGGAGCTTGACCTGAAGGCAAATAAACTAATTGATTTAGCCAATCATTACGGTGGAGAAGATAATATTTCCGTTGCCATTATAGAAGCACAAGCTGAAAGCAGGTGCAAGGATTAATGTTAATAGGAAGAAGAGTCAGCGGCCGTTATAAGGTGATCCGATTAATCGGCGGGGGCGGTATGGCCAATGTTTATTTGGCTCATGATATGATTCTTGATCGTGATGTGGCAATTAAAATATTACGTTTAGATTTTGCGAATGAAGATGAATTTATTCGTCGCTTTCAGAGAGAAGCACAATCAGCGACAAGCTTAACCCACGAAAATATCGTTAGTATCTATGATGTGGGAGAAGAAGATGATATCTATTATATTGTCATGGAATTTGTCGATGGAATGACGTTAAAAGAATATATTCAAAGCTATCATCCGATTGACATCGAAAAAACAATTGATATCATGAAGCAATTAACTTCGGCTGTTGCCCATGCCCATCAGAATCATATTGTACACAGAGATATAAAACCGCAAAATATATTAATTGACCATAATGGTCATGTGATGATTACGGATTTCGGTATCGCGATGGCCTTAAGTGCGACGTCAATTACACAGACCAATGCCGTGTTAGGATCCGTTCATTACTTATCACCAGAACAAGCAAGAGGCGGAATGGCGACAAAAAAATCGGATATTTATTCCTTAGGGATTGTCATGTTCGAACTTTTAACAGGGCGTTTGCCATTTTTTGGAGAATCTGCCATCTCGATAGCATTAAAGCATTTGCAATCTGATACTCCATCTCCAAGACGTTGGGACCCAGCGATTCCACAAAGTGTTGAAAACATTGTTTTAAAAGCAACAGCCAAAGATCCCTTCCAGCGTTATGACAGCGCGGAGGAAATGGGTAGTAATATAGATACTGCTCTGGATCCTGCTCGGGAAAATGAACCTAAGTTTACGATCCCTGAAGATCATGAAGCCACAAAGGCGATTCCTATTATCTCGGAAGATGATCTTACGAATATGAACAACAAAACGATTCCACATCAAAAAAATGGACAAACAACAATTGCTGCAAACCCTGATACAAAAAAGAGTCCAAAAAAGAAAAAACGCAAAAAATGGCCATGGATTGTAGGGAGTATTACAGCTTTATTGATATTACTCCTTGTATTTTTGATGTTTATTTTACCAGCGATTCGTGACGCCCAGACAATTAATATCCCTGATGTAAAGGGAGAAGAATACGATAATGCTGTCTCCATGCTTGAAGAGCAAGGGTTACAAATCGGTAAGAAGGAGGAGCTTGCCGATGAAGAAATACCTGAAGGAGCAGTCATTAAAACGAACCCGAAAGCAGGCAAGTCTGTAAAAAAAGGCAATACTGTGGATATATATGTAAGTACAGGGAAAGAGAAAGTACCTTTTGCTGATTATACTAGCCAATCCCTTGAAGATGTGAAAGTGATATTGAAAGAGCTTGGATTTAATGTGGAGGAAATTCAGGTAGAAGAAGAATTTGATGAGTCAGAATCTGGAACAATCTTAGAACAAAAGCCTAGTCCAAACACAGAAGTGATACCGGATGAAGAGACCATTAGCTTTGTTGTCAGTAAAGGTCAGGAGAAAATTACACTGAAAGATTTATCTGGTAATAACCGCAAGGGCTTAGAGGATTACGAAGATTCAAGTGGATTAGATATTGATATGTCTGCTGAGGAGTATAATGATTCTGTGCCGGAAGGACTTGTTATATCACAAGATCCTGAAGAGGGGACAGAACTTTCTAAAGGGGATAAGGTAAAGGTCGTTATTTCAAAAGGCCCAGAGGAAATCCCGTTTCAAGAGGTCACAGTAGAAATTCCAATTCCTTATGATCCTGAAGCGAATGAAGAAAACAATGACGAAGGGCAGGAGGAGGAAGAGGGGCAAGAAGAAAATCCAGAAGAAAAGCCAGAAGATGAGAATCCGGAGCAGGAAATAAAAATATTAATTCAAGATATGGATAATAATATGTCGGTTCCAGCTGATACCTTTACTATTAAAGAATCGGTGGTAAAAGAAGTAACGTTTAGGATACAAAAAGATACCACAGCTAGTTATAAGGTAATGCGGGGGAATACAGTGATTAAAGAAGATGATGTACCTTATCCTGGAGACTAAAATTCGTGATTTTGCTCGACTTCTTGAAGATCTTAAAATGAAAGGACAGGTGACATGACGGAAGGAATCATTATAAAAGCTTTAAGTGGATTTTATTATGTTGAAGACAATGGGGAAGTGATTCAATGCCGGGGGAGAGGGGTTTTTAGAAAAAATAAAATTACCCCCCTTGTTGGAGATCATGTTGTATATCAAGCTGAAAATGATAAAGAAGGATATATAATGGAAGTCAAACCAAGGAAGAATGAATTGATTCGGCCACAGGTAGCGAATATTGATCAAGCCTTCCTCGTTTTTTCTGCGAAAGAACCGGAGTTTAATCCGGTTCTACTTGATCGCTTCCTTGTCTTGATTGAGTTTCATCAGATTATTCCTGTTATTTGCATAACGAAGACGGATCTTTTGCAAGAAGCGGAATTTAGAATGCTGCAAGAGCGCCTTGCAGTTTATGAACGAGTCGGATATAAAGTGGTTTTTTTATCCTCTCATACGACAGAAGGTATTGAACAATTTCGTTCTATGATTGGGAGTCATACGAGTGTTTTTGCCGGGCAATCGGGAGTCGGGAAAACCTCGTTGTTAAATGCTTTGGACCCTGATTTGGAATTGGAAACAAATGAGATCTCGACACACCTAGGGCGAGGTAAGCATACAACAAGGCATGTGGAGCTCATTCCAATCGATCATGGTTTCATTGCTGATACACCTGGATTTAGCTCATTGGAGTTTAATGAGCTAGCAACTGAAGATTTAGCTTGGACCTTTCCGGAAATAAGAGTAGAAGGGCAAGCCTGTAAATTCCGTGGCTGTTCCCATGAAAAGGAACCAAAATGTGCGGTAAAATCTGCAGTAGAGACAGGTATTATCGACGGTAGTCGCTATCAACATTATCTGCAATTTTTAGGGGAAATTAAAGAGAGAAAGCCGAGGTATTAATATTATGAAAATTGCACCCTCCATCTTATCGGCGGATTTTACGAATTTAGGAGAAGAAATTAGAGAAGTAGAGGCAGCAGGGGCTGACTATATTCATATAGATATCATGGACGGTCATTTTGTACCCAATATTACGATGGGACCTTTCATTGTAGATGCCGTTAAGACAGTAACGAATTTACCATTAGATGTTCATTTAATGATTGAACATCCAGAACAATATATCCATGAATTTGCCCAAGCGGGAGCAGATTTCATTACCGTACATGTTGAAGCTGACAAACATATTCACCGAACTCTGCAAGCAATTAGACAATTAGGTGTGAAATCTGGTGTTGTACTAAATCCTGCCACACCTGTGTCTATGATTGAAAATATCTTGGAAGAAATCGATATGGTTTTATTAATGACGGTGAACCCTGGCTTTGGGGGTCAGGCCTTTATTGAAGCAGTATTGCCCAAGATCAGGGAAGTAAAAAACATGATCCAAGCTAAAAATTTAGATATTGATATTGAAGTAGATGGCGGGATTGACACGAAAACGGTAAAAATGTGTAAGGATGCAGGAGCAAATGTTTTTGTAGCAGGTTCAGCCATTTTCGGGGTTACGGATCGAAAAATCGCCATTCAAGAAATTCGTTCCAGTATTGGAAATGAATAAAAAAAGCATAAATATTGTGGCTGGGGGCCCTCCGCAACTCATACCTGACCTAACCTTATATAATGATGAACATACGGTTTGGGTTGGGGTGGATCGTGGCGTTTATTATTTATTAAAACATAAGCTCAATCCAACCATCGCAATTGGTGATTTTGACTCTGTCTCTGCTGAAGAATGGAAGACTATTCAACAAAGTGTGAATGAATTGGACATTCATCAGCCAGAAAAAGATGAAACTGACATGGAATTAGCCTTAATATGGGCGACCAGTCAGACTCCTGCGAGTATTAAAATTTTTGGGGCAACTGGGGGAAGATTGGATCATTTTTTAGCTAATGCGTTTATGTTAGTGAAGTATCAACAGCCTCATTCAAAACCGATTGAGATCATTGACCTGCAAAATGAATTAACAGTTTTTTATCCTGGACAGTATCAAATCAATAGTAATAAAAATAAAAAATATATTTCTTTCATTCCATTGACCAAGGAAGTCGACAGCCTATTCCTAACCGGTTTTAAATATCCACTTGTTAATCAAAATATCCATTTTGCTTCGTCCTTATGTATAAGCAATGAACTTATACAAAAAACTGGTACTTTTTCATTTGAAAAAGGCATATTAATGATGATAAGAAGTAATGATTAAGAGATAGCCTTATTAAAAGGCAAGTACTTATCTATAAACATTGTATATAATGATTAAGAGTAAATGTGGGTATTTTCTAGGTTAGGAGGGAATGAAGTGAGATTTTATACGATTAAGCTTCCAAGATTTTTGGGTGGAATTGTAAGGGCCATGCTAGGTGCCTTTAAAAAGGGGTAAGCCGCTGACCCTTATAGATGGGATAATCTGCAAAAGTAAATCGAAAACAAAAAAGCGTCCATTATGGGCGCCTTTTTTGTTGCTTAGGAATTTATAAAATTCTAGCTTGAGGATATGTTACGGTAAATGTCTAGCTCAAGGCGCCACCTATGAAGACATGCGAACGCTTGTCAAAGGTAGCGGCGCCTTACGCTTTTCTTTTATACACGTTCAACTTTACCGGATTTAAGTGCTCGCGTAGAAACCCAAACACGTTTAGGTTTACCATCTACAAGGATTCTTACCTTTTGAAGATTCGCTTTCCAAGTACGTTTATTCGCATTCATTGCGTGTGAACGTCTATTTCCAGATTTTGTTTTACGACCTGTTACGACACATTGTTTTGCCATTTTGTATTCCCTCCTGTCACTGAAGTCAAACTATTGCTTCGTTCATTCCTTCAAAATTCCTCAGACACTTAAATAATTTACCATAGATATATGTTGATTGCAATCATTCTTATTAGTTGTAAAGTGGCGAAGCTTTAATTTTTTAATCTTAGATATTCAAAACAAGCAATACTTTAAAAAAAGCTGACAGTATAGTAAAATATTCTTATCTATGTTATGAGTGCGTTATAATTAGAGTGTAATTGTAAGCTGTGGAGGATTTCGACCAATTAAGGAGGAATATGCATGTCCATAGAATTGAAAAATAACTACGGTCATATTGATATATCCAATGAAGTAATCGCAATTACTGCGGGTGGAGCTGCGATTGATTGTTATGGGATTGTCGGAATGGCTTCCAAGAATCAAATTAAAGATGGTCTGACTGATATTTTACGAAAAGAAAATTTCACTCGTGGAATCATTGTCCGCCAGGAGGAAGATGCTCTACACATAGATATGTATATTATTGTGAGTTATGGAACGAAAATATCTGAAGTCGCTCATAATGTACAATCCAAAGTGAAATATACACTTGAACAGACAATAGGAGTTGCCGCTGACACGGTTAATATTTATGTTCAAGGCGTCCGTGTAGTGAACCCGTAATGGAGGAGGAAAAAATTAGTGTCTATACAATCATTGGATGGAAATCAATTTGCTGAAATGATCATAAAAGGAGCCAACCATTTAGGAGCTAATGCTCAAATGGTCGATGCATTAAATGTTTTTCCAGTACCTGATGGCGATACGGGAACAAACATGAATCTTTCTATGACTTCTGGTTCAAAAGAAGTCCAAAAAAATAAACAGGCTCATATTGGAAAAGTCGCCATGGCCTTATCGAAAGGTCTATTAATGGGAGCTCGTGGGAATTCAGGAGTGATTTTATCTCAGCTTTTTCGCGGGTTCGCTAAAGATATTGAACAAAAATCTGTTTTACATGCAAGTGAATTTGCGAACGCTTTTGAGGCTGGAGTCAAAACTGCTTATAAAGCTGTGATGAAACCAGTAGAGGGAACTATATTGACTGTTGCGAAGGATTCTGCTCAAAAGGCAATCGAATCCGCTAAATCGGAAAATGACATTATTGTCATTATGGAAGCCGTTTTAAATGAGGCAAGAGCTTCCTTGGAGAGGACTCCTGATTTATTACCAGTTTTGAAAGAAGTTGGCGTTGTCGATAGTGGTGGGCAAGGATTAGTTTGTGTATATGAAGGTTTTTTAGCCGCTTTAAAGGGGGAAGCCTTACCAGACAGACCTGTCCTTGAACCAAGTATGGATGAGCTTGTGAATGCACAGCATCATCAAAGTGTACAAGGTTTTCTACATACAGACGAAATTGTTTACGGCTATTGTACTGAATTTATGGTGAAGTTTGATGAGCAGAAAAAGAAATTCTCGGAACAAGCTTTTCAAGAAGATTTAAGTCACTATGGTGATTCTCTCCTTGTCATCTCAGATGATGATGTAGTAAAAGTTCATATCCACTCTGAAAAACCGGGAGACGTTCTCAGCTATGGACAAAAGTATGGCAGTCTAATCAATATGAAGATTGAAAATATGCGTGAGCAGCATAGTTCAATTTTAGAACAAGATCAACAACAGCATAGAGGAACCAATCCAGCTCAACAGGAGAAACAAGCTTATGCTATGATCGCTGTTTCGATGGGGGAAGGAATTGCCGAACTATTTAACAGTCTAGGTGTTGAAAAGGTCATCGAAGGCGGCCAAACGATGAATCCTAGTACAGAGGATATTGTTAAAGCAATTCAATCTACCCATGCGGAAAAGGTTCTCTTACTTCCAAATAATAAAAATATTATTATGGCGGCTGAGCAAGCTGCAGAAGTAGTGGAAGAATCCGTCTATGTTGTTCCTACAAAAACTGTTCCTCAAGGCTTAGCGGCTGTTCTGGCCTTTAATCCTACACTTGCACTTGAGCAAAATGGGGAAGGGATGAGTGAAGCTGCAAAAGAGGTTAAAACAGGGCAAATTACGTATGCGGTTCGCGATACAGTCATCGATGGTTTGTCAATTCAAAAAGATGATTATATGGGAATTAATGACGGAGACATTGTCGAAGCCAATCAAGACTTAAAGAGCACAGTAAAAAATCTTCTTCAGCATATGCTTGATGAAGATTCCGAAATCCTGACGATTCTATATGGAGTAGATACGGATGCGAGCGAAGTGGACCAGCTAGTAGAGGATCTTAATGATCAATATCCAGATCTTGAAATAGAAGTACATGATGGAAAACAACCACTTTATCCTTATATCTTTTCTGTGGAATAATCACCCAAGATCATATAATTGTTATAGAAAGGAAGGGGAAACCCTTCCTTTTTCTATCAAGGAAAAATATAGAATAGATAGAAGTGAGTGTTCAAAAAGGAACAAGTCGATTAAAAACGCTGACGTCTTGTCAGCAACACGACACTCGTACATCTTGTACTTCGAAAGTTCGAGGCGGCAGGATGGACTGACTTCTCCGTTGCTCACAGCACGTGAGCGGTTTAGTAGAAGATCTATTATCGAAGTGTCAATTTTTTGAACCCCTCTAGAAGTCATATTCGGGAGTGTAAAAAGGTGAATAGTTTGCTTGAAGGATCAACAACATTATTAAACGGCATTGGGGAGGAAACGGCTGAAGCTCTCTCTGAAATGGGAATTGATACCATTAATGATTTATTCAATTACCTCCCCTATCGCTATGAAGATGTCAGATTACGTGATTTAAATGAAGTGGCTCATGATGAGAAAATAACCATCGAGGGAAAGGTGCATAGTGAGCCAGCGATTGTGTATTATGGCAGGAAGAGAAATCGACTAGTGATTCATTTACTTATCGATCAATATTTAGTAAAGGCTGTCTTTTTTAATCGAGCATTTTTAAAAAGAAAGATATCGATTGGAGATACAGTCATTGTGTCTGGTAAGTGGGATAAACATCGCATGACGATAACTGGACAGGAGATTCAGATCAATCCCGCAGACCATACAAACGACTTTGCACCGATCTATCCATTAAAAGGATCAATGACAATTAAGGCTTTGCAAAGATTTATGGAACAAGCTTTTAAAGAATATGGGGAGGCTATTAATGAGACCTTACCTGAAACGCTTGTAAAAAAATATAAATTACCAAGTCGAAAACTAGCTCTGAGAAAAATTCATTTTCCACAAAGCCTTTCTGAAGTAAAGGAAGCCAGACGCCGCCTTATTTATGAGGAATTTTTCTTTTTTCAACTAAGGCTTCAGGCTTTTCGTCAATTGAAAAGGGAAGCGTCTACCGGGCTCTCTCAACACTATCAGCTCCAACAATTAAAGGCATTTATCCAATCTCTCCCTTTTGAATTAACCAATGCCCAAAAAAAAGTAGTCAATGAAATTTGCAGGGATTTAAAATCATCATACCGGATGAATCGTTTATTACAAGGGGATGTCGGTTCAGGTAAAACTGTTGTAGCAGCTATCGGACTTTATGCTAGTGTAACAGCTGGTTATCAATGTGCATTGATGGTGCCAACAGAAATTTTAGCAGAGCAACATTTTACCTCCTTAGCAAAACTATTCGAACAAACGGACGTGACGATCGAATTATTAACAAGCTCAGTAAAAGGTAAAAGGCGGGAAGAAATCCTTGGCAAATTGGCTAACGGCGAGATTGATATTTTGATTGGAACACATGCACTTATTCAGCAGGATGTCATTTTCGCGAAATTAGGCTTAGTTATTACAGATGAACAGCATCGTTTTGGGGTTGAGCAACGGAGAATTTTACGTGAAAAAGGTGAAACACCTGATGTATTATTCATGACAGCAACACCCATTCCTCGAACCTTAGCCATCACTGTCTTTGGAGAAATGGATGTTTCAGTTATCAATGAAATGCCATCAGGGAGAAAACAGGTCGAAACCTACTGGGTGAAACATAATAGTATTGATCGTGTTTTTGAATTTATTGATAAAGAATTAGTGAAGGGAAGGCAAGCTTATATGATTTGCCCTCTTATTGAAGAATCGGACAAGCTTGATGTTCAAAATGCTATTGATGTATATGAGGTGCTATCGCAATATTTTCAGGAGAAATACCAAGTCGGGCTCATGCATGGGAAATTACCAGCAAAAGAAAAGGATGCCGTGATGCGATCCTTTAGTGAAAATCAAATTCAATTACTCGTTTCGACAACAGTAGTAGAGGTTGGAGTCAATGTCCCTAATGCCTCGTTAATGGTGATTTATGATGCTGAACGTTTTGGCCTTTCCCAGCTGCATCAGCTTCGCGGAAGAGTAGGCAGAGGGAGCGAGCAATCATACTGTATCCTATTAGCAGATCCTAAGTCAGATAACGGAAAAGAACGGATGAGAATCATGACTGAAACTACAGATGGATTTGTATTAAGCGAGAGAGATTTAGAGTTGCGTGGTCCAGGTGATTTTTTTGGAAAGAAACAAAGTGGGTTACCTGAGTTTAAAATTGCGGATATGGTTCATGATTACCGCGCTTTAGAAGCAGCTCGCAACGATACGGTTACTTTATTGGAACAGGATGACTTTTGGCAAAGTCCCGAATATGCATCATTACGAGATTATTTAGCAAGGACAGATGTTTTAAATGGTGAAAAATTGGATTGAGAACAAAAAGTACAAGCGCTTTGATCTAGAAAGAAAGGCTTGCCCTGTCGTTGTGTCTCACGAATACACCCTGTAGGTTGCAATGTCAATAGACTCGTTCCTGCGGGCCTATTGACGATGGCCGCCATCGACTGCAACATCACGCCAGTTATCCACACAAAAGTGCAGGGCGCTCCTTTAGGGACAGAACCCGATGAATCTTCACGAGTTATAACCCACATTCAGTAGCCAGCGTAAAGGTTGCGCATTGCTCCTTCTTTTTATATACTACTGTTAATACCTAGTCTTAATATCTTGATTGGTGCTGATGAAATATGAGACCTCCAAAAAAAGAACGTCAAAATTTATTACAAGAGACAATCCTTGAAAATCCATTTATTACGGATGAGGAATTAGCAGGGAAATTTTCTGTAAGTGTGCAAACCATTCGCCTTGATCGGATGGAGTTGGCGATCCCTGAATTAAGAGAGAGAATTAAAACTGTGGCAGAAAAACATGTAGAAGATGAAGTGAAAGCTCTGCCGATTGAAGAAGTCATTGGTGACATTATTGATATTGAATTAGATGAAGCTGCAATTTCGATCTTTGATGTCCAAAAGGAGCATACTTTTAAACGAAACGCAATTGCAAGAGGACATCATTTATTTGCGCAAGCCAATTCACTTGCTGTGGCTGTGATAAATGACGCGCTTGCCTTAACGGTTAAGGTAAATATTCACTTTACACGACCAGTAAAAGCTGGGGAAAGAGTGATTGCAAAGGCAAAAGTGCGAAAACAGCAATGGCAAGGAGATCGTACGATTGTGGATGTAAAAAGCTTTGTCGATAAAGAATTAGTGTTTAAGGGAGAATTTGAGATGTTTCGTTCTAGTCAAACGTCAGAAGGTGAGAAAGTATGAAAATTGCGATTGATGCTATGGGAGGGGATCATGCTCCTAAAGAAATTATCCTTGGTGTTCATCGTGCGCTGGAGGAATTTCCCGATATTGAATGTACGTTATTTGGAAATAAAGAAGAAATAAATCAGTATATTAAAGAAAATGAGCGGATAACGATCGTTCATACAGATGAAAAGATTGAATCAACGGATGAACCTGTTAAAGCTGTTAGAAGAAAAAAGACAGCTTCAATGGTAATGATGGCACAAGCTGTCAAGGATAAAACTGCTGATGCCTGTATTTCTGCAGGAAACACTGGGGCTTTAATGGCTGCTGGCCTATTTATTGTGGGAAGAATCAAAGGGATTGATCGTCCTGCTCTTGCTCCAACATTACCAACATTAGATGGAAAAGGGTTTGTTTTTTTAGATGTAGGGGCTAATGCAGATGCGAAGCCGGAGCATTTATTGCAATACGCAATTATGGGCAGTATTTATGCACAGAATGTAAGAAAGATTACTCAACCTAGAGTGGCGTTATTGAATATCGGAACAGAAGAAAATAAAGGGAATGAATTAACGAAAAAAGCCTTCACATTACTTCAAGAGTCCAACTTGAACTTTGTTGGCAATATTGAATCACGTGATGTATTAGACGGCTCCGCTGATGTAATCGTGACAGATGGGTTTACGGGCAACGTTGTACTAAAAACAATTGAAGGGACAGCAGCAAGCCTTTTTTCTATGTTAAAAGATACCTTTATGAATAGTTTCAAAAATAAATTAGCAGCTGGTCTCATTAAATCAGACTTGATGCAAATTAAAAATAAAATGGATTATACAGAATATGGTGGTGCTTGTCTGTTTGGATTAAATGCGCCGGTTGTGAAAGCACATGGTTCTTCCAATGCCAATGCTATTTATCATGCAATCAGACAAACTAGGGAAATGGTACAACATCAAATTTCCGAAACAATTGCCACCTCATTAAAAACAGACAATGAATAATATGAGTTCAAAAAAAGGATAAAAAGAACCAGTCGGCGACTATGCTGACACTAGTATATCCTGTACATCGAGAGTTCGAAGTGGCGAAGTTTTCGCGCAGTGGAATGTATGCTTTTAAATACATAATCGCAAGAAGAACTTCTCTGAATCTGCATCGCACGAAGGGAAAGCGGTTTTCTTTTCTGTGGAGCAGTTGTGGTGACTTCGACGTTCGACATAGGACGTGTCGGTGTTTAGTTGAACGCAGTGTCATTTTTAACGGACTTTTTTGAATATCGAATAGAGGGAGAGATAGGTATGGGGAAAATAGCCTTCGTATTTCCTGGTCAAGGGTCTCAAACCGTTGGAATGGGAGCTTCTGTAAGGGAAAAGGAAGAAAATGCAAAAAAAATATTTGATTTAGCAGATAAAAGCTTGGGCCGTGATTTGACATCCATTATACTAGATGGCCCTCAAGAAGAATTAACAAAGACAGCAAACGCGCAACCAGCTCTTCTTACAACAAGTATTGCGCTTTTACAAGCTTTGAAGGAGGCAGGTATTCAACCAGATTATACGGCTGGCCACAGTCTTGGGGAATATACCGCATTAGTGGCAAGTGACGCCATCTCTTTTTCCGAAGCTGTTTATGCTGTCGCAAAACGAGGGGAATTAATGGAAGAAGCCGTGCCAAATGGTGAGGGCACAATGGCGGCTGTCCTTGGAATGGATCGAAATCTGCTAACTGATATTTGTCAGAAGGTAACGGATAAGGGAAAATCAGTGCAGTTAGCAAATATGAATTGCCCTGGCCAAATTGTGATTTCTGGTTCGGTTGATGGGGTCACTGAAGCAGGAGAAGAAGCGAAAAAAAATGGGGCAAAACGAGTGCTGCCTTTGCAAGTGAGTGGACCTTTTCATTCCGCTTTAATGAAACCTGCAGCAGAAAGATTTGCGGCTGTTTTGGATGATATACAAGTTCAGGAAGCACAAATTCCAATAATTGCCAATGTAACAGCGGAACCAACAAATAAGCAAAACGAGATTCGCGAACTGTTGCTGGAGCAATTGTATTCACCTGTTTTATGGGAGGATTCTGTACGAAAAATGATTGATCTTGGTGTCGATACTTTTGTGGAAATTGGACCAGGAAAAGTATTAACAGGCCTTATTAGAAAAATTAATAGAGAGGTAACAACTTTCTCTGTTCAAGATCCGGAAAGCTGTCAGGCAGCTATTACAGCCTTAAGGGGGGAATGATCGATGAAACTCGAGAATAAAGTAGCGATTGTCACAGGTGCCTCTAGAGGGATCGGTAAGGAAATTGCCCTTACGCTTGCAAAGGAAGGGGCAAATGTAATTGTGAATTACTCTGGCAACGAAGAAAAAGCACGGGAAACAATGGATGAGATTGTCGCTTTAGGAAGAAAATCAATGATTTATCAATGTAATGTAGCTGACTCTTCTTCCGTTCAATCGATGATCAAGGAAACTGTTCAAGAGTTTGGAAAAATAGACATTTTGGTGAATAATGCCGGCATTACCCGGGATAATCTATTAATGAGGATGAAAGAATCCGAATGGGACGATGTCTTAGATACCAATTTAAAAGGCGTCTTTCATTGCACGAAAAGTGTATCAAGACCAATGATGAAGCAACGGCAAGGAAGAATTATTAATATTTCCTCTGTGGTAGGGTCAAGCGGTAATCCTGGACAAGCGAATTATTCTGCGGCAAAGGCTGGTGTTATTGGATTAACTAAAACATCTGCTTTGGAGCTAGCGACGAGAGGGATTACTGTAAATGTGATTGCACCTGGTTTTATTACGACCGATATGACAGAAAAATTACCGGAAGATACAAAAGAAGCAATGTTGAAGCAAATTCCATTAGGTTCACTAGGTGAGCCAAAAGACATTGCAGCACTAACCGTTTTTCTGGCTTCCGACGATGCGAAATATATTACTGGCCAGACCATTCATGTGAATGGCGGAATGTACATGTGAAAAATTTGACTTTTGTGTTATGGCTTGTATATTCAGCATGATCCTCGCTGATAGAGTTTCACTTTATCTTTTGGACAGATTCGACTATAATACTTGAGGGGAGGTGACAAAATGGCAAACACAGTAGAGCGTGTAACAAAAATTATTGTGGATCGTTTAGGTGTTGAGGAATCAAAAGTAACGCTTGAAGCTTCATTTAAAGACGACCTAGGTGCTGATTCACTAGATGTTGTTGAACTTGTCATGGAATTAGAAGATGAGTTTGATATGGAAATCTCTGATGATGATGCTGAAAAAATTGCAACAGTAGGCGATACAGTCAATTACATAGAAAGTAATGCCTAGTCTAATGTAAGGATATGTCCCGTCGATTGCTGACGGGGCTTTTCTACGTTGTATAGAATTTTTTTTAGTGTATACACTGTGGAGAGAAAATGGTTTAATCTAGTGTAGGTGCTGGAGCTTGACGACAAAACTCAAAAATTATAACTTATCTCAAAGCTAAGATTTTATATTTTCCTAACGACAAAAAATCAACTTAGGTGAGGATCTATGCGCAAAACGAATCGAAGCAAAACAAAAAATCATTTTGAAAATCAAAAAATAAAGGATTTTCAAGAGAGAATCGGCATGCAATTTCAAAATGAACGCTTATTAAAACAGGCTCTTACCCATTCATCTTATGTGAATGAGCATCGCAAAAAAAACTATGAAGATAATGAACGCTTAGAATTTTTAGGCGACGCGGTTTTAGAATTAACAATTTCCCAATACTTATATAAAAAGTTTCCGACTATTAGTGAAGGAGAACTAACAAAACTTCGTGCTTCTATTGTTTGTGAACCAGCTCTAGTTGAGTTTGCAAATGAATTAGAATTTGGCGATGCAGTGCTTCTGGGAAAAGGGGAAGAAATGACAGGGGGGCGCGCACGGCCAGCATTGCTAGCAGATGCATTTGAAGCTGTTATAGGCGCCCTATACCTTGATCAAGGGTTAGACAAGGTGATAGCATTGTTAGAAAAAGTTGTCTATCCTAAAGTAGATGCAGGTGCTTTTTCGCATGCGATGGATTTTAAAAGCCAACTTCAGGAAGTCGTTCAAAAAGATGGGACAAGGACATTATCATATCAAATTTTACAAGAAGTGGGACCAGCCCATAATCGCATATTTATATCCCAAGTTTCTCTAGAGGGCAAGATCCTTGGAGAAGGAAAAGGGCGATCGAAGAAAGAGGCGGAACAACATGCGGCGCAGATGGCCTTAGATCATTTGCGTTCAGATAAACAATAATCCTGTAAAAAAAGAGGAGGATGATGATGTTCCTCAAGCAACTAGATATTATCGGATTTAAATCATTTGCAGAGAAAACGACACTTGAATTTGTGCCTGGCGTTACAGCAGTTGTTGGTCCGAATGGAAGTGGAAAAAGTAATATTACCGATGCGATACGCTGGGTTTTAGGGGAGCAGTCTGCACGATCATTGCGTGGAGGAAAAATGGAGGATGTCATTTTTGCGGGTAGTGATTCTAGAAAATCGCTCAATTTCGCGGAAGTTTCTCTTACATTAGATAACGAAGATGGAACCTTACCTGTTGAATATAATGAGGTGTGTGTCACCCGGAGAGTTTTTCGAAATGGTGACAGTGAATATTTATTGAATGGGCATAGTTGTCGGCTGAAAGATATTGTTGACTTATTTATGGATTCAGGACTAGGAAAAGAAGCTTTCTCTATTATCAGTCAAGGAAAAATTGAAGAGATATTAAATAGTAAACCTGAGGAACGAAGGACAATATTTGAAGAGGCAGCAGGCGTTTTAAAATACAAAAATCGAAAGAAAAAGGCTTCACTTAAACTTCAAGAAACATCTGAGAATTTAAATCGAGTAAATGATATTTTGTATGAATTGGAAGGCCAGTTGGAACCCCTCGAAATGCAAGCGTCAATGGCAAAAGATTATTTACAGAAGAAGCAGGATTTAGAGACACATGAAATTGCTTTAACTGTCTATGAAATAGATGAAAAGCATACCCAATGGGAAACTGCTAAAAAAGTGTTGGAAAAACTAACAACCCAGGAAAAAGATCGATCCTCTTATATTCAACAGATTGAGTTATCACTAGAGAATGAAAGAAGCCAATTAAGTGCTTTTGATGAAAAAATTACTGAATGGCAATCTGCCTTACTGACCGCTTCAAAAGATTTGGAAAAGCTTCAAGGTAGACTGGGGATATTAAAAGAAAGAAAAAATAACGCAGCGTTAAACTCTGGGCAATTGCAGAAAAACATTACGGATGCTGAACAAAAAATAACCTTAATTAAACAAAAACAAGAAGATACGGAAGCTGAACTTCATAAAAAGAGAAATGAAGCTCGAGAACTTAAGAAAATATTAGTAGACAAGAAGAAAATGGCCAGTGCCCTCAATGATTCGATTGAGGAGACGATCGAATCATTAAAAAGTGATTATATTGAAGTGCTGAATCAACAAGCAACAGCGAAAAATGAATTTCGTTATTTACAGCAGCAATTAGAACAACAGATTGCCAAGAGTAATCGATTAGATCAAGAAAATAGAAAATATCTTGAACAACGAGCAAATTATATCGCACAATTAGATGAGAAAATGCAGGAAGTAGAAAAAATTGACAGCGAGTTAACTGCTCAAATTGAGCAATTTCGAGCTGCACAAAGTTTGACTAAAGACATAAGAGAAAAATATGAAGCAAAGAATGAATTGTTAAACAAGGCCTATCAGTTTATTCAAAAGGCGGAATCCCGTAAAGATACGTTAGAAGAAATGGAAGAGGATTACACAGGTTTTTATTATGGGGTAAAGGAAGTCCTGAAGGCTAAAAAGAGTGAATTAGCAGGGGTTGAAGGAGCGATTGCCGAACTTATCCATGTTCCTCAGCAATTTGCAAAGGCAATGGAAACAGCTCTTGGTGGAGCTATGCAACATATTGTTGTTAATACTGAAGCTGATGCACGGAATGCGATTGCCTTTTTGAAAAGAAAGCAATTAGGAAGAGCTACATTTTTACCTATGGATGTAATTAAAGGGAGGAGCTTACCTGCAAATCAACGAATAGATCTCTCTACTCATCCCTCTTTTGTAGGAATAGCAGCAGATCTAGTGGAAACCGATCAAGCTTATAAACAAGTGATCGAGCATTTGCTTGGCAATATTGTGATTGCCGACTCTTTAGCAGGAGCGAATCAACTAGCAAAACAATTACAGTTCCGTTATCGAATCGTTACCCTTGATGGGGATGTTGTGAACCCAGGCGGCTCGATGACAGGTGGTGCCACTAAACAAAAAACGACTTCTTTATTAGGACGGAAAACCGAGCTAGAAGAGCTCAAAAATAAATTAATAGAAATGAAAAGCAAAACCAAGAATGTTGAAGAAGAGTGGCAAGAACTTAAAGAACAATTAGCAAATAGTGAACAACAAGTGGAGGAAATGAAACAGAATGGCGAGCAGCTTCGCCTGCAAAAAAATGAAGCGCAAGCCGATCTTTCCCAGATAGAGATGACGAAAAAAAATGTTGATGATCGTCTTGCTCTATATGATTTAGAAACAACCGAGTTAAAAGAAGAGAAAAATAAAATAAAGGAACGAATGGACGCCTTAGAAAAAATTACTGCTGAATGCAGTGAGAAAATCGTTTCTTTAAATGCAAAAATAGATGAATTAACTAAGCAAAGAAATGATGAAAGGCAATCCAAAGAATCGCTTGAGAGAGAAATTAATGAGCTCTCATCAAAATCTGCTGTCATAAACGAGCAGCTTCAGTCTACTGAGAAACAGCTTAAGAATCTTGCAACTGAATTTGATGAGGCAGAGTCGCATAAAAACTCACTTATGGATGAATGGGGATTTATTCAAGGAGAGATGACAGGACATCAGACAAGTGAAGAAGACCTAGCTCAGCTGATACAACAAGGCTCTAGTGAGAAAGATGGAATAGAAGAGCGTTTGAATAAGGAAAGAGAAGACAGATTCCAATTACAAGTATTGATTGAGCAAAGGGAAGCCGATCTAAAAGAACAGAAAAGATTATACTCTGGCATAAGCAATGCCTTGAGAGCAGAAGAGGTTAAAAAGAATCGGCTCGATGTTGAGCTGGATAACCTGCTACATATGCTGCGTGAAGATTATTCCCTATCATACGAAGGGGCGAAAGATCAATATCCTTTGATCTTATCTGTTGAAGAAACACGAAAAAAGGTTAAATTAACTAAACTAGGCATTGAGGAACTAGGTTCTGTTAATCTAGGATCTATAGAAGAATATGACCGAGTTTACGAAAGATATCATTTTCTTTTGGAACAACAGACAGATCTAACAGAGGCAAAAACGCATCTATTTCACGTAATGGATGAAATGGATGATGAAATGAAAAGAAGATTTGGCACAACCTTCCATGAAATCCAAGACCAATTTATGGGTGTGTTTAGGGCGCTGTTCGGTGGTGGACATGCGGAATTGAAGCTTACAGATCCATCAGATTTGCTTAATACAGGAGTGGATATTGTTGCTCAACCACCTGGAAAAAAATTGCAAAATTTAAGTCTTTTATCAGGTGGCGAAAGATCTTTAACCGCAATTGCCTTGCTTTTTTCTATTTTAAAGATTCGCCCCGTACCTTTCTGTGTTTTAGATGAAGTAGAAGCGGCCTTAGATGAAGCTAATGTACAGAGATTTAGTCATTATTTACGAGCATTTAGTCAAGAGACACAATTTATCGTCATTACGCATCGCCAAGGTACAATGCAAGGAGCAGATGTGCTGTACGGTGTTACCATGCAGGAATCGGGAGTGTCTAAAATCGTATCTGTTAAGTTGGAAAATGCACAAGAGATGGTGCAATAAATAAAGGGGGGACTTAAAATGAGTTTTTTTAATAAATTAAAAGAAAAATTTACTTCTTCATCAGATTCTGTATCCGAAAAGTTTAAAACGGGATTAACGAAAACAAGAGATCAATTTGCTGGCAAGGTAAATGACCTCGTTGCTCGGTATCGAAAGGTTGATGAGGACTTTTTTGAAGAATTAGAAGAAATTCTCATTCAAGCGGATGTTGGTTTTGAAACAGTAATGGATTTAGTTGAAGAATTAAAGTTAGAAGTGAAAAGAAGAAACATAAAAGATCCCGCGGAACTACAACCCGTAATCTCAGAAAAATTGATTGAGATTTATGATGGTGGGGAAAATCTATCCTCAGAATTGGCTATAAAAGATCATGAATTAACGGTTATATTATTTGTTGGCGTCAATGGAGTTGGAAAAACGACGACAATTGGGAAACTAGCTCATAAATTTAAGCAAGAAGGAAAAAAGGTAATGTTAGCTGCTGGAGATACCTTCCGAGCTGGTGCGATTGAACAATTAGAAGTATGGGGACAGCGCGTCGATGTCGATGTTATAAAGCAGGGGGAAGGATCAGACCCGGCCGCTGTAATGTATGATGCTTTACAGGCGGCGAAATCGAGAAAAGTGGATATTCTTCTATGTGATACAGCTGGGCGCTTGCAAAATAAAGTGAATTTGATGAAAGAATTAGAAAAAGTGAAACGTGTACTTGAAAGAGAAATACCGGGCGCACCGCATGAAGTCTTGCTTGTTTTAGATGCGACAACTGGCCAAAATGCTTTGATTCAAGCCAAGACTTTTAAAGAAGCTGTTGATGTTAGTGGAATCGTCCTATCGAAGCTTGATGGGACAGCTAAAGGTGGAATCGTCCTGGCTATACGTAATGAATTGAATTTGCCAGTGAAATTTGTTGGGCTTGGTGAGAAAATGGATGATCTTCAAGAATTTGATCCTGAAAAATATGTTTATGGGCTTTTCTCTGATATGATTGACAATGTAGAGGAAGAAAAATAAAGGCCTCTTGACAATCCTGTTATTTATCGGTATTATTTTGCTGTAAAGGCGTTTAACTTAACAAGGTGGGTTTTACATGACAATGCTTGAGAAAACTACGCGCATCAATTACTTATTTGATTTTTATCAAGCTTTGTTGACTCCAAAACAAAGGAATTATATGTCCCTTTATTACTTGGATGATTTTTCATTGGGTGAAATAGCCGAAGAATTCCAGATCAGTCGTCAAGCTGTTTATGATAATATTAAAAGGACAGAGGCGATGCTGGAGGATTACGAAGAAAAGTTGAATTTATTTCATAAATACCAAAAACGAAAAAAAGTCACCAAGCAAATGAAACTTTGTCTGGATCAAGACAAATTGGATAAAGTGATGTTGGAACATTTTATAGGTTTGCTTGATGAACTGGATTAGGGGGCGGCCATATGGCATTTGAAGGTTTAGCCGACCGATTACAGGCAACAATGCAAAAAATCCGCGGTAAAGGGAAGGTTTCAGAAGCGGATGTAAAAGCGATGATGCGTGAAGTCCGACTTGCTTTACTTGAAGCAGATGTCAACTTTAAAGTTGTCAAGCAGTTTATCAAAAAAGTAAGCGAGAGAGCTGTTGGACAAGAGGTTATGAAAAGTCTAACACCAGGACAACAGGTTATCAAAGTAGTAAAAGAAGAGCTAACAGATTTGATGGGTGGGGAGCAAAGCAAAATCGCTGTAGCAAATCGTCCTCCAACGGTTATTATGATGTCCGGTCTTCAGGGGGCTGGTAAGACAACGACAACCGGGAAGTTAGCCAATTTACTTCGTAAGGAATATAATCGGAAGCCATTATTGGTGGCTGCTGATATATATCGGCCAGCTGCGATTAAACAATTAGAAACGATTGGCAAACAGTTAGATTTACCCGTTTTTTCAATGGGGGATCAAGTAAGTCCAGTTGAAATTGCACAAAAAGCAATCGAAAAGGCGAAGGAAGAACATTTTGATTATGTCTTGATTGATACAGCAGGGCGCTTGCATATTGATGGTGAACTCATGCAAGAATTACAAGATGTGAAGGAAGTTGCACGTCCTGATGAAATTTACCTGGTTGTGGATGCGATGACTGGGCAAGATGCCGTAAATGTCGCAAAAGCATTTAATGATCAACTGGAAGTTACTGGTGTAGTTTTAACGAAGCTAGACGGTGATACAAGGGGTGGTGCTGCCCTATCTATTCGTGCGGTAACTGATAAACCAATCAAGTTTGTTGGTATGGGTGAAAAAATGGATGCATTGGAAGCTTTTCATCCAGAACGCATGGCTTCTAGAATTCTAGGCATGGGTGATATGCTGACATTAATCGAAAAAGCGCAAGACTCAGTAGATGAAGAGAAAGCAAAAGAATTAGAACAAAAAATAAAGCATGCTTCGCTTGATTTTGATGATTTCTTAGAGCAATTATCACAAATGCGGAATATGGGGCCACTTGACGAATTATTAAAAATGATGCCTGGGGCCAATAAGATTAAGGGAATGAATAATCTGCAGATTGATGAAAAACAAATCAATCGAATAGAGGCAATCATTCATTCCATGACACAGCAAGAAAAGCAACAACCTGATATTATCAATTCAGGACGCAGACGACGAATTGCAAAAGGAAGTGGCACAACCATTCAAGAGGTTAACCGGCTTTTAAAGCAATTCGAAGAGATGAAGAAAATGATGAAACAAATGTCTGGTATGCAACAAAAAGGCAAGAAGAAAGGCTTTAAGCTTCCTTTTATGTAATGTTCGTACGTCGCTGGACAGGCTTTTTCGCTTTTCATTGTTGTTTAGGAAATTATAAAATTGTAGCTTGTGGATAAGTAGCTTATGTTGCAGTCGACATCCAGCTCCAGCGCTTTTCTAGATTGTTAAGAAAAAATACTTTACAACCAAAACACTTATTTGATATTATTATATCTTGTGTGAAACTATTCGGAGGTGCTATATAAAATGGCAGTTAAAATTCGCTTAAAACGTATTGGGGCAAAAAAGGCTCCTTTCTATCGTATCGTAGTTGCAGATTCTCGTTCTCCACGTGATGGAAGAATTATTGAAGAGATTGGCACATATAATCCGGTTGCACAACCGGCTCAAGTGACAATTAATGAAGAAAATGCGATTAAATGGATGCAAAATGGTGCAAAACCATCTGATACGGTTCGCAACTTGTTTTCAAAACAAGGGATCATGGAAAAATTCCATAACGCCAAGCTTGGCAAATAATTGGGATAAGCATGGAAAATTTAATCCTGTCGGTCGTCAAGCCAATTGTTGATTTTCCTGACAACGTTCGTGTGGAGACAAAGGAAGAAGAAAACCATGTCATTTATAAACTTATTACTCATGAAGAGGATATCGGAAAAGTAATTGGGAAGAATGGTCGAGTAGCAAAATCCATTAGGGCGATTATTTATGCAGCAGCAGGACAAAAACAACAAAAAAAGGTTTACTTAGAAATCGACTGAGTAAAGCAGAGGCGCCCATAGCGATTTATACTTCATGTAGGATGAAGCTAAAAGTTTGCTAAGTGCTAAAGCTTGTTCTAAATGAAGGGAGGCGAAGACACCTCCCTTCATTTTGATTTTATCAAAGGATGTTCAAAAAGTCCGGTAAAATTGACACTGCGAGATAAAGGATCTTCGACTAAGTACCGACACGTCCTGTGTCGAACGTCGAAGTAACCACGTCCTGTGGTAGCTCGTTGGCTTGTTTCTACGCTGCTCATGTATCAGGATAAGGATCTTCTGCTAAAATCGCCCACGTCTTGTGGGCAACGCAGAAGTCAGTACATCCTGTACAAGTCCGCTGCTCGAAACGGCGCCGCCTCGAACTTTCGACGCACAGGATGTGCTAGTGTCGGCGTTGCTGACAGGACATCAGCGCTCTTAGCCGACAGGTCCTTTTTATCCTCCTTTTTGAACAGGTATTATAAGATAATTAAACACTATACATAAAAATGTTCGGAGGATGATTAGATGAAGATTCTCCAGAAAGTAAATGTCAAACAAGTATTGACAGAACAAAGTAAAGATCAATTACTAAAAAAATATGAACGAAATAAACAGCAATTAGAGAAAGAGTGTGACCAGCTTTTTTTCGAAATGAAAAAGCTTGAACGGAATCGTAAATATCCCGCAGGCGGGTTAAAAACCCAATTTGATAAGGAAATTGATCTTCGTAAAGAAAAAATAAAAATGATTGAGTTTCAAATAGAACAAGTTGAAATACTTCCGCTTGGCAGTGAATTACAAGATCAAGAAGTTTCCGCAATGGTTGACATTAGTGTTGGTGATCATTGGGAAGAAACGGTTAGTGGTAAGACAATCATAATCAAAGATGGAATCATAACAGAGATACGGGAGAGGTGATTAGATGGAAAAATGGTTTAATGTTGGAAAAATCGTAAATACCCATGGCATTCGCGGAGAAGTAAGGGTGATCGCAACGACAGATTTTCCTGAGCAACGATTTGCAATAGGTCAACAACTTCATCTTTTCTTACCAAAGAATCCATCTCCTTTGCAGCTCACAATCAAAAGTCATCGCAAACATAAAAACTTCGATTTACTTTCATTTACAGGGTATAACAATATAAACGATGTGGAACATTGGAAAAATGCTATACTCAAAGTTTCTGAAGACCAGTTAGCTGCACTTCCTGAAGGTGAATTTTATTTTCATGAAATTATCGGATGCACGGTGCTAGATGAAAATCGCAAGCCAATTGGAATTGTCAAAGAAATACTCACTCCTGGCGCCAATGATGTATGGGTTGTAAAATCGGATGAAGGAAAGGAATATCTGATCCCCTATATCCAGGACGTGGTAGAGGAGATTTCAATCGACAATAAAGAAATTTTCATTCACCCAATTGAGGGATTGTTGGACCTATGAAAATCGACATCTTAACCTTATTTCCCGAAATGTTTGCAGGTGTATTAGGAAGCTCCATGCTAAAAAAAGCAGAAGAAAAAGAGGCTGTCTCTTATTCACTTGAAAATTTCCGGCGATTTTCCAATAACAAACATCATACGGTCGATGATTATCCATATGGTGGCGGAGCTGGAATGGTGTTAAAGCCGCAACCAATTTTTGATGCTGTATCACACTTAACAGAAAACACAGACACGAAACCAAGAATCATTTTACTATGTCCTCAAGGAGATCGTTTTGATCAGAGTAAAGCAGAGGAATTGGCTCAGGAAGAACACTTGATTTTTATTTGTGGTCATTATGAGGGCTACGATGAAAGAATAAGAGAGAATCTTGTGACAGATGAAATTTCAATCGGAGACTATGTCTTAACAGGCGGAGAATTAGGGGCGATGGTTGTGATTGACTCAGTCGTTCGTTTACTTCCTGGTGTTCTGGGAAATGAAGATTCTCCAATTCACGACTCGTTCTCGACAGGATTACTAGAACATCCTCATTACACAAGACCGGCCGATTTTAGAGGAATGAAAGTCCCTGACGTATTATTATCGGGAAACCATGCCAAAATTGCCGAATGGAGAAAAGAACAATCACTGAAAAGAACGAAGGAACGGCGACCGGATTTATTAGAATAGTATTTAAGAGGATTAGGAAGCGCTTTAAGATATCAAATAAGCATATACGCTCTCTATCAGCTTCTATCAAGTCTTTTCCTTAAATCGCTAAAAATTTTCGATCTACGGATCATTTGCTTGATGATACAGTCCATTCAGCTCCAGTGCTTCTTTGTTTTTGTTATTGCAATGAATGATACCATATGGTAATATAGTTTAGTGGCAGAGGCTGTGATAGTCTTGTTTGCCGTAACAACGATGTTCCGCTGCAAGGATGAAAGTTTGTATGAACTTCGGTTGGAAGGAGATGAATTCGATGCACAAAATTATTGAAGAAATTACAAAAGAGCAACTTAAAACAGACCTACCAAAGTTTCGCGCTGGTGATACGGTACGTGTTCATGTGAAAGTTGTTGAGGGTACTCGTGAGAGAATCCAGCTTTTTGAAGGTGTTGTGATTAGACGCCGTGGTGGTGGGATCAGTGAAACATTTACTGTTCGCAAAATCTCTTATGGTGTTGGGGTTGAACGTACTTTCCCTGTACACACTCCAAGAATTGCAAAGCTTGAAGTCGTGCGTCGTGGTAAGGTTCGTCGAGCAAAACTTTACTACATGCGTAAATTACGCGGTAAAGCAGCGCGAATTAAAGAAGTTCGCTAATTATGTACTAACCTTATATGTAACATGCAAAAAGGAGGAGCTTGTGTATGCAAGCTCTCTTTTTATATAAAGAGTAGCAAAAGGAAGTTTTTTATTATCTTGTTTTACTGTACAATAGAAAGGAAAACAGGTTGGTACTGGAGTGATTGGAATGGATGATGAAAAATCAGTAAAGGAAAAAAATGAACTTTGGGAATGGACAAAAGCGCTATTAATTGCTGTAGCATTAGCTGCTATTATTCGTTTCTTTCTTTTTACTCCTATAGTGGTAGATGGTTATTCTATGACGCCCACTTTGCATGATGGAGATAAGATGATTGTCAACAAGCTTGGTAAGCCAAATCGATTTGACATCATCGTATTTCATGCACCAGAGCATAAGGATTACATCAAGCGCGTTATTGGATTGCCAGGGGATACAGTAGAGTATCGGGATGATGTGCTATATATCAATGGAGAGGCTTATGAGGAGCCTTATTTGAAAAAATCTAAGCAGGAACTTTTTGATGGAAAGTTAACAGATGATTTTACTCTAGAAGAAACACCTGTAGGTACAGAAACTGTCCCAGAGGGAGAAGTGTTTGTCATGGGGGATAATCGTCGTTCTAGTAAAGACAGTCGCCATATTGGAACAATTTCTATGAATGAAATCATTGGTGACACCAGTGTTGTATTTTGGCCATTACAGGATATTCGAATGGTGAAGTAACGAGTGGAGTGAGTGCTATGACGATACAATGGTTTCCAGGCCATATGGCTAAAGCAAGACGGGAAGTAACAGAGAAATTAAAATTAGTCGATATAATTTTTGAACTTGTTGATGCACGTATACCTGTGTCATCATCCAATCCAATGTTAAAAGAAATCATCCAACAAAAACCAAGATTAATTCTATTAAACAAAGCGGATATGGCGGATCGACAAGTAACGGAAGAATGGATTGCTCAATATGCAAATCAAGGCTTAATGGCAGTAGCGGTTAACTCTCAGGCTGGTAAAGGGATGAATCGAATTATGAAGGCATCCGAAGAGATTCTAAAAGAAAAAAGGCTGAGGGATAAAGCAAAAGGCCTGCGTCCAAGAGCCATCAAGGCAATGATTATTGGCATTCCCAATGTTGGTAAGTCCACCTTGATTAACCGATTAGCAAAACGAAATATAGCGAAAACCGGAAATACACCAGGGGTGACTAGATCACAACAGTGGATCAAGGTCGGCAAAGAGCTTGAACTTTTGGATACTCCTGGGATATTATGGCCAAAGTTTGAAGATCCCGTGACGGGATATAAACTTGCTTTGACAGGAGCAATAAAGGATACATTATTAAATATGCAAGATATTGCTGAATTTGGTTTGCAGTTTCTTCATTCTCGTTATCCTGACAGGCTTATGGAACAATATAAACTTAATGAGTTACCAAAGGATCATTTATCTTTGTTTAAAGAGATTGCTGTTTCCTTACGGTACATAGCGGATGAAGATGAACCAGATTATGAGAAAACAGCTGAAAAAATAGTTAGAGACATTAGGATGCAAAAATTTGGTAACCTCTCATTGGATGATCCAGAAAGCGTAGAAATATGACAGAATCCAGTATAAATACATTATCCATCCGTGAAATTGAAGCAATCCTTTTAGAAATAAATAACGGGGATGACCCATTCTTAATGCAATTAAAAATGGATTCACGAAAAGGAGTACAAACGCTTTTACAGCGTTGGTACAAACAAAAGGATTTAGAGAAAAGCCGTTTCATGCAATATGAGGCGATGTCTCATCATGAAAGAAAGGCTCGGCAAATGGGGTACCATTTCATTGCAGGAATAGATGAAGTAGGACGCGGCCCACTTGCAGGGCCAGTTGTTTCTGCAGCTGTCATTTTGCCTGAAAATTATTACATATTAGGATTAAATGATTCAAAAAAATTAACGATTAATAGACGCAATCAACTTTACGAGCAAATTATGGATAAGGCTGTTGCTGTTGGAATCGGGATGATTTCTGCAAAAGAAATAGATGAAGTGAATATTTTACAAGCAACCAAAAAGTCGATGCTTATTGCTTTACAGAATTTACAGGTGAGACCAGACTTTTTATTGATTGATGCCGTTCAATTAAATAGTATTTATCCTGAATCCTCCATTGTGAAAGGCGATATGAATAGTGTAAGCATTGCAGCAGCTTCGATTATTGCGAAGGTAACAAGGGATCAATTAATGAATGATTATGAAACTCAATATCCTGGATATGGATTCCAAGAGCATAAGGGTTATGGAACGAAAAGACATTTAGAAGCAATTAGGCAATTGGGGTCATGCCCGATTCATCGTACTTCATTTGCACCGATTAAATCTCTATATGAAGAAAGGGATTAGCAAAAAATGCAATTTGAATCGATCATTCGTTCCTTTTTACAAACTGTAAGCGAAGGAAAAGGTGCAGCCTTTAAATCAGGACAAATTTTTTATGGGAAATTGGGTAAGCTTTTTTCAGGTCAATATGCGGAAATCCGTCTGGGAAGCCACAAGCTAATGGCGAAATTGGAAGCTCCTCTAGTAAGTGGTAAAGGTTATTGGTTTCAAGTTTCTTATCAATCAGGAGAAATGACCTTAAAAGTCCTTGATAAAGAACATAAATCTTTCAATACAATGAAATCCCCTCTTTCTCCTCAGTTGCTAGGACTTCGCGATACAAAGCTAAACCATAAATTCACAGAATTTTTAATGGATGAACAACTTCGTTTTACGAAGGAGGAAGTTCAGAAGGGAGCTCGTTTCCTATCTACTGTGGATGATGCTGAGGCAGCCATGCAGGTTTTAAAGATGGTCAGTAAAAAACAGTTACCTGTTACTGATAGTATTTTTAAATCTTTGTACGCTATAACGAAAGAAACAACGCCATTATCTTCTTCCATTGGTCAGTTAAGGCAACTGCTGTTAGCTCAAGAAACTCATAGTGAGACAGCAAAATCCTTGTTAAATCTACTGGAAAATTGGGATATGACTGTGAATTTGCTAGAAAAAGGCGGAGCCGACAGTTTTGGAAGAGAAGTATTTTTAGCTAAAATGAAGCAATCTCTATCAATGCTAGGACTGAATTATGAAGCAGAGCTATTTCATAATCAAGTAAATAAAGAGACAATCGGTACATTATTCAAACCCCTAATCGTAAAACTGGTACAAGAAAATTCAGCCCTGATGAATGCAAGCATTCAGGAAGCTGCAGAAAATTTATTATTAAGAATGAACGGTCAGCATCTTCTTTCGATTAGCAATCATACTTTCCAGACACATCTTTATGAAATTCCTATTCAACTGGGTTCTCTTTTGAAAGATTTTACAATTCAGTGGACAGGGAGAAAAACAGATAATGGGCAATTTGATCCTGATTATTGTCATATTATGTTTTATTTAGATTTAGAAAATCTAAATTCGACGATTGTGAATATGCAAGTTCAAAACCGGATTGTCCATGTTCTTATCATCAATGATTGGCATGAAATAAAAGCACAGGCTCAATCATTTATCCCAATTTTGCAAGCAGGTTTAGAAGAGCTTAACTATAGTTTGTCTGGCGTTCACTTTAAGACAGGTGATAATCGAAACAAGCAAATGAGCAGGCACCCATTTTCGAATCATACAAGCTTTGATACTGGGGTTGATATTAGAGTATGAAGAATCAGAAAGAACAAAATCGAAAAGAAGCAATTGCGCTTGGTTACCAAAGGGAAAAACATGAGGCACCGATCGTATTGGCGAAAGGAAAAGGATTAATAGCAGAGAATATTTTGGAAAAGGCTAAAGACAATGAAATTCCTATCCAACAAGACCCTGCCTTACTTGAATTATTAGGACAACTGAACATAAATGAAGCAATACCTGAAGAATTATACCAGGCTGTTGCAGAAGTATTTGCTTTTGTCTATCGGTTGGATCAAGAAAAGGCTGATGATTCCTAAAGTGAGTTTTATAGACTCATCGCAAGCCCGCTTGGATCGGTAATCAACGGTTGCTAGCTCTTAAGTTGTTATGGAGATTGCGATCTCGTTCTATGTAGTTGAGTTGATGGTCGTACCAAGATAAACATTAGTAACCGCTCAAATAGTGGACATAAAGTTGCCAGTTTAATACAATAGAAACGGCAACTCAATTTTTTACTGTATGACAGGAGGATGGAAAATGAATATCCATGAGTATCAAGGTAAAGAAATCCTCAGAAAATATGGAGTGACTGTCCCTAACGGAAAAGTCGCTTTTAATATTGATGAGGCAGTAGAAGCAGCACAAGAACTTGGCACTGATGTTTGTGTCGTAAAAGCACAAATTCACGCTGGTGGAAGAGGAAAAGCTGGCGGGGTAAAAGTAGCAAAAGGATTAGAAGAAGTTCGTACATATGCGAATGAAATATTAGGAAAAACACTTGTAACCCATCAGACAGGCCCTGAAGGAAAAGAAGTAAAACGTCTTCTTATTGAAGAAGGGTGCGATATCAAAAAAGAATATTATGTTGGAGTTGTAGTGGACCGTGCCACAGATCGAGTGGTAATGATGGCATCTGAAGAGGGTGGTACCGAGATCGAAGAGGTTGCGGCAAATACACCTGATAAGATTTTCTACGAAACAATTGATCCAGTTGTTGGTTTGACAGGATTCCAAGCGCGTAGATTGGCCTTTCATATCAATATACCAAAAGAACTAATTGGAAAAGCTGCGAAATTCATGCTGAGCCTATACAATGCATTTATTGATAATGATTGCTCGATAGCTGAAATTAATCCCCTTGTTGTAACAGGTGATGGAAATGTTATGGCATTGGATGCAAAACTTAATTTCGATGATAATGCATTATTTAAACATAAGGATATCCTTGAATACCGTGATTTGGATGAAGAGGATCCAAAAGAGATCGAAGCATCGAAATATGATCTTAGCTATGTAGCGCTTGATGGAAATATTGGCTGTATGGTCAATGGAGCAGGACTCGCAATGTCTACAATGGATATTATTAAGCATTATGGCGGTGATCCAGCTAACTTCCTTGATGTTGGGGGCGGTGCAACGGCAGAGAAAGTGACAGAGGCTTTCAAAATTATTCTTTCGGATCAACATGTAAAAGGAATTTTTGTTAATATTTTCGGTGGAATTATGAAATGTGATGTCATTGCTACGGGTGTTATACAAGCTGCTAAGGAAGTAGGGCTTGAGGTTCCACTTGTTGTTCGATTAGAAGGAACAAATGTTGAGTTAGGAAAGAAAATTTTGAATGAATCAGGGATTGAAATTGTTGCAGCTGATTCAATGGCTGATGGAGCACAAAAAATCGTTGAACTAGTTGGTTAATCTCGATTTATGAAAACATTTAAATAAGTTGATGCGCACCATTCGAAATAGGAAAGGCAGGGAAAATCATGAGTGTTTTTGTTGATAAAAATACAAAAGTCATTGTGCAAGGAATCACTGGTTCTACAGCACAATTCCATACAAAACAAATGCTTGAATACGGAACCAAAATTGTTGGTGGCGTTACTCCAGGTAAAGGTGGAACCGAGGTAGAGGGAGTTCCTGTTTTCAATACGGTAGAAGATGCAGTAAATGAGACTGGGGCCAATGCGTCTGTCATTTATGTTCCAGCTCCTTTTGCAGCGGATGCGATCTTAGAAGCCGTTGACGCCGAAATGGATCTCGTCATCTGTATTACTGAACATATTCCAGTATTAGATATGGTCAAAGTTGTCCGTTATATGGAAGGAAAGAAAACAAGATTAGTTGGGCCGAACTGCCCGGGAGTTATTACTCCAGATGAATGTAAAATCGGCATTATGCCTGGATACATTCATAAAAAAGGTCATGTAGGCGTTGTTTCCCGATCAGGAACTCTAACATATGAAGCGGTTCATCAATTATCACAAGAAGGTGTCGGTCAATCAACAGCTGTTGGTATTGGTGGCGACCCGGTGAATGGCACAAATTTCATCGATACTTTAAAAGCTTTTAATGAAGATCCTGAAACAGAAGCAGTTATTATGATTGGTGAAATTGGCGGGACTGCGGAAGAAGAAGCTGCTCATTGGATCAAAGAAAATATGAAAAAGCCAGTCGTCGGATTTATTGGTGGACGTACAGCACCTCCAGGAAAAAGAATGGGACATGCAGGGGCCATCATTTCTGGCGGAAAAGGAACAGCTGATGAGAAAATCCGCGTGATGAATGATTGTGGGATAGAAGTAGCAGAAACACCTTCTGTTATTGGTGAAACCATGATTAAAGAACTTAAGAACAAAGGTCTATACGAGAAATGTAAAACACATTAATATCAATGAAATTTGTGTAGATAGCCCCTTTTCGCTAAGACGAGGGGCTATCTATGTATGATAATAAATAGAAAGGGTTGGTTAAAATATTTAGAGACAAATTATTTCACTTAGTCCATTCTAACTTCCTAAGTAATCACTCCATTAGAAAACTCCTTCAATTAGACCCATCCTTAACCCATCTTTATACAATGTCTCCAGCGAGACTCCAACAAATTTTCCGTTTGAATAATCAAAAGCTACAACCTTTTTTAAAAGAGTTTCATTCAATTAATCCTGATCAATTATTTCGACTCTATCAATCTCGGAATATTCATTTTATGACCATTATGGATGCTGATTATCCTTCCCTATTAAAAGAGATTCACGATCCACCATTGGTGTTATTTTCTCAAGGAAACCTTAATTTGATGCAAAGGAGATTATTCGCCATTGTTGGAGCTCGTGATTCAGATCATTTTGCTGAAAATTCTCTTCGAACCGTGATGCCAGATTTAATACGTGAGAAATTGACGATTGTTAGCGGATTGGCTAAGGGGGCGGATACGATCGCCCATAAACAAGCAATTGAATATGGAGGCAAGACAATTGGTGTCTTAGGTGGCGGGCTTTTTCATGTATATCCTCGTGAAAATAGAAAACTTGCAGATTTCATGACAAAAGAACATCTAATCCTCTCGGAATACCCACCTATAAGAAAACCTGAAAAATGGCATTTTCCAATGAGAAATCGAATTATTGCTGGTTTGTCTGCCGGAACACTGGTTATTCAAGCTAAAAAACGAAGTGGTTCATTAATTACCGCTGACATGGCGTTAGATGCAGGAAGAGAGGTTTTTGCATTTCCTGGACCGATTCATCATAAGCTATCCGAAGGCACCAATCATCTTATTCAACAAGGTGCTAAGCTCGTTAGTTCAAGTGAAGATATTTTTGAAGAATTATATTTCAAAAATTGACTTTCTTTCACAAACAAGTTATAAATAAAAAAACTTCTCATTTAGAGAAATCTTTTTTCTAATTAAAGAGAAGTGCCATGTAACATAGTGCCTACGTGCTTATGATTGACAAATTGTAGGGAGCCATATAGTATTTACTCTGATTTAACGTGTTAACAAATATACCTAACGATGAAGCAAAATAAAATGAGACTGCCATCAGTGGGAGCTTCATCCTTCACTGATGATTAGCGAGATTTATTGAGATGTTAGTGTCCGTTTCCCTTCACTCAGACTTCAACGTTTTGAGGGATGGTCATACAGACACTTGCACTAGGATAAAAAAAGATGTTTATGGTTATTAGAGCTTTAGGGAGGATTTTTTTATGTCTGATTATCTAGTGATAGTGGAATCGCCAGCAAAGGCGAAAACCATTGAACGATATTTAGGAAAAAAATATAAAGTAAAAGCCTCTATGGGACATGTAATCGATTTGCCGAAAAGTCAGACGGGAATCGATGTTGAAAATCAATTTCAACCTAAATATATCACCATAAGAGGGAAAGGACCGATCTTAAAAGAATTAAAAACAGCTGCGAAAAAGGCAAAAAAAGTTTATTTAGCGGCTGACCCGGATCGTGAAGGGGAGGCAATTGCTTGGCATTTAGCAAATAGTTTAGGGGTCGATATTCAATCAGATTGCCGAGTTGTTTTTAATGAAATTACCAAGGATGCCATCAAGGACTCCTTTAAGCATCCAAGAGCCATTAATATGGATCTCGTCGACTCTCAACAGGCAAGACGAATTTTAGACAGATTGGTAGGCTACAATATAAGTCCTCTTCTTTGGAAAAAGGTCAAAAAGGGATTAAGTGCTGGGAGAGTACAATCTGTAGCGGTAAGAATTATAATTGATCGGGAAAATGAAATAAAGCAATTTACTCCAGAAGAATACTGGTCGATTACTGGCGATTTTAAAAAAGGGAAAAAGGCTTTTCAAGCAGATTATTTTGGCCTGAATGGCAAGAAAAAGAAATTAAGTTCCAAAGAAGATGTAGATGACATTATGAAATTGTTAAAGGGAAAAGAATTTCTAGTCGATTCTGTGGTGAAAAAAGAAAGGAAAAGGCATCCAGCATTACCTTTTACTACTTCTTCTTTACAACAGGAAGCAGCTCGGAAATTAAACTTTAGAGCGAAAAAGACAATGATGCTTGCTCAACAACTCTATGAAGGAATTGAAATTGGGAAAGAAGGAACCGTTGGATTAATTACTTATATGAGGACAGACTCGACGAGAATTTCTGAAGTTGCGCAGAAGGAAGCAACTGAGTATATTACGACTCAATATGGTAAGGAATTCAACAAGGCAGGACAATCCAAAACTGCCAAGAAAGGAAATACCCAAGATGCTCACGAAGCTGTTCGTCCAACAAGTGTTAATAGACAGCCAAGCTCAGTAAAGACTTATTTATCCAGAGATCAATTGCGTCTATATAAGTTAATTTGGGAAAGATTTGTTGCTAGTCAAATGGCATCGGCGATTATGGATACGATGACGGTTAATATGTTGAACGGTTCTGTAATATTTCGCGCGAATGGCTCAAAGGTGAAGTTTCCTGGATTTATGAAAGTATATGTGGAAGGTACGGATGATCAGCAAGAAGAAAAAGAAAATATGCTTCCAGATCTTCAAGAGGGAGATAAAGTGATGGCGGAAAAATTGTTGCCTAAGCAACATTTTACACAACCACCTCCCCGCTATACCGAGGCAAGACTTGTAAAAACGATGGAAGAACTAGGGATTGGTCGTCCTTCCACTTATGCGCCAACTTTAGATACCATCCAAAGACGTGGATATGTAGCACTAGATAATAAAAGATTTGTACCCACTGAATTAGGTGAACTGGTCCATGAACTTATGATGGAATTTTTCCCGGAAATCATTAATGTTGCTTTTACAGCGAAAATGGAATCCGAGTTGGACGAAATCGAAGAAGGAAAAGTAAAATGGGTTGCGATTATAGATGAATTTTATCAAGACTTTGAAAAGGATCTTGAAAAAGCAGAAGAAGAAATGGAAGAAATAGAAGTAAAGGATGAACCCGCAGGAGAAGATTGTGAAAAATGTGGGAATCCAATGGTTATTAAAATGGGCCGTTATGGCAAGTTTATGGCATGTAGTAATTTTCCCGACTGTCGAAACACGAAACCAATTGTTAAACAAATCGGTGTCCAGTGCCCTAAATGTAAAGAAGGAAATATAATTGAAAGAAAAAGCAAGAAAAAACGTTTGTTCTATGGCTGTGACCGTTATCCAAAATGCGACTTTGTTTCCTGGGATAAACCTTTAGCGCGTCCCTGCCCAAAATGCAATGGCGTACTCGTAGAAAAGAAAATCAAAAAAGGCATTCAAGTACAATGTAAAGATTGCGACTACAAAGAAAAACCCGTGCAATAAAGAAAAGCGAAGGCGCCTGTTCAGCCCCGACTAACCTAGGGAGGGTGCTTTTCCCTTCCAAGGTTAAGGGTAATTTGACCTCGAGGGGCTAGGCGCTGGAGCTGGACAAAAAGAATGAACACGTCCTGCCCTGCATTATTGATTGTAAGCAATTTATAAGTATGTAAAAGCTATTCCAGCCATCAACCGGAATAGTTTTTTAAGTCGCTAAATTTTTAATATGAGCATGAATGAGGTAAAATAAATAAGAGTAAATCGCTCGAGTGGCTTTTGAATACAATAATTCAAAACTTTGTGAAAAATATGTAACATTTATTGCTATGGCAAATAAATTATGATACTATTTAATAGCCTTATGAGGTGAGGGGATGAAAGAAACTTTAGACGAGTTGTTTTTTTCTTTTATTGAATACTTGCAAATTGAAAAAAATTATTCTTCCTACACAATTGAATTTTATAAAAAGGATTTGGAGCAATTCTTTTTGTTCATGAAATCACAAGGAATTGATTCCGTTCAGGAAGTAGAATATTCGGATGCACGTTTATATGTAACAGAACTTTATCAAAGGAAACTAGCTAGATCGTCGGCAGCAAGAAAAATCTCTTGTTTAAGAAGCTTCTATAAGTTTTTGATGCGAGAAAAGCTTATAACAGAGAATCCTTTCACATATGTTGTACAGCCTAAAGCAAAGAAAAGGATTCCTAGCTTTTTCTATGAAGAAGAGATTTCTTTGCTTTTTAAAGCGTGCGATCAAACAACCCTCCTGGGGAAAAGAAATATAGCCCTTCTTGAATTGTTATATGCTACAGGAATAAGAGTTAGTGAATGTACAGGTATTCGATTGAAAGATATTGACTTTGATATGGAAACAGTCTTGGTAAGAGGAAAAGGAGGAAAGGAACGATATATTCCTTTTGGTCATTTTGCTTCTGAAGCCTTACAGAATTATATTCATAATGTAAGAAATCAATTAATGAATAGCAAAGATGAACATCCATTTTTATTTATCAATTCCCGTGGGGGACCACTTACATCAAGAGGTGTAAGATATATTTTATCCAAAATAATCGAAACAGCATCGATGACTAGGAAAATTCACCCCCATATGCTTCGTCATACCTTTGCTACACACTTACTTAATAATGGCGCAGATATGCGAACGGTTCAAGAATTACTTGGACATTCCCAATTGGCTACGACTCAAGTTTATACACATGTAACCAAAGATCATTTAAGAAAAACATATATGAATCATCATCCTCGAGCATAATGAGTGAAGGAGGCCCAGAAAATGGGAGAATTTCATGCAACAACTATATTTGCTGTTCAACATAACGGAGAATGTGCTATGGCCGGTGATGGGCAGGTTACCTTTGGAAATGCTGTTGTAATGAAACATACAGCGAAAAAAGTACGAAAGCTCTTTAATGATCGTGTTGTAGCTGGTTTTGCAGGTTCAGTTGCAGACGCTTTTACATTGTTTGAAAAATTCGAGAGTAAACTACAAGAGTATAACGGAAATCTACAAAGAGCAGCTGTGGAATTAGCTAAAGAATGGCGCAGTGATAAAGTATTAAGAAAGCTTGAAGCAATGCTGATTGTTATGGATAAGCATAATTTATTACTTGTTTCTGGGACTGGAGAAGTGATTGAGCCGGATGACGGTATCTTAGCTATAGGTTCTGGTGGGAATTATGCTTTATCAGCTGGTCGCGCCCTTAAGAACTATGCTTCGGAAGCTTTATCGGCTAAAGAAATTGCACGTGCGTCTTTAGAAATTGCAGCAGACATTTGTGTTTATACAAATCGAAATATTATTGTCGAAGAGTTATAATGATGGTGGCTATGAAGGAGGAGATTGTTTGGAAACAGAAATGAAAGGCTTAAACATGACTCCACGTCAGATTGTTGAAAAGCTCGATCAATATATTATTGGACAAAAAGAGGCCAAAAGGGCTGTAGCCGTAGCACTTCGTAATCGATTTCGTCGTGAAAAATTAAATGATGATATGAAAGATGAGATTATCCCTAAAAATATTTTGATGATTGGACCTACAGGTGTTGGGAAGACGGAAATTGCACGAAGATTGGCGAAATTAGTTGGGGCTCCTTTCATAAAGGTAGAGGCAACAAAATTTACGGAAGTCGGTTATGTTGGCCGTGATGTGGAATCTATGATTCGGGATCTAATGGAAACCTCCATTCGTGTTGTGAAAGAAGAAAAAATGAATGAAGTAAAGGGCCAAGCGGAAAAATTAGCAAATCAACGCCTTGTCGAGTTACTTGTGCCAAGTAAAAAGAAGACAGAGAATTTTAAAAATCCATTTGAAATGATTTTTGGCAATCAAAGTGATGAAACAGATGAAACAACGGATACACAGGAAGAAATGAGTACAAAAGAAAAACGGGATGCTATTGCTAAAAAATTAGCATTAGGTGAATTAGAAGATTATCTTGTTCAAGTAGAAGTGGAAGAACAACAACCATCCATGTTTGACATGCTGCAAGGATCGGGAATGGAACAAATGGGGATGTCTATGCAAGATGCACTTGGAAACCTAATGCCTAAGAAAAAGAAAAAGCGGAAGCTTCCAGTCAGAGAAGCAAGAATTATTTTAACAAATGATGAAGCTCAAAAATTAATTGATATGGATGATGTCACACAGACGGCCATTTATCGAGCTGAACAAACGGGGATCATTTTTATTGATGAAATAGACAAAGTCGCTAGTAAAAACAGTGGTTCAGCATCTGCAGATGTCTCTAGAGAAGGAGTGCAAAGGGATATTCTCCCGATTGTGGAAGGATCAACGATTGTCACGAAATACGGTCCTATCAAGACAGATCATATCCTGTTTATTGGAGCTGGAGCCTTTCATATCTCCAAACCATCGGATCTTATCCCGGAATTACAAGGGAGATTTCCGATTAGAGTTGAACTAGAGAAATTATCGATACAAGACTTTGTTAGTATACTTACAGAGCCAGACAATGCCATTGTCAAACAATATATTGCTTTATTGGAAACAGAAGGTATACAAATTGAATTTACAGACGATGCTGTATACCGACTAGCTGAAATTGCCTTTAACGTAAATCAGGAAACGGATAACATCGGTGCTAGGAGATTACAAACGATCTTAGAAAAACTTTTGGAAGATCTTTCTTTTGAAGCACCTGAAGTAACGTTAGATAAGGTAAAAATCACGAAAAATTATGTAGATGATAAGTTAGCTGCTATTTCACAAAACAAAGATCTGAGCCAATTTATACTTTAAGTAATGTTTTACTTCAAATGAGCATCTCTTTATTTTTGTAAATAGCTTAACATTTATATAAAACACAATATTACAACGAAGAAAAATTTAGAATATGGATCGTAATTAGGAGGAACAAACAATGGATTTATTATCAAAAACAAGAACAATTAACGCAATGCTCCAAAAGGCTGCAGGGAAACCAGTAAATTTTAAAGAGATGTCTGAAACTTTAAGTGACGTGATTCAAGCAAATATTTTTGTATTAAGCAGAAGGGGAAAATTGCTCGGTTTTGCTATTAATATGCAAATTGAAAACGATAGAATGAAAAAAATACTTGCAGATCGTCAGTTTCCGGAAGAGTATACAAATAACTTACTTCGCGTTTCCGAAACGTCATCTAATCTTGGAATGAGCAGTGATTACACAGCCTTTCCTGTTGAAAATAAAGATTTGTTTGCGGAAGGCCTTACGACGATTGTCCCAATTATTGGTGGTGGAGAGCGTCTTGGCACATTAATTCTTGCTCGCTTAGAGACTGAATTTAATGATGACGATCTATTATTGGCTGAGTATGGTGCTACAGTTGTAGGAATGGAGATTCTTCGCGAAAAAGCGGAAGAGATCGAAGAAGAGGCAAGAAGTAAAGCGGTTGTCCAAATGGCGATTGGTTCATTATCGTATAGTGAATTAGAAGCAATTGAACATATCTTTGAAGAACTGAATGGAAACGAGGGTCTCTTAGTTGCTTCTAAGATCGCAGATCGTGTGGGGATTACTCGCTCTGTCATCGTTAATGCTTTGAGAAAACTTGAAAGTGCCGGAGTAATTGAATCAAGATCTTTAGGAATGAAAGGAACATATATCAAAGTATTGAATTCGAAGTTCCTAAAAGAACTTGAACAACTCAAATCCAATTAAGAACAAAAGCGCAAGCGCCCGTTTAGCGACGTACAAACTTTCATAGTAAGGATGAACAGCTAAAAACGCGCCGTCCTGGTGCAACGCTGTTCTGACCTACATCCTGTAGGCCTGAGATAAAGGATACACGGCGAAGCATGAGCCGATGTTGACTTATCGTAGGAAGAAGCTGAAAGTTTGCTAGTCGCTGGGCGCTGGAGCTAGATGACAAAACTCAAAAACAACTTATCCACAAGCCAAGAATTTTATAGTTTCCTTAACAAGAACAAAAGCGCAAGGCGCCCGCCTATCGGCGACAAGCAAATGTTCTGAGACAAAGAAAGGCGTTCTTTGCCTTTCATCGGGGCCATAGAGCCGATGGCGCCTAGGATAAAACAAAAGCGCACAAACTAATATAAGAATTGACAAGAAGCTGCCATTTCTGGAAATGGCAGCTTCTTGTTTTGTTTGTCATTTTTATTACTAAACTCATGTATATTTGACACACCCAGTAGGCCTTTTTTAACCTTAAAAGAATGTTGATTAATATGTGTATTCCGTGTGCCGACAAAGTATTCTAATTTTTATAAGTCGTAAGTACTATTTTGTCATTAAATTTTAAAAAAAGACATATAATTATCTAAACAGATATGGACGCGGTATGACAATAGTAATACAATAAGAAATAGAAACATGTCGAAATATAGATTAATTTAGAAAGTGGTGACAGTAATGGAATTATTTTCCAGCACTATTACCTCGTTAGAAAGAGGTTTAGGCCATTCGGCTCTTAAGCAAAAAGTAATAGCTAACAATATTGCCAACGCAGATGTTCCAAACTATAAGTCGAAAAATGTGAGTTTCGGGGATGTTTTAGAAAATACAAAACTGGAACTAAGACGTACAAACTCTCGTCATCTTCCGTTTGATCAAGCGAAGCAGACGCCATCTATCTACACAAAACGGAATTATCAATATCATAGTAATGGGAATAATGTTGATCTTGATCAAGAAATGGCCGATATGGCCGAAAACCAACTATACTACCAAACTCTTATTGAAAGATTAAATGGGAACTTTTCCATGCTGACAAATGTTCTAAGGGGAGGGAAGTAATATGACAGTATTTCAAAATATGGGCATAACATCTTCAGCGCTTACTACCCAGCGCCTGAGAATGGATACAATTTCTTCTAATATGGCAAATATCGATACAACACGTGGCCAATACATAAACGGTGAATGGAGACCTTATACACGAAAAATGGTTGTGATGCAGCCGCAAACTTCATCATTTAGTTCTTATTTGAATAATGCAGTAGGGCAACAGAATCAACAACTAAACGGCGTAAAAGCAACCAGAATTATAGAGGATGATGCTCCTTATCGCCTAGAATATAATCCTGATCACCCTGATGCCAATCAAGATGGTTATGTGCAGCTTCCAAATGTTGATCCATTAAAGGAAATGGTTGACTTGATTAGTGCTACACGCTCCTATGAAGCGAATGTGACGGTGTTTGATGCTAGTAAATCGATGTATTTAAAAGCTTTGCAAATTGGCAAGTAATTCGTAAGGAGGAATCTTACAGTGTTGATTAATACTAATGTAGTAAAAGGTTTAACACTGCCTGAACATAGTCAAAATCTGTCATTGTCTCAAGGGACAGGTAACGATTTTGGAACTTATCTCAAAAATGCGATGGACGAGGTAAATAATGCCCAACTTCAATCTGCTGAAGCGACCCAAAAACTAGTAAACGGGCAGAATATAGAATTACATGATGTAATGATTACAGCACAGAAAGCATCTATTACAATGCAAACAGCTTTGGAAATTAGAAATAAAGCGGTTGAAGCTTACCAAGAGATGATGAGAATGCAGGTCTGATTAGAGGCTCAATGAAATCTCATTTTCGTAAGGCGTGCTTTTGTTAATGTTATGCTTCATACATAATCTGAGACAATGAAAGGTAAAAAAGCTCCTTTCACTTTGGCTCAGAATATTTGCTTGTCGAAGGGCAACAGAATGTTGGTCAGAAAGGCGCTGCAAAGTGCAGGATGTACTAGTGCAGACGAAGCGATAGGATGTCACGGTTTGAGTCTGCTGTCAGGATTGTGGGAAATATATCTTTCTTCCTATAGCAAGGCGCTTGCGCTTTTCTAAATAAGATAATCATTTTGCAGGATTTAGTAAGGGGCTTATAAATGAAAGAGACAGTAAACAAGCAATTTGATCGTTTAAAAGAATATTGGATTAATAGAACAAAAACACAACGATTTATGATCAGTGGATCTCTTCTTGCATTTCTATTTATTATTTTTATCATCATTTATTTTTCAACAAAAACGACTTTCGTTCCATTGTATACAAACTTGACTCCGAATGAAACTGGATCCATTAAAGAGAGTCTTGACGAAAAGGGAATTAAGTCAGAAATCGTTAATGGTGGCTCTACGATTAAAGTGCCAGAAGATCAGGCTGAATCACTTATGGTCGAGCTAGCTTCAGAGGGAATACCTAAATCTGGACAAATAGATTATTCGTTCTTTGGTGAAAATGCTGGTTTTGGTATGACAGATAATGAGTTTAATGTTTTAAAACTTAGTGCGATGCAAACAGAATTAGCAGAGCTTATGAAAACTATTGAGGGAATTGATCAAGCGAAGGTCATGATTAATTTACCAAATAAAGGAGTATTTCTCAATGATTCTACTGAAGAAGCTTCTGCATCTATTGTTTTACAAACAGTACCGGGTTATGAATTTAATGAGAAACAGATTAAATCACTTTATCACCTCGTATCCAAAACGATCCCAAATTTACCTGTAGAAAACGTCGTAATCCGCAATCAGTATCTTGAATATTTTGACTTAAATCAAGATCAATATGCTGAAAATGGTGTGACGCAACAAATGCAAGTAAAAAAACAGGTTGAACGTGATATTCAAAGACAAGTACAAAACATGTTAGGAACTCTGATGGGCTTTGATAAAGTTGTCACATCTGTCACTGCTGATATTGACTTTACTCAGGAAAACCGCGAAGAAAATTTAGTTGCACCCGTTGATGAAGAAAATATGGAAGGTATAGCGATTAGTGCTCACAAAATAACAGAAGCATATACAGGAAATGGCGAGCAAGCCGGTGGAGTTCCGCCAACAGGTGATGCCGAGGATGCAGGTGGGACTGAATACTTAGAAGGTGCAGGCGGTAATGGGGACTATGAAAAAACAGAAGAAACCATTAATAACGAAATTAATCGAATTCGTAAAGAAATCGTTGAAAGCCCCTATAAGGTTCGCGACCTTGGGATCCAAGTCATGGTTGAACCTCCAGATCCGCAAAAGGTCAACACATTTCCTGAAGATCGTAGACAGGATATTCAAGAGTTGCTGTCAACAATCGTGAAAACCTCCATTGATAAAGATGCTGGAACTGATCTTTCAGATGATGAAATTGCAAGTAAGATCAATGTATCAGTACAACCATTTAATGGAAAAGTTGAAATGGAAGAGCCTGGAAATACGATTCCGTGGTGGGTCTATGTGGCTGGTGGTTTGTTATTAGTCATCATTGCAATTTTACTTGTATTTTTACTAAGATCTCGTAAGAAAGATGAAGAAATAGAGGAAGAAGAGGAATGGTTAGAGGAATCGCCGGAACCTCAAGTTGAAATACCAGATATTCCAGAAGAAATAGCGTCTGAAGGTTCAATGAGAAGAAAACAATTAGAAAAATTAGCTAAGGAAAAACCTGATGAATTTGCAAAGCTTTTGCGAACATGGCTGGCTGAGGATTAGGAGGGTTATAGATTGTCTAAAAAAAGTTTATCAGGCAAACAAAAAGCAGCAATACTCCTAATTTCTATGGGACCAGATGTTGCTTCATCGGTATATAAACATTTATCTGAAGAAGAAATTGAGAAACTTACCTTGGAAATATCAAATGTAAGAAAAGTTGAGGCGGAAGCTAAAGAGGGCGTTCTAGATGAATTCCACCAAATTGCCATCGCGCAAGATTATATCTCGCAGGGTGGAATTGGGTATGCCAAAACGGTTTTAGAGAAAGCGCTAGGCGAAGAACAGGCTCTTGCTATCATCAATCGGCTGACTTCTTCCTTGCAGGTGCGACCATTTGATTTTGCCCGCAAAGCCGATGCTGCTCAAATATTAAATTTTATTCAAAACGAACATCCACAAACAATTGCGCTGATCTTATCTTATTTGGATCCAGAAAAAGCAGGACAAATACTTTCTGAACTTCCACAAAATGTACAGATGGATATAGCAAAACGGATTGCTGTTATGGATCGAACCTCACCTGAAGTGATTAGTGAGGTAGAATCGATTCTCGAAAGAAAATTGTCAACAACGGTTACGCAGGATTATACACAAACTGGCGGGATAGAAGCTGTAGTAGATGTATTAAATGGGGTAGATCGATCCACTGAAAAAACAATACTGGATGCCTTATCTGTTGAAGATCCTGATTTGGCGGAAGAAATCAAAAAACGGATGTTTGTTTTTGAAGATATCGTCACACTTGATAATCGCTCCATCCAACGGGTTATACGTGAGTGTGAGAATGAAGATTTATTATTGGCATTGAAGATTTCTAGTGAAGAAGTGAAAGAAATCATTTATCGCAATATGTCTACTAGAATGGTTGAAACGATTAAAGAAGAAATGGAATTTATGGGACCTGTTCGGTTGCGTGATGTAGAAGAATCACAATCGAAAATTGTTGGTATTATTCGTAGATTAGAGGATTCTGGTGAAATAATCGTCGCTCGTGGTGGAGGAGATGATATTATTGTCTAGGCTTTTTAAAAGTCATTTGGGTACAGACCAAAACGAAACTCCAAAAATGATACAGATTAAATCAATAAAGCTGGATCAGCAGAACCAGACTAGCTCAATCGATAGACAATATCTTGATCATGAAGAGCAACGTATCATTTCTGAAGCCAAACTTACAGCCGAAACTCTGATTCACCAGGCTAAAGAACAAGCAAATTTATTATTAGAGGATATAAAGCAACAACAGAGTCAATGGGAGCTGGAGAAAAAAGATTTGGTTCAGAAGGCTTATGAAGAAGGCTTCCAAATTGGAGCAAATGAGGGTAGGCAACAAGGATTGGACGAATATACTTTAAAAATTGAACAGGCAAAACATATTACCGACCAATCCAAAGTAGAATATGAGCAGTATGTTCATAGTTCGGAAGTCGTTATTTTGGACTTAGCAATTGCTGTTGCTGAAAGAATTATGCGTAGTACTTTTGAGGTGGAACCTGAACGTTTTATACCACTTGTTCAAACGGCTCTGAAAGAGGTTCGAAATAGTAAAGAAATTCAAATTCATGTACATCCATCACAATATGAATTACTCATATCAGAAAAACAAGAACTTGAAACTATTTTTCCAAAAGATGTGGATTGTTTTATTTATCCAGATGTAGATTTGGAGGAATACGCATGTCAAATCGAATCAGAGCACGGCAGGGTTGATGCAAACATTTCAAGTCAACTTGTTGAATTAAAGGAAAAGTTACTAGAAATCTTGATAGGTGAAGAGTCATGATGGCGAAAGAGTTATTGCCGATGATCAAAACGATTAATACGTATAAACGCTACGGAAAAGTGAGCAAAGTTGTAGGTCTTATGATTGAGTCCCAAGGTCCAGAAAGTTCCATTGGGGACGTTTGTTATATCCATGTAGGAAACGGGACGACTAAAAGAAAAATTATGGCTGAAGTGGTTGGTTTTAAAGAACAGCATATTATTCTAATGCCTTATACAGATATTCGAGAGATTGCTCCCGGTAGTTTAGTGGAAGCTTCTGCAAAGCCATTACAAATAAAAGTTGGACCTGAGTTAATTGGCAGAGTCGTAGATTCTCTAGGAAGACCAATGGATGGATTTGAGATTCCCAAGGGAATGACGTCAACGAATACAGACAAAGCGCCGCCTAATCCTTTAAGCAGACCCCCCATTTCAGAACAATTAGAGGTAGGGGTTCGGTCGATCGATAGCTTATTAACTGTGGGAAAAGGACAAAGACTTGGTATTTTTGCTGGTAGTGGTGTTGGGAAAAGTACTTTACTCGGTATGATTGCGCGAAATACAAAGGCAGATATTAACGTCATAGCGTTGATTGGTGAGCGGGGTAGAGAAGTTAGGGAATTCATCGAAAGGGATTTAGGACCAGAAGGGTTAAGGAAATCAATTATTATAGCGGCTACTTCTGATATGCCTGCTTTAATGAGAATAAAGGGAGCTTTTACGGCAACAGCGATTGCGGAATATTTTCGTGATAAGGGGCAAGATGTAATGTTTATGATGGACTCTGTCACTCGGGTAGCAATGGGGCAACGAGAAGTTGGGTTGGCAGTTGGTGAACCGCCAGCAACTAAGGGGTATACGCCCTCTGTCTTTTCGATCCTCCCACAATTGCTTGAGCGGACAGGGACGAATGAATATGGTTCGATCACTGCTTTTTATACCGTATTGGTAGATGGTGATGACATGAATGAACCGATAGCTGATGCCGTAAGGGGAATCCTGGATGGCCATATTGTTCTTGATCGGGCGCTTGCGAATAAAGGTCAATTCCCTGCTATCAATATCCTTAAAAGCGTAAGTAGACTTATGAATGAACTCGTTTCTCAAAAACACCAAAGCAGCGCAGAAAAATTGCGTGAGATGCTTAGCACCTATTTAAATTCTGAAGACCTTATTAATATTGGTGCCTATAAACGAGGTTCTTCAAAAGAAATTGATCAAGCAATTGAATTTTATCCGCGTATTTTGTCCTTTTTAAAGCAGAGGACAGACGAGAAAATTTCGATGGAACAAAGTATGAATGAGCTGATCCAATTAGTAGGAACAGGTGATGAAAATTGAGTTTTCAATATAAATTCCAAAAAATCTTAACCTTAAGAGAGCGAGAGAAGGAAGAATCGTTACATATCTATCAAGAATCTGTAAAAAAGTTTACTGCAGCAGCAGAGCATCTTTATGATTTGCTAAAGAAAAAAGAAGACCTTGAACAGTTTCAATCAAAAGAACTAGCAAATGGGTTGGCTGTTGATAAAATCAGGCATTACCAACATTTTATTGCCAATTTAGAGAAGTCGATTGAACACGCCCAAGGGCTTGTGATCCATGCACGGAACACGATGAATTGGCATGAAGAAAAACTGAAGGAAAGTAATATTGAAGTGAAAAAGTATGAAAAATTAAAAGAGAAAAGTTATCAAGCCTATAGGGAAGTACTTAATCAAACAGAAAATTTACAACTCGATGAATTTTCCTCAAGGCAGTACTTTTTTCGAGGAGGAAGTTAGGTGAGAAAGTGGGAAAGGCCTTGAAAAAACAGCCGGTTGAAAAAAAAACACCCTTTTTTCGACGCTTTATTTATTGGGGATTGATTCTGCTTTTGTTTGCACTATTTTCGGGGCTCATCATCGCTTCTATTGCAGGGATAAATGTTTTTCAACATGCAAAGGAACTTGGAGAGAAAATCCCTTTTATTTCACAAGTAGCCGTTCAAGAAGATAAAGAAAATATCGATGAATACAAAGAAAAAATGATTCAATTGGATGCTGAAATTCAAAATAAGAATGCGGAAATCGAACAGCTCCAGAAAAAGATAGAAGATAAAGATGCTGAGCAAGAACGTTATAAAATTGAGCAAAAGAGATTAGAAGAGACGATAGATGAATTAAAAGAACAACAAGAGCAAAATAAACGGGCCTTCAAGGATGTTGTTTCAACCTATGCATCCATGTCTCCAAAGAAAGCTGCTCCAATTGTGCTAGAAATGAATAATGATGAGGCAGTTAAGATCCTTACCAATTTGCCAACAGAATCTTTAGCGAAGATTTTGGAAAATATGCCGGCTGATAAAGCGGCCAAGTATACAGAGCAATTATCTATTAATGCTAACTAGACATGTGTTCAAAAAGAAGGATAAAAAGGACCAAGTCGATTAAAGATGTTGATGTCAATTGCTAACGTTCGATACAGAACATATTGGCACTTAGTCAAAGACCCTTTATCCTGCAGTGACATTTTTACGAGACTTTTTGAAAATCTCTTAAATGGAAAGGGAGGTGAGAATCATGAAAATTAATATGGTTGAAATGAGTCCTACAATGTTAGGCTCTTCGCTGGTAGAAACTGAATCAGATACAGATTTTACAATGCTGTTGGGGAGTTTGCTCAAAGAAAATCAATCCGCATTGAAAGAAAACTCTTTAAAGCAATCGGAAGAAGCAAAATCCCCACTTGAAAAACTACTGGAATGGATGACGGAAGAAGTTACTCATTTGAAAGTGTCGAGTGAGGATGAAAAAATCGATGATCTTGATTTAGACTTTATTATAATGGAACAATTTCCGGAATGGGAGACCTCTTTTTCGCAAATAGCAGGTTGGTTAAAAGAGAATCTCGATTTTCAGCTTTCTGAAGATCAACAAAATACGATAGTGGCAATGAGCAAACAAATTTTTCAAGCTCTACATGATTTGAAGCCAACAGATTGGGACGTGTTTCCCCAAGAACCAATTTTCACTTTACTCAAAATGGAAAAAAGTCTGCAATCATTAGCAAAACAATTGCCTGTCCCAGCAGAAGAAATGGGACAGCTGATCGAGTTAGCTGATTTATCACAAACGTTAAAAGAAAAAATCGAGCAATTGTCAAAGTTAGAGTTTTTTAAAGAGGCAATCCCTAAAGCTTTTACTAAAACGAATGAACCAACTGAGCAATCACCTTTTTTTACTAGACAAGGCAGTCATTTTACAAAGAATCAAATCAATATGGCAAATACGGTTGAACAGAATTTGGATTCATCTTTGTCACAGGAACTAGCAGGAAGTCAAGATCGTTTCGTACGCATGGTGACAGATCAATTGAATTTGCAAAAGCCGCTTGAACAACAGCCTGCTTTTCGAAATTTTGTAAGAGAGTTAAGCAATATAATGGGACGCTCAAACTTCAATCAAACTGCACATACAGCTAGACTGACGATCAGGCTTTATCCAGAAGAATTGGGATCATTAAGAGTAGAATTGCTTCAAAAGGATGGAATTATGACAGCGAGGTTTCTAGCTTCTTCTTCGACGGCAAAGGAAATGTTGGATGTTCAGATGCACAGTTTAAGGCAGGCTTTTTCACAACAGAATATCCAGGTTGAGCGCATAGAAGTCTCGTATGGGGATTCTAGTCAATTGAAATATACGAATCATCAACATGGTCAAAATGAGCAAGGGCGAGAAAATCGACAAGCATTTCAAGAGGATAATAAACAAGCGGATGGTGAGTCGAATTTTCAGGAAACAATGAATCATATTCTATTCGAAAAGGAGGTGTAATGAGAAATTGACAACCTCATTAGATCCTACTTTATTTTATTCACCGACACAGAATGCAGAAGTAAAAACAGAGAATGATCGATTGGGAAAAGATGATTTTTTAAAGTTGTTAATGGCTCAATTACAGAACCAAGATCCGATGAATCCGATGGAAGATAATGAATTTATCTCACAGATGGCAACATTTTCTTCTTTAGAACAAATGACGAATATGAGTAACTCCATCGAAAAGCTTGTGCAATTAGAAATCCAATCAAGCTTAATTGAATATAGTCACTTTGTTGGGAAAGAGGTAAGTTGGCATAATGTGACAGATGAAGATGAAGCGGCTGTAACAGAAGGAAAAGGAATTGTCGCATCGGTTCAATTTGTGGGAGAAACTGTTAAATTCATTTTGGAGGATGGTACGGAGTTATTTCCAGCAAATATTTCTCAAGTCAATCAACCATCCGAAGAATCCCCATTAGTTCAAGCAAGTAGCTTGATTGGAAAGACGATTACATGGGAAGAAGAGGGGATTGAATTTGAGGATATAGTCCAATCGATTATCCAAAAAGAAGGACAACTATTTCTTCAGATGAACGACGATCAGCAAGTTAAACTAAATCAACTAATTAAAATCCAAAATTAATAGAATTCCGAGTGCTTTTAAAGAAGCCACATGCCGCTTGATGATTGAAGTGGCATAATACGAAAGGGGAAAATGAATTATGATCCGTTCAATGTATTCAGGTATTAGCGGGATGAAGAACTTTCAAACAAAATTAGATGTGATTGGAAATAATATAGCAAATGTGAATACATATGGGTTTAAAAAAGGTCGTGTCACCTTTAAGGACATGGTGAACCAAACCGTGTCAGGAGCAAGTGGACCAGCCCAGGATAAAGGTGGGAAAAATCCTGTACAGGTTGGATTAGGGTCCCAGCTTGCTGCGATTGATACAATCGATACTCAAGGCTCCATGCAATCGACTGGGAGAGTGCTTGATCTCGGTATTCAAGGGGATGGCTATTTTGTTGTAGCAGAAGGGACACCTGCTGGTGATACATTCTTCCCGACATCCACTTATTATACAAGAGCTGGTAACTTATATTTGAATACAGATGGTTATCTTATTACAGGAGCAGGGCATTATGTCATGGCCTTAAATGCAGAAAATGGGAACCTAGAGCCTGTTCATATGAACGGCGGCAATGTAGATGAGGTTGAAAGTCTAAGTATTTCCGAAGATGGAAGGATTAGTTTTATTAAAAAGACAGGTATGACCACAGCAGAAAAGGCACAAGAAATTGCCGGCAAGGTGGCCGCTGCTGCTAAAAATTTAGTGGAAAACCCTTCATCACAAAAATATGTAGACCTATTAGATAAGCTGACCAATGAATTGGAAGAGTTAACGATTCAAGCTGAAAAAGAGGCTAGTCTCCTAGAAATTGAAGCAGCATCATTGCAGACTGACGCAAATGAATCTGGGGATCCCAAAGCCATTGCAGCAGCTAATGACGCTGCGCAAAAGGCTGCAGCCGCGGTTGAGAGTGCACAGAATGCGATTAATAGTTTTGCGGATTTACGCCAGGCTGCTGAAGAAGTATACAATGCATACCAAACATATAAAGGAGAGCCTAGTCAGGCAAATGAAGATGCGATTGTCAATGCAGCTAAAACAGCGTTGACAAATGGTAACAATATGTCATCACTCACCGGCATTACATCTGATGGTGTGACAGCTACAATGGATGCAATTGATTATATTCAAGCAGACAAATTAGGGCTTGAAAAAGAGGGAGAATTATATACAACTCACGCTTCTATTGCCCTTGCTCGCTTTGCAAATCCAGGTGGCTTGGAAAAGGTTGGCGAAAATTTATACGTTAGCTCAGCTAATACAGGAGAAGCAACCTATTTGGCTCCCGCTGATGTTGGTGCTGGAAAATTGGTCTCCGGGTCTTTAGAAATGTCTAATGTGGATCTTTCTGAAGAATTTACGGAAATGATTGTCGCACAGCGTGGCTTTCAAGCAAACACTAGAATTATCACAACCTCTGATGAAATCTTACAAGAACTTGTCAATCTAAAACGTTAATACAAGGAGGATAGGGGCTTGACGATTAGCCCAACCAACAAGTGATTGAGATTACTAAACTAAATGGAAAAAAGTTTCACTTAAATGCCCTTTATATTGAGAAGCTTGAGGCATTTCCAGATACAACAATTACTTTAACAAATGGTCAAAAGTATATTGTTGCCGAGTCGGAGGACCAAGTAAAAGAAAAAATGATTGATTTTTATCAATCTATCCATTTAATGGGCCAACCAGGATGGAAGGATGAATAAAATGAATAAAAAATTGGCATCAACAATGATTGTACTATTAATGGCCATTTTACTGCTTGCTGCTTTGGCGCTCATTATCATCATGAAAATGGACCATAAAGATTCAAATAAAGAGCCAACCATTGATGAAATATTAAAGGTTTCGGTCGATGTACCAGAAATCACAACCAATCTAGCTAGCGGTAAATATATTAAGTTATCACTGAAGGTCCAAACGGATAGTAAGAAAGCGAAAGAAGAATTTGTTAAACGGGATTTCCAAGTACAGAATTTATTAATTGATGAACTTTCTGAAATGGATGAATCAGACCTAGAGGGTAAGGAAGAAAAGCAAGAATTTAGTGAAGCTTTTAGAAAACAAATTAATGATTTAATGCAGCAAGGGAAAGTAGTAAAAGTGTACATCACCTCCTACATCATCTCTTAATAAGTAAAGCAAAGGCCATTGGTCACAGGTGAATGGCTACTGACTCGTATTCCTGTAGACCCTTATACAAATTGGTCATTATGGATACATATGAAAAACATAAACAACCAATTTGTGGCACTGAGCTAAACTGGACATAAGTCAATTTCTATATCAGGAACGGAGGTGTCGTTATGTCTGATGAAATATTATCCCAAGGCGAAATAGATGCTCTATTATCGGCCATTTCCACTGGAGAAATGACTGCGGATGATTTTAAAAAAGAAGAAGAGAAACAAAGGGTAAAGAACTATGATTTTAAACGGGCATTGCGCTTTTCAAAAGATCAGGTTAGAAGCGTGACGAGAATCTATGAAAATTTTGCTCGTTTACTCACAACATATTTTTCAGCTCAATTACGAACGTTCGTTGATATTTCAGTTGCATCGGCTGACCAAATACCTTACGAAGAATATATTCGATCAGTCCCCAATATGACGGTGATGAATGTAATTGAGATTCCTCCATTAGACGGTAGAATGATTATGGAAATTCACCCGGTAATTGCTTATTCCATGATTGATCGTGTGTTGGGTGGAAAAGGGAATGGCTTTAATAAGATTGATAATCTTACCGAGATTGAAATGAAGCTGATGACTAATTTATTTGAACGCTCATTAGATCAACTACAAGAGGCTTGGTCAGGTATGGTGGAAATCGACCCAATATTATCAGACGTGGAAGTAAATCCACAATTTTTACAGGTTGTATCACCGAATGAAACAGTTGTGGTGATTTCTATGAACGCAAACGTTGGTGAAACAAGTGGGATGATTAATATTTGTATTCCCCATGTCATGCTTGAACCCATTATTCCGAAGCTCTCAGCTCATTATTGGATGGCGAGTGAAAAGAAAGTAACGAAACCGGAAGAGGCATTATTACTTGAAAGAAAGGTGAAAGATTCAATTATATCTGTTTCAGCAGAACTTGGCTCAGCAACTATTATGATTGAAGATTTTCTTTCATTAGACCGTGGAGATGTCATTGAGCTAAATAATAGAATTGATACCCCTCTTCTAATAAAAACGGGAGGGAAACCGAAATTCATCGGTCAACCTGGAAAAAGAAATAAAAAAGTTGCCATCCAAATCTTAGAAACAATGAAGGAGGGAGATCAAGAATATGAGTGGTGATATGCTTTCACAGGAGGAGATCGATGCCTTATTGAATGGTGGTCAGTCAACTTCTGAAGAACCAACAAAAACAGAGGATGTCGTACATTCTGTAGAAGATTATTTAGATGAAGTACAGAGAGATGCCATTGGTGAATTAGGAAATATATCTTTTGGGAGTTCAGCTACGGCATTATCTACATTACTTAATCAAAAAGTAGAGATTACAACGCCATCCGTTTCGATCATTGATCATGCTAAATTAGAAGAGGAATTTCCGCATCCTTGTGCTGCTATTCGAGTCAAATATACAGAAGGATTTTCCGGAGTCAACATTTTGGTCATAAAGCAAAGTGATGCAACGATTATTGCTGATTTGATGCTTGGGGGAGATGGCACAAATCCATCTGAAGAAATGGATGAGATTCATTTGAGTGCCATTCAGGAAGCGATGAACCAAATGATGGGTTCAGCAGCTACCTCTATGTCATCGGTTTTTAATAAGCGTGTAGATATTTCTCCTCCAACAGTTGATTTAATGAATATTTCTGAAGGAGAAGGAACGTCCAATATTCCGCAGAATAATCTACTTGTAAAGGTAGCTTTTCAATTGAAAATAGGGACATTAATTGATTCGGAAATCATGCAAGTTTTACCGATTGAATTTGCTCGTAATCTTGTCAGGGATCTTTTAGCAGGAGGCGAAGAAGCAGATCAAAAACTGCAAAATGACGACCCGCAACAATTGACTACAAATAATTCAGAGGTTGTTGAAAATAATTCAAAACATACGGATACGGAGTCAGATCATAGTAACCAGGCTCTAGACACAAAAGAAACTTTATATGCAAGTCATTCTCACGTACAGCCCAATGTCCAACCGGCGACATTTGCAGACTTCAATGAAATGGAAACACCTAGTTATGAAACGAAAAATTTAGATATGCTCTTAGATATTCCACTACAAGTTACGGTAGAGCTGGGCAGAACCAATCGCTCGGTGAAAGACATTCTAGAGTTAGGTGCTGGTTCTGTGATTGAATTGGACAAGCTTGCTGGGGAACCTGTTGATATTTTAGTAAATAGTCGCCTTATTGCCAAAGGAGAAGTGGTTGTCATTGATGAAAACTTTGGTGTGCGGGTAACAGATATTGTCAGTCAGTCAGATCGATTAAAGAAACTGAATTAGTTATTTGGAGGGGAATAATATGGGAAAAAGAATTTTAATTGTAGATGATGCAGCTTTTATGCGGATGATGATTAAAGATATTCTAGTGAAAAATGGATTTGAAGTAGTGGGAGAGGCTTCTGATGGGCAACAAGCGATTGAGAAGTACAATGAACTAAAGCCTGATCTTGTGACCATGGATATTACGATGCCAGAAGTAGATGGTGTAACAGCTCTTAAACAGATAAAAGCAGCAGATCCTGCAGCGAAAATTATTATGTGTTCAGCAATGGGGCAACAGGCCATGGTGATTGACGCGATTCAAGCTGGAGCGAAGGATTTTATTGTTAAACCGTTCCAAGCAGATCGCGTGATTGAGGCCATTCAAAAAACGTTGGGATAATGAAAATGAAACGAAATAAAAAATGGCTATTGATCTTTTTTGGGATTATTTTAATAGGAAATATATATGTCAATAGTCATGCAGACGCCGCATCGTTTGATGGGAGTGTTGCAGATTGTTTTGGCGAAAATAAAGATGAATGTCAAGAAGAAAATACATCAAATCAAACTGATAGAAAAACTGAAGAAAATCAATCAACAGAAAAAGTAGGAATAAATTTTCTGGATGTATTAAAAATGTTGGCTTCTCTTGTTTTGGTTTTAGCTATCCTATACTTTCTATTGAAATTTATTCAAAAGAAGAGCCAATCTTATCAACAAAATAAACTTATCCAAAGTATCGGAGGAACTACACTAGGAGGAAATCGATCTGTTCAGCTTGTGAAAGTGGGAAGGCGAATTCTCATTCTCGGTGTGGGGGAAGATATTCAATTATTGCAGGAAATTACAGATGAGAAGGAAATGAATGAGTTTCTGCATCAACATAATAAACAACTTGAGCAAAAGTTAGAACCGACGGATCTAATCTCAAAGTTATTCGTCAAAAAGCCAGTTAAACAGAAGCCTGAGGGAGATGGGCGAACACCTCCTTCTTCTTTCCAGGAACAACTCAAAGATGAGTTGAATTTGGTTAAGAAACAGCGGCAAAAAGCAATGGAACAGTTTGAAAGGAAGGATTCGCAAGATGAATGAATTCATGGAGTTTTTTAATAGTAGTTCATCTGATGCTGTTTCCACTTCCGTTAAGCTATTTTTATTGCTTACCGTTTTATCTATAGCGCCTGCGATACTGATCTTGATGACCTCTTTTACGAGAATCATTATCGTTTTGTCATTTGTCAGAACATCGCTTGCAACACAGCAAATGCCGCCCAACCAAGTTTTAGTAGGACTTGCCTTATTTTTGACGTTTTTTGTGATGGCTCCTACTTTACATGAGATAAATGACCAGGCCTTAACACCTTTATTTAATGATGAAATTAACTTAGAAGAGGCTTATGAACGGGCAGCTGTACCATTTAAGGAATTTATGAGTAAGCACACAAGACAGAAAGATTTGCAACTGTTTTTAAACTATTCTCAAGCAGAGCAGCCGGAAACAATTGAAGATATTCCATTGACTGCTATGGTACCAGCATTTGCACTTAGCGAAATGAAAACTGCTTTTCAAATTGGCTTTATGATTTTTATCCCATTTTTAGTGATTGATATGGTTGTAGCGAGTATTTTAATGTCGATGGGGATGATGATGCTTCCACCTGTTATGATTTCACTGCCTTTTAAAATTTTATTGTTTGTGTTAGTGGATGGTTGGTATTTAGTCGTTCAGTCTTTATTACAAAGTTTTGGCTAAACCATTTTTAGAGGGTGTTCAAAAAGTCCGGTTGACAGGGCGTCAGTGTAGTCACCAACTTGTTTTTTGAATATGCCTTTATAACAAAATAACAAATTTAAAGTATTTGGAGTGATCATAGTGAGCGCAGAAGCCGTCATTGCCTTAGCCAAAAATGGCGTGTATACGATCTTGATAGTAGCGGGCCCGCTGTTATTGATTGCGCTAGCGGTGGGGCTAGCGGTCAGTATATTTCAAGCAACCACGCAAATTCAAGAACAAACATTAGCTTTTATTCCGAAAATCATTGCTGTTTTAGTAGGAGTAGTTGTTTTGGGACCGTGGATGATAAGTAAATTATTATCTTATACAGCAGATATATTTCAGAACTTAACTAGATTTATAGGATGATACAATGGATACAATAATTCCACAATTTTCAATCGTATTGCTTGTTTTTATGAGAATATCTGCTTTTTTTGTGTCTGTTCCATTGTTTTCATATAGAACGATCCCAACAATCTTCAAAATAGGCTTTTCATTTATTTTAGCTGTGATGATCTACTACACCTTAGATGTGTCACCAATTCCAATCGATGGCACATACTTACTATTAATTTTAAAAGAAGCTGTTATCGGGCTATTATTAGGATTTATTGCTTATATGATGCTATCCGCTATTCAAATTGCTGGGGGATTTATCGATTTTCAGATGGGGTTCGCAATTGCGAATGTGATTGACCCTCAAACAGGGGCGCAAAGTCCTTTAATGGGTCAATATTTATATACTTTCTCTCTGCTTTTTCTCTTAGCGGTAAATGGACATCATTTAATTATAGATGGTATTTTTAATAGCTATCATTTTATACCTATCGATCAATTTGTGGTGGCTTTTGGAGAAGAAGGTTTTATTTTATACGTGATGAAATCTTTTGGAATGATGTTTATGATTGCTTTTCAAATGGCGATTCCTATCGTTGCATCATTATTTTTAGTTGATGTTGCCCTTGGCATTGTGGCAAGAACGGTGCCGCAATTAAATATATTTGTTGTCGGGTTTCCGATCAAAATAGCTGTAAGTTTTATTGTGATCTTTATCGTTATGGCCTTATTATTCGCCGCTGTACACAATCTGTTTGAGGAAATGCTCGTTGTATTAAGAGATGTGATGAGCTATATGGGAGGCACTGGCTGATGCATCTTAAATTGGATCTTCAATTTTTTGCCGGTGAAAAAACGGAAAAAGCAACACCGAAAAAACGGCTAGATACGCGAAAAAAAGGTCAATCAGCTAAAAGTCAGGATGTCAATACAGCGATCGGATTGTTAGCTGTCTTTATGTTTTTGCAATTTTATTCATCGAATATGGGAGAAATTGCACTCCAGACTTTCCGCCACTCCTTTAATGAATTCATGCTAATGGATTTAACGGAAGAAAATATCCATGCGATTATGTTGGCTGTCTTAAAAGAAGTAGCTTTATTATTAGGCCCTGTTTTTCTACTTGCTTTAGTCGCAGGTGTCGCTTCTAATTTAATGCAGGTTGGTTTTATGTTTTCGACTGAATCCATTCAACCAAAACTAGAAAAATTAGATCCTATTAAAGGATTTAAACGAATTTTTTCCATTAGGGCGATCGTTGAGTTATTAAAATCAATTTTAAAAATCGGCTTTGTTGGTGGAGTAACTTTTTTTATTTTATATCTTCATATTGAGGATGTTTTACAGCTCTCTCAACAATCGGTTGGAGCTGCTTTAAAAACAGTGGGAAAGTTAACGATTCAAATGGGAATAGCCGCATCGATCTCTTTATTGTTTCTTTCTATTTTTGATTGGTTATATCAAAAATATGATTTTGAGAAAAATATTCGGATGTCTAAACAGGACATAAAAGACGAGTTTAAGAATTCTGAAGGTGACCCATTAATTAAATCAAAAATAAAGCAAAAACAACGGGAAATGGCAATGTCGCGCATGATGCAAGAAGTACCGAAGGCAGATGTGATTATTACAAATCCAACCCATTATGCCATTGCATTAAAATATGATGAAAAGGAAGCAGATGCTCCAGTAGTCATTGCGAAGGGCGCCGATTTTTTAGCGCAAAAAATTAAATTAATCGCTAAAGAAAACAAGATCATCATGGTCGAGAATCGACCGTTAGCTCGCTCGTTATATGATCAACTTGATATTGGAGATAAAATACCTGATGAATTTTTTAAAGCAGTTGCGGAAGTTCTAGCTTATGTATATCGAATTCAGAACAAGGTTTAGGTCAACAGGACGTTGGTGAGAACGGCGTTGCGCCAGGACGGCGCGCCCTTAGCCGTTCATCCTTTAGGCGGGCACTTGCGCTTTTCAATATAAGATAAGTATATATTTCGGTTAATGCTGGATCTAGCTCCAGCGCCTAGCGCCTAGCAAACTTTCGGTTTCTTCCTACGATAAAGTCAACATCGATTCACCCTTCGGGTTCATCGTGTTTCCTTTATCTCAGGCCTACAGGATGTAGGGTAGAACAGCGTTGCGCCAGGACGGCGCGTTTTAGCTGTTCATCTTTACTATGAAAGTTTGTACGCCGCTAACCCGGCGCTTGCGCTTTTCAATATAGGGAGAGAAATGTTATGAAGTTTAAAGATATAGCTGTATTATCTAGTGTGATTTTAATTGTGGCCATGTTGGTTATTCCATTTCCGCCATGGTTATTAAGTTTATTGATTATCACCAATATTTCTCTTGCACTCCTAGTATTACTTACTTCGATGAATATGAATGAAGCTTTGCAATTTTCTATATTTCCGTCGTTATTATTATTACTTACTTTGTTCCGTCTAGGTCTCAATGTCTCGACAACAAGGTCGATATTGTCAAAAGGGGATGCCGGCGGGGTTGTTGAGACATTTGGAACATTTGTAACTGGAGGTAATATTCTTGTTGGTCTTGTTGTTTTCGCCATTTTAATTGTTATTCAATTTATTGTCATTACAAAAGGCGCAGAACGAGTTTCAGAAGTTGCAGCGAGGTTTACCCTAGACGCGATGCCAGGAAAGCAAATGAGTATTGATGCTGACTTGAATGCTGGAGTGATTTCAGAACATGAGGCACGAGATCGCCGAGAGAAGGTCTCAAGAGAATCGGACTTTTACGGAGCTATGGATGGGGCAAGTAAGTTTGTTAAAGGAGATGCCATTGCCGGTATTATCATTGTTTTCATTAATTTATTGTTTGGTATTATCATCGGGATGGTTCAACAGGGCTTACCTATCGGAGAAGCAGCTGTAAAGTACTCCATGCTTACTGTAGGCGATGGAATTGTGAGCCAAATTCCAGCATTACTTATTTCCACTGCAACGGGAATTGTTGTGACAAGGGCTGCATCTGAAGGAAATTTAGGCAGTGACATTATGAAGCAGCTTTTCTCAGATTCCAAGATGCTATATATAGCCGCTGTAACGATTTTCTTATTAGGATTATTTACAACCATTAATAATCTATTAACGATCCCTATAGCAGCTACTTTAGCCATTGGCGGTATGATGATCTCTCGTGCACCAGCCATTTCTGAAGCGGATTTACTTGATCAGCAAACTGAAGAGGCAGAAGCAGAGGATTTAAAAAGTCCTGAGAGTGTAGTGAATTTACTTCATGTTGATGCCATTGAATTTGAATTTGGTTATGGATTAATCCCACTAGCTGATGTGAATCAAGGGGGAGACCTGCTTGATCGAGTAGTGATGATTCGTAGGCAGCTTGCTTTGGAGTTAGGGATTGTCATTCCTGTTGTGCGGATTCGCGATAATATTCAATTAGAACCAAATGCCTACAGGATTAAGATTAAAGGCAATGAAATGGCAAAAGGAGAATTACTGCTAGATCATTACTTGGCTATGAGTCCAGGTGGTGAGGATACTCTTGAAGGAATTGATACGATTGAACCGTCTTTTGGATTGCCAGCAAAATGGATAACAGAGGAAGTAAAGGAGCAAGCTGAAATATTGGGCTATACCGTGGTTGATCCACCATCTGTCGTATCCACACATATTACCGAAGTATTAAAGGCAAATGCTTATGAATTATTAGGCAGACAAGAAACAAAACAGTTAATTGATCATTTACAAGAAACATATCCGATTCTTGTTGAAGAAGTGACACCGAATCCTTTAACAATTGGTGAGGTGCAGAAGGTATTAGCGAAACTTTTAAAAGAAAATGTTTCGATTCGTAATATGACGATTATCTTTGAGGCTTTAGCTGATTACGCTAAGATGACGTCTGATCCAGATCTTTTAGCGGAATACGTCCGACAGGCATTAGCTAGACAAATTACAAAGCAATATGTTAATGAAAATGAAACTTTGCATGTTATTACCGTTTCAGCAAAGATTGAAAAGATAATTGCAGACAGTGTCCAACAAACAGAGCATGGCAATTATTTGTCCATAGAACCAACCGATTCTCAAGCTATTCTTGAATCAACAGCGAATCAAATTGAACAGCAATCATTAAGACAGCAAACACCGATACTTCTCTGTTCACCAGCAGTTAGAATGTATTTCAGACAATTAACAGAGCGATATTTTCCCAATGTCCCTGTCTTATCCTATAACGAGTTAGAGGCAGATGTCGAAGTACAAAGTAGTGGGGTGGTGAGCATCGGATGAATATGAAAAAAATAAGAGCTGCGACAATGCCAGAGGTTATGAAGAAGGTAAAGCTAGAATTAGGCGATCATGCGGTGATTTTAAATTCCAAAATTGTCTATAAAGGTGGCTTTATGGGGCTGTTTCGCAAGAAAATGATCGAAGTTGTGGCTGCCATTGATGATAAGCCGCTCGCGGTCGCTTCTACTAAAATAAATAGAGAGAGAAGGACGAAAGAGTCGCTATCGTCTCCTATTCAGACAAAACAAAACAATGAGCAACAAAATGTCAGTAAGCAGCTTGCTGATGTAAAAAAAGAACTTTCACATTTAAAACAGACGAGTTCAATACCGTTAAATCATTATCCAGAAGAAATCCAGTCATGTTTATTGAAATTACTGGCTGTTGATCTAGAGCACAGACTTATAAAAAAACTTGGGGATCAGTTGCTAGAAAGATGGAGAATACATCGTGAAAAACCAACTGAATCTGATATTGAAGATTGGTGCTTTCAAGCAATTTTGCAGGACTTGCAGGATATTTCATTTGAGGGGATTCCCGAGCACGTGAAAATCATTAATTTTGTTGGTCCAACAGGAGTAGGGAAAACAACGACAATTGCGAAACTAGCAGCAAATGCAGTTCTGAAGGAAAAAAAGAAGGTCGCTTTTATGACGATGGATACGTACCGGATAGCGGCTATTGAACAACTAAAAACATATGCTGAGCTTCTTCAGGTTCCCTTAGAAGTAATTTATGAGGAAAAGAATTTTATAGCGGCCATTGATAAATATTCAGATTATGATCTTATTTTTATTGATACAGCTGGACGAAATTATCGCGAAAAACGCTATATAGAAGAATTAAACAAGATATTTGGGATTGAAAGAAATATCTTTACTTATCTTGTATTATCCATTTCTATGAAGGAAAAAGATATGCACAAGATAGCAGATAATTTTCTTGAAATGGAATTTAATCAATTTATTTTTACAAAAGCGGATGAAACCAATTCATATGGAGTTATATACAATATGATCAGTCATTATCAGACTGGTGTTTCATATATTACGACTGGACAAGATGTCCCCGATGACATTATAAAAGCAACGCCAGAAAGCATTGCTCATTACTTGGTTGGGAATGAAAACAATGAATGATCAAGCCCAAGAATTGAGAAGAATGATTGAAAACAATATGGATAATCAAGCAAGGACACTAGCCGTGGTGAGTGGAAAAGGCGGTGTTGGTAAATCAAATATTTCCATTAATGTAGCGACACAGTTAAATGAGCGGGGCTATAAAGTTCTTTTATTTGATCTGGATCTTGGAATGGGAAACGTCAATATTATCCTTGGTCATGCTCCCGCTTATACCTTATTTGACTTTTTGCATAAAGATTTGGCAATCGAAAATATTATTTATCGAATGCCAGCAGGGATTTCTTATATTTCTGCTGGGAATGGGTTAAATGAAACGATTGAATTAACTGCAGCTATGATAAACAAACTATTGACAGGATTAAAGGACTTACAACTGCAATATGACTATATTATTTTTGATATGGCAGCGGGAGCAACTACAGCAACATTGAAAATTCTACTTGCAGCTGAGGATATCTTTGTAATTTCAACACCTGAACCAACAGCCATGACGGATGCCTATTCGATGATGAAGTTTATTTGCATGGAAGGATCAGAAAGTGAATTTTTTCTAATTTGTAACCGTGCAGACAATGAAAGACAGGGAAGAGAAACACTAGAGCGATTACAGAAAACTTCCCGTAAATTTCTTCATAAAGAAGTGAACCTACTAGGTGTCTTACCAGAAGATTCACATGTTCGAAAAGCAGTCATCAGCCAGGTAGCTTTTTCTACTAAATTTCCAAGGTCGTCTATATCCATTAAATTAGATCTAATCCTTGATCGCTACTTGAACGATCAAAACAAGCCGATAACCCAACCGCATATGCCAAGTTCCTTTATTGGGAAATTACGCAAATTATTTTCTCAAAAAGATTAGTAGAGGATGTTGCGCAAAAATATTGAGGAGACAAAGGGAATGCTTTCAGAAGACCAATATCACACGATCGTCTGTATAGGAACATCCACTGGAGGACCAAGAGCATTACAGGCTGTTTTATCAGCATTGCCGAGAACTTTGCAAGTTCCTGTTTTAATTGTTCAACATATGCCACCCAATTTTACAAAGTCTTTAGCTAATCGCTTAAATAACCTTTCCGAAATTGAGGTAAAGGAAGCTGAAGATGGAGAAATTTTGCAAAAAGGGACGGCTTATATTGCGCCAGGCGGGAAACATATGTTGCTTATATCACAAGGGCGAGAAGTAAGAATAAAGATTGCTGAGACTGAGCCTGTTAATGGACATCGCCCATCGGTTGATGTGCTATTTCAATCAGTAAGTCAATTAAAAACGCACAAAAAGATTGCTGTCATTATGACTGGGATGGGCTCAGATGGAAAAAAAGGGATTATACACTTAAAGGAGAATGGCCAAACCATCGTAATGGTCGAATCCTCGGAAAGTTGCATCGTATACGGAATGCCGCGAGCAGCAATTGAAACGGGATTAGTCGATTCCGTTTCCAAATTGGATGATATTGCTATGAATATTATGAAACTAATAGAATAAGGATGTGGGCGTATGGATGTGAATCATTATTTGGAAGTTTTTATCGATGAAAGTAAAGAACATTTACAGGTGTTAAACCAAAATCTTTTAACATTAGAGAACAATCCGAAAGATTTAGAAGTTGTAAATGAGATATTCCGAGCTGCTCATACATTAAAGGGAATGTCAGCCACAATGGGCTATAGCGATTTGGCTAATCTTACTCATATAATGGAAAATGTTCTTGATGGTATTCGCAATGAACAAATTGACGTCACTTCTGTTTTATTAGATGTTGTTTTTCTTGCAGTCGATGATTTAGAGACAATGGTCGATTCAATTGAGTCTGGGGGTGACGGGAAGAAAGATGTCACGGAAGTAATAGCCAAATTACAATTATTAGAAAAAGGCTTAAACCCAGAGCAAGATAAAGCCATTCAAGAGATAGCTACTACGGTTACTGATGAGAAAACTTCTCCTGATTATCAGCTCAAATATGATCAATACGAAAAGACGGTGATTGAGCAGTCACGCGAACAAGGGCATGAGTGTTTCGAAATCAAAGTGAATTTAATGCCGGATTGCTTATTAAAAATGGCTCGTGTTTTCATGGTGTTTGAGGTTTTAGAAAAATCGGGGGATGTCATTAAATCATTGCCGTCTGTTGAGCAACTAGAGGAAGAACAATTTGAATCGCAATTCATCACAACGATCATTACGAAAGAGTCAGAAGATGAACTAGTCAATAAGATTATGAAAATATCTGAGATTGAATCTGTCCAAGTCCAGGCTGTTGATTTAACTCAGATTCAGCGGGAAAAGAATCCATCAACAAACGTAAAGCAAGAAACGGTAGAATCAGGTGAAAACGAGAATTCAGTAGCAAAGAATGCAAAAGAAAGAAAAGGAAAGAAACCATCTAAGACAATTAGAGTCAATATTGATCGCCTCGATATTTTGATGAATCTATTTGAGGAGCTTGTGATTGATAAAGGTAGACTAGAACAAATCTCTCAAGATATTAACCATCCAGATCTTCATGAAACGGTTGAGAGAATGTCAAGAATTTCTAGTGATTTACAGAATATTATTCTGAACATGCGCATGGTACCTGTTGAAACCGTCTTTAATCGTTTTCCTAAAATGGTTAGACAATTGGCAAAAGATTTAAATAAACAGTTGGAGTTACATATTGTTGGTGCTGAAACTGAATTGGACCGTACTGTTATTGACGAGATCGGTGATCCGATTGTCCATTTATTAAGAAATGCTATTGACCATGGTATTGAAAGTCCTGATGTTCGAAGAGCAAATGGAAAGGCAGAAAGTGGAACAATTAATCTAAAAGCCTATCATAGTGGTAATCATGTTTTCATTGAAATTACTGACGATGGAGCAGGAATTAATAGACATAAGGTGATTGATAAAGCGATATCGAAAGGCATTGTTTCGCAAAATGAAGCAGATTTGTTATCAGATGAAGCGGCTTTTGAATTAATTATGGCTCCAGGCTTCTCTACAGCTGAGACGATTTCAGATGTATCAGGTCGAGGAGTTGGTTTAGATGTCGTCAAGTCGACTATCCAGTCATTGGGAGGTTCGATCTCGATTGAATCTTCCGAAGGGAAGGGCTCAAAATTTTCCATCCAATTACCTTTAACATTATCGATTATTTCAGCTTTACTTGTAGAGGTAGGAGCAGAAAAATATGCTGTTCCACTTTCATCGATTATTGAAACAGCAATTATCAAAAAGTCTGAGATTATGACTGCCCATAATCAGCCTGTTATTGATTTCCGAGGAAGTGTTGTGCCGTTACTTTCCTTACAGGATGTTTTCCATGTAGAGAATAGCACTCCTAGTGAATCTGAATTTGTATCGATTGTCATTGTACGGAAAGGTGAAAAAATGGCTGCTTTAGCTGTTGAATCTTTCATTGGCCAGCAAGAAATTGTTCTGAAATCTTTAGGAAATTATTTAGCAGAGGTTTTTGCGGTTTCAGGTGCAACGATTTTAGGTGACGGGCAGGTAGCCTTAATCATCGATTGTAACGCCTTGATAAAATAAAACTTCATTCAGTGTCTTTTTACAATGACTAGGAAAGCTCAAAGGTAAGGCCGCGACGTCTTGTCGCTTCGTCTGCCCTAGTACATTCTGTACGTCACAAGGCCTGAACGAATCGGGGGTTTACTGGCAGTTGATCCCCACTTATAATTTTGTTTTCCTCGAATTCTTGATGGTGGTCATACTGCCAGTTAATTCGAGATAAAGTGAAAAAAGGGAGTGAACGATGATGAGTGAAGCAGTGATTGATTCTAAGCAAAAAGTGATCGTCTTTAAACTGAATCAGAAAGAATACTGTCTTTCGGCAGAATATGTAACAGCAATAGAAAAAATGCTCCATATCACAAGAGTCCCCAATATGCCTGCATTTATAAAAGGTGTCATAAATTTACGAGGAATCATTATTCCAATTATTGATTTAAAACAACGGTTTGGAATAGGGGATTCCGATCATCTAGATAGTACACGAATTATCATTGTCACATGGGATGAGATTACAGTAGGCATGATCGTAGATGAAGCAAATGATGTCTTAGATATTCCTATCGAAGCAATTGAACCATGTCCTAATGTAGCTGGTTCGATTGCAGAAGAATATATTTCCGGAGTGGCCAATATAGATCATCGGCTATTCATTCTTCTTGATTTAGAATTAACGATTAAACCGCCTGAATTAAGGAAAATAAACAATGGAGTTTGAAACAGAAATCACGCCATTTCACCTTGATATTTTGAAAGAGATTGGGAATATCGGTGCTGGAAATGCTGCTACTGCGTTATCGGTTTTAACAGGGAAAAATATTGAAATGAAAGTACCGACAGCACGGATTATCACATTTGATCAAATGCTAGAGCTAGCTGGTGGCCATGATACTGTTGTCACAGCAGTATTTCTAAGGGTTGAGGGAGATGCTTCTGGGAGTATGTTTTTTATTTTACCTCTCGAACAAGCAACAAGGTTGGTACAGAAGGTAACACAAGACAATACTTTCTCTTTATCACAGCCGCCCTATTCAGAAATGGCTTTATCAGCAATGCAAGAGTTAGGGAATATTCTCACAGGCTCCTATTTAACGTCCCTATCTGATTTTACAGGATTACGATTACACGCCTCTGTTCCTTCTATTAGCATCGATATGGCGGGTGCTGTTATTAGTTATGGTTTGATCGAGCTATCTCAATCACAGGACTATGTAATTGTAATTGATACAGCTTTAAATGATGAGGAGACAAGTGATGATTCAAAGAGTGTGAAGGGACATTTTTTTCTACTGCCAGATCCAAGCTCTTTTGCAACAATCTTTCAAAAGCTTGGGGTTAGAATTGATGATTGATACAGTAGTTCGTGTCGGAATAGCTGATATGAATATAGTGAAGGCACCACATACAATTAGAACGGCGGGGCTTGGTTCTTGTGTGGGTGTTGTGATCTATGATCAGCAATCACAAATAGCTGGGCTCGCCCATATTATGCTGCCAGAATCATCACTTGCTAAAGGACGTCAACCATTAAATGAGGCCAAGTTTGCTGATACTTCTATTAAGAAATTAGTGGTGGATTTATTGGCAATAGGAGCAATCCGTCATCAATTAAAAGCTAAAATTGCTGGTGGCGCTCAAATGTTTAATTTTGAAAAACAAACGGAGCAGATGAGAATTGGACCGAGAAATGTGGAAGCAGTGAAGCGAGAGTTGAAAGATTTGAATATCCCTGTTGTCGGAGAAGATACAGGTGGGAATAGTGGAAGAACGATTGAATTTGTTCCAGAATCATCTATTTTATATATTAGAAAGGCTTATCATGAAGCCCTCGAGATATAGATATCAGTATAAAAAAAGCTTATACATGTGAGGAGAAGATAGGATGTCGCACTCACCACTGCTTGATGAGCAAATATGTTGGGATTTATGGATTCATTCTCGGGATGCAGATGCAGGAAATCAGTTGATTGAGAAATATATGCCCTTAGTTTCATATCATGTTCAGCGTATTTCCGTTGGACTTCCCAAAAATGTGAGTAGAGAAGAATTAAGAAGTTTAGGGATGACGGGATTATTAGATGCCCTGCATAAGTTTGATATTTCACGAGATTTAAAATTCGATACATATGCATCCTTTAGGATTAGAGGTGCTGTGATTGATGGATTAAGAAAAGAGGATTGGCTTCCAAGAAGCACACGGGAAAAAGTAAAAAAGATTGAAGCGACTACAAATGAGTTGGAACAGCATCTGATGCGCAAACCATCTGTAAGTGAGATTGCTAAAAACTGTGGCTATACGGAAGACGAGGTATGCCGTGTCTTAAATGAGCATGTTTTTTCCAGTGTACTTTCTATGGATGAAAAAATAGCTACGAATGAGGACGGGGATCAATCGGTTCATTCAATTAGAGATCAGGAATCGGTGGGACCTGAAGAGCAACTTATAAAAAAAGAGTGGCTTAGTGAACTGGGAGAAGCGATTACGGATTTAACGGAAAAAGAACAGCTAGTGTTAAGCTTGTTTTATAAGGAAGAACTTACATTTACGGAGATTGGCGAGGTGATGCAACTGTCAACCTCGAGAATATCGCAAATTCATTCAAAAACCTTGGCGAAGTTGAAAGTAATTCTGTTAAAAAAACGATAATGGGGGAAATCCATGAGTTTAAAATTAATTGAATTGCAGGTGGCACTCCCGAGAACAACGGAAGCAGGGAAAATAGCAGAACAATTGCAACAAAGAGGGCAAGCTATGACTGAACAAGCTAAGGAAGAAACAAAGGACAAGATTGAACAAGAGCGACAGCGAGTCAATCAATTGGATGAGAATGATGAGGTTCGCTTAAAAAAAGAAGATCCTTCTGCTAAGGATCAAAAAGAGCGTCACTCTAATCAAAATAAAAAAGAGAAAACAGTGGAGAACAAGCCAGTAAATGAGCAACATCCGTATAAAGGAAAAAGAATAGATTATAGTGGGTAGGGATATAATTGACAAGCGCATTAATCTTCCTATTGTTCATTTTAAACGCAATTTTAATTTTTGCTGTTGTATTATTGTACATGCGACAAAATCGGTTAATGGAAATAGAAAAGGCTCAGCAAAAAATGCAAGCAGAAACAGAAGAATTTCTGACGAGCTTTTTAGTAGAAATGAAGGAAGAAAATCAACTGTTTATGTCGAAAGCAGCTAATTTCCACACATCACAACAAAACAAGGCCGAAGACTCGCATGAAATGAACAGTGAGGGAACTGTCAAGAGCGAACATCAACTTGAGGAACAACAACCTAGTGTGAAGGCAAAGAACTATACGAGAATGCAAGCAGAAAAAGCATATCATGTAAATGCTGTTGAGCAAACAGGAATGAAAGAGAGTGAAGGGGAGTTGGATATTTTGTCCGACACCCGTCTATTTGCTGATCAAGTTCAATCTCTTCAGTCAGAGGGATTAACTATTGAGGAAATAGCTCAACGATTAAACAAAGGAAAAACTGAAGTCAGTCTTGCCCTGAAATTTAAAAATATGCATTCTTAATACTTGATATGACGTTTGGTTTATGCTATATTCATTGATGGTGTTAATACACACGTTCTGTGATTTTGTGGCAAGGTGCTGTCTGTAGCTCAAGCTATGAACAGTTTGTGCAAGATATGACCAGAACGGAGGATAAAAACCGAGGAGGAAGTAGAAATGTCAGTCATTTCAATGAAACAATTATTAGAAGCTGGTGTTCACTTTGGACACCAAACACGCCGTTGGAACCCAAAAATGAAGAAGTATATTTTTACGGAGCGTAACGGTATTTATATTATTGACCTTCAAAAAACAGTTAAGAAGGTTGAGGCAGCTTATAGCTTTATGAGAGAGCTTGCCGAAAACAATGGAAAAGTTCTTTTCGTAGGAACTAAAAAACAAGCTCAAGAATCTGTCAAAGACGAAGCAGAACGTGCTGGACATTATTATGTAAACCATCGTTGGCTTGGCGGAACTCTAACGAACTTTGAAACCATTCAATCAAGAATTGAGCGTTTAAAAGCGATTGAAAAGATGGAAGAAGATGGAACCTTTGAAGTTCTACCTAAAAAAGAAGTTGTTATGTTAAATAAAGAATATGATCGACTTGTACGTTTCTTAGGTGGAATTAAAGATATGAAAGTTCTTCCAGATGCTCTCTTCATTATTGACCCACGTAAGGAAAGAATTGCTGTTGCTGAAGCACGCAAACTAAATATTCCAATCGTTGGTATTGTTGATACAAACTGTGATCCAGATGAAATTGATTATGTGATCCCAGCGAATGACGACGCAATCCGTGCCGTTAAACTATTAACTTCTAAAATGGCTGATGCTTTGCTTGAAGCCCAAAAAGAGGTTGAAGAGGAAGAAGCAGAGGAAGCAACAGATACAGCTAACGTTTAATGCTGTGAGACAGGCCAATTCATAATCGTGACAAAAAAAGGTGATGAAGTGGTAAACACTTATCACCTTTTTTATCAAATAGGATTTCTTTAGAGCACATGTTCAAAAAGAAGGATAAAAAGGATCAAGTCGGCTAAAGACGCTGACGTCCTGTACTAGCAGTGTCATTTTTACCCGACTTTTTGAACATCCTCTTAATACTTAAAATTGAAAGCAGGATAGGGAGGACTTATAATATGGCAATTAATGCACAAATGGTAAAGGAACTGCGTGAAAAAACAGGCGCAGGGATGTTAGACTGTAAAAAGGCTTTAACTGAAACCGATGGAAATATGGAAGAAGCAATTAATTTTCTTCGCGAAAAAGGGATTGCTTCCGCTGCTAAAAAAGCGGATCGTATTGCAGCTGAAGGCACAACTTTCATTTTAAGTGAAGGAAATAAAGCAGTGATTCTTGAAGTGAATGCTGAAACAGACTTTGTTGCTAAAAACGAAACTTTCCAAGCTCTTGTTAAAGAACTTGCTCAGCATTTGCTTGAAAATAACGCTGATTCTGTTGAAACAGCTCTTCAACAAAAAATGACAAACGGCCAAGTGATGAGTGAATATATTAACGGCGCAATTGCAAAAATTGGTGAAAAGATTACGCTACGCCGTTTTGCGGTGAAAACAAAATCTGATCAAGGTGCATTTGGTGAATATTTGCACATGGGTGGAAGAATTGGTGTGTTAACTGTTCTTGAAGGAACAACTGATCAAGAGGTAGCAAAAGATGTAGCAATGCATATTGCGGCGATCAATCCTAAATACATTTCTCGTGATCAAGTTTCAGCAGAAGAAGTGGACAGTGAACGCCAAGTTTTGACACAACAAGCTTTAAATGAAGGAAAACCTGAAAAAATCGTTGAAAAAATGGTTGAAGGTCGTCTAGGAAAATTCTTTGAACAAATTTGCCTTCTTGACCAATCTTTTGTAAAAGATCCTGATCAAAAAGTCCGTAAATTTGTAGAGTCCAAAGGAGCAACTGTCCAAGATTTCGTACGTTATGAAGTCGGTGAAGGTCTTGAAAAACGTCAAGAAAACTTCGCTGAAGAAGTTATGAGCCAAATCAAAAAATAATTTGCACAAAAAACAACTGGATCAACGCTAGCACTCAACACTTAGTGAACACAAGCTTTTTGAGCGCAGACGATGGACGTTGTAATCTTATAGCTTTGATATCGCTAAATGGGTGTTTGCGCTTTTCAAAATAGGGAACACATTGTGTTCCCTATTTTTGAAAAAGATAAGAAAGTATATAGTTTTTCCTAAGATTACCTTAAGGTTGGGCAGTTGTTGTCCAGCTCCAGGCGCCATCGGCTCGAGGTCAAATAACCCTGAACCTAGAAAGGGGAAATGCACCTTTCTAGGTTCAGGAACATTTGCTTGTCGCCGATAGGCGGGCGCCTTGCGCTTTTCTTAAAAAGATACATAAGAGATGACAATGGAGGTTCATATGGACAAGCCAAAATACAAGAGAGTGGTTCTTAAACTCAGTGGCGAGGCTTTGGCGGGGACAGAAGGGTTTGGAATTAATCCGTCCGTCATTAAGTCAATTGCCGGTCAAATTAAAGAGGTCGCTGAACTAGGTGTTGAAGTGGCTGTTGTTGTGGGCGCTGGAAATATTTGGCGTGGGAAAGTAGGCAGTGAAATGGGTATGGATCGGGCTAACGCCGATTACATGGGGATGTTGGCAACCGTAATGAATTCATTAGCCCTGCAAGACAGCCTTGAACAGATGGGAATTGAAACACGTGTACAAACATCTATCGATATGCGTCAAGTAGCAGAGCCGTATATTAGAAGAAGAGCAATTCGCCATCTTGAAAAAAAACGAGTGGTTATTTTTGCAGCTGGTACTGGAAATCCTTATTTCACTACAGATACGACTGCAGCCTTGAGGGCAGCTGAGATAGAAGCTGAAGTTATTCTAATGGCGAAAAATAACGTGGATGGCGTATACAATGCTGATCCTAAGCTTGATAAAGATGCACAGAAATATGAGCAGCTTTCCTATTTAGACGTCTTAAAAGAAGGTTTGGGTGTAATGGATTCCACCGCTTCATCTTTATGTATGGATAATGATATTCCACTTATCGTTTTCTCTTTTACAGAGAACGGAAATGTGAAGAGAGCTGTCATGGGAGAACAAATTGGAACTTTAGTTAGGGGGAAGGAATAATGGCAAAACAAGTTATTTCGAGTACTAAAGACAAAATGGAAAAATCGCTTCAAGCTTATAAAAGAGAGCTTTCAAGTATACGGGCTGGACGTGCCAATGCCTCACTTTTAGATAAAATATCGGTAGATTATTATGGTGCACCAACACCAATTAATCAAATGGCATCTATTTCTGTGCCAGAAGCAAGAATGTTGGTTGTTCAACCATATGATAAGACGATTATCGGTGATATTGAAAAAGCTATTTTAAAATCAGATCTTGGTTTAAATCCAGCTAATGATGGTTCTTTAATCAGACTAACCATTCCGCAACTTACAGAAGAGCGAAGAAAAGAGCTAGTCAAGGTCGTAAAAAAAGAAGCTGAAAATGCTAAAGTAGTGGTACGAAATATTAGACGTGATGCGAATGAAGATCTCAAGAAACTGGAAAAATCAGGAGATATTACTGAGGATGAGCTTCGCAGTTACACAGAGGATATTCAGAACCTAACTGATGAGCATATTAGCCAAATTGAAACAACTACAAAGGAAAAAGAACAAGAGGTTCTTGAAGTGTGACATTTACATGACTAGCTCCCAATTTATCTATATTGGGAGCTTTTTTAAACTGTAAAGAACTTTATATTCTGCTCCAATGTTTTTGTACTTCTTACATGAGTGACTATCCAAAAAGTATTTTTTTCTTTATAATAGAATCCATGGTTATTGCATAAATAATTAGAAAGTGTGTGATACGCCTTCCGTCCTATGGTAAGATATGGATTAAGGTCAAATAGGATGCAACGCTGATGGAGGACCCTTTCATGTTTAAAAAAATAAAATTATGGAATACCCCCGAAAAACAAACCACAATGAACGAGAGGGTAACGCGAATTTTAGACCAACCCATTCCAAGACATGTAGCAATTATTATGGATGGTAATGGGAGATGGGCGAAAAAACGAGCATTACCTCGTGTTGCTGGCCATCATGAGGGGATGAGAACGGTCAGAAAAATTACGAAGCTGGCGAATCAACTAAATATCAATACTTTAACTTTATATGCATTTTCAACTGAAAATTGGAAACGGCCAAAATTCGAGGTCGATTATTTAATGGGACTGCCAGAGGAATTTTTAGGCAGTTTTTTACCGGAATTAATTGAAGAGAATGTGAGAGTTACAATGATGGGAGATAGAAGTCAGCTCCCTGAAAAAACAAAACGAGCGGTAGATGATGCCATAAAGAGAACAGCGGGAAATACAGGATTGAATTTACATTTTGCATTAAACTATGGTGGAAGAGCTGAGATCATTGATGCTGTCAAAAATTTAGCGAATGATGTAAAACAGGATAAATTAGCACTGGATGACATAACTGACTCATGTTTTTCACGTTATTTAATGACTCAATCCCTATCTGATCCGGATTTATTAATACGAACTAGTGGAGAGCTGCGATTAAGTAATTTTATGCTTTGGCAAATCGCCTATACTGAATTATGGTTTACCGATGTATTATGGCCGGATTTTTCTGAGATACAGCTTATCGAAGCCGTTGAAGCCTTTCAACAGCGAACAAGACGATATGGTGGATTAAATGAAGAGGAGTCCAAGAGATGAAGCAACGAATCATTACCGCTGCTATACTTATAGCCATTTTTTTACCGATGGTTATAGTTGGCGGCATACCATTTTTATTATTAACTTATGTGATGGCAACCATCGCTCTTTATGAACTATTACAAATGAGGAAACTATCTATTTTTTCAGTTCATGGCGGCTTGGCGACTTTGTTTTTATGGGTTTTTCTTTTGCCTCCGGAGCTGTATGAAACACTATCTATTTTTAATTTGTCAAAAATGGAGCTTTCATATGTTTTCGTTTTAATTTTACTATCTTATACTGTTATCGTAAAAAACAAGTTTCATTTTGATCAAGCCGGCTTTACTTTTTTATCGATATTTTATATCGGAATTGGTTTTTATTATATGGTCCAGATTCGAGAAGAAGGACTAATTCTATTGTTTTTTGCTTTACTTGTCGTCTGGATGACAGATTCTGGAGCCTATTTTGTAGGAAAATACTTTGGAAAACGCAAACTCTGGCCTGAAATCAGCCCTAATAAAACCATAGGTGGCTTTATTGGAGGAATTCTTTCAGCCCTTATCGTTGCGCTGATCTTTGCTATTTTTACAAATATTCCCGTGCCTACTGTTAAGTTATTAATGATTACAGTCGTCTTATCAATATTTGGACAACTAGGTGATCTAGCTGAATCAGCTTTGAAACGTCATTTTGCAGTGAAAGATTCAGGCAGGATTTTCCCGGGACATGGTGGGATGTTAGATCGATGTGATAGTTGGTTATTTGTATTACCACTACTTTATTTTTTATTAACAAAGCTCCCCTAATCGGAGTTTACCTAGGAATGTAAACTTCAGATTGGCGTGTTTTATGTATAAGAGATGTTCAAAGGAAGGTTAAAAGGACCAAGCTGGCGACTACGTTGACATCAATCATAACCGATCGACACTAGTGTCGAAAGTGCGAGCGGGCATGAGGAAAGCTTTCCCGAATCCTCATCGTAGTGATTTGAGCGGACTTGTAGAATGTACTGACTTCCGTGTAAATATATAGGTCATGTAGCTACTCAGTTGAAGATCATTTATCTGGCACTGCCCTTTTTACCGAACTTTATGAACACCCCCTATAAGGAGAGAAAATGATGAAGTTAATCAGTTTATTAGGAGCTACAGGTTCCATTGGTACACAAGCCCTTGATATTATACGAAAAAATCCAGAGCAATATAAATTAGTGGCGATGACCACAGGGAAAAATATAGAATTAACTAGAAAAATCATTGTGGAATTTGCACCACAATTTGTTTCTGTACAAGAGCAAGCAGATTGTGAGCTCTTGCAAAGTGAATTTCCTCGTGTTTCATTTGCATATGGGAACGAGGGGCTTATTGAAGCAGCTGTTCATCATAAAGTGCAAATTGTTTTAAATGCTGTCATGGGAAGTGTTGGTTTGGAGCCGACCTTAATGGCAATTGAAGCGGGAAAAACGATTGCGCTAGCGAATAAGGAAACTCTTGTAACGGCTGGTCATATAGTTATGGAGGCAGCAAAGCGGAAGCAAGTCTCCATTCTTCCAGTTGATAGTGAACATTCGGCGATTTTTCAATGCTTAAATGGGGAAAAAACGAGAAATGTGTCACGCTTGATTCTTACTGCTTCAGGGGGAAGCTTCAGAGATCTTACGAGAAAAGAGCTTGAAAAGGTGACACTTCAACAGGCACTTGCCCACCCTAATTGGTCGATGGGATCGAAAATAACCATTGATTCTGCTACAATGATGAATAAAGGATTAGAAGTTATTGAAGCTTATTGGTTGTTCGGAATTGCTTATGAGCAAATTAATGTCGTTTTACATAGAGAAAGTATTATTCACTCAATGGTGGAGTATCATGATAGTAGTGTGATTGCACAATTAGGGAGTCCAGACATGAGAGTTCCGATTCAATATGCACTTAGCTATCCGGAACGATTACCTTTCCAGTCTGGAGAGCCACTTGATCTTGTAAAAATAGGGAAACTTCAATTTGAAGAAATGGATACAGATCGGTTCCCATGCTTACGGTTTGCCTATGAGGCGGGAAAACTAGGTGGTTCAATGCCAACCGTTCTAAATGCAGCTAATGAAGTAGCAGTGAACCAGTTTCTAAATGGAAAAATTTCCTTTTTAATGATTGAAAACCTAATTGAAAAAGCACTCACACATCACCAGAATATTAAGCATCCTGATTTAGCAACCATTCGGGAAGTAGATTCCGAAACTAGAAATTATGTTCATTCACTCTCTTTATAAAAAAGGTGGTTATGCCGGTTGAACACGATTATTTCATTTATTATCATTTTCGGAGCTCTTGTATTTTTTCATGAGTTCGGGCATTTTATTTTCGCAAAAAGATCAGGGATTTTGGTGAGAGAATTTGCCATCGGCTTTGGGCCGAAAGTCTTTTCCTATAAAAAAAATGAGACCATTTATACAATCCGTTTACTTCCTATTGGTGGGTATGTCAGAATGGCTGGCGAAGACCCAGAAATAGCAGAAATTAAACCAGGTCATCGGATCGGCCTCCTGCTTGATGAAAATGGGATTGTCACGAAAATTATTCTCAATGGTCGTGATCGCTTTCCAAATGCTCGCACCATAGAAGTGGAGAAAGCCGATTTAGAACATCAATTGTTTATTAGTGGCTACGAGGATATGGAAGATGATGTACTACAAACATTCCAACTTTCTCGGGAAGCAGTCATAGTCGAGAATCAAACAGAGACTCAAATCGCTCCATGGAACCGGCAATTTGCTTCTAAAAAGCTTAGTCAAAGAGCGATGACGATTTTCGCAGGCCCGCTTTTTAATTTTATTTTAGCGGTTGTTGTGTTCACAATCATATCAATGATCCAGGGAGTACCTGTAAAAGAAGCCGTTTTTGGAACGATCTTACCAGATAGTCCGGCAAAGGAAGCGGGATTTCAGGAAGGTGATACCGTCTTAAGTATTGACGGTTCCGAGGTTAAGACGTTTACCGATATGACAACCATTGTGCGTGCACATCCAAATGAAGAATTAGTCTTTACGATTGAAAGAGATCAACAAACTTTGGAAATTCCAGTTGTTCCTGAAAAGCAAGAGATGGAAGAAAGTGAAGCGATCGGTTTAATAGGAGTACAAGCAGAATTAGATAAATCGTTTAGCAAAATTGCTTTAAGCGGTTTTCAAGAAACGTATCTTATGACAATTGAAATCTTTAAGTTGCTAGGACAACTAGTGACTGGGAATTTTTCCATTGATATGCTCTCTGGACCAGTTGGGATTTATAAAACGACTGAAACTGTTGTGAAAACAGGGTTATTAAATCTTCTTCGTTGGACCGGTCTACTCAGCATTAATTTAGGTATTATGAATCTGTTGCCTATTCCTGCCCTTGATGGTGGACGACTTCTGTTTTTTGGAGTGGAAGCATTAAGAGGAAAACCAGTTGATCGTCAAATGGAAGGTGTTGTTCATTTTATCGGCTTTGCATTGCTGATGCTGTTAATGATCGTTGTCACATGGAATGATATTCAAAGATTTTTCATTCATTAATATAATTAAAGTCGGGGTGCCAATATGAGACAAAGTATGACATTAATCCCTACGCTTCGTGAAGTTCCTGCTGATGCAGAAGTAAAAAGCCATCAGCTCCTTCTTCGTGCAGGGTTTATTAGACAAACGGCAAGTGGCGTATATACGTATATGCCACTTGCAAAACGCGTGTTAAATAAAATCGAAACGATTATTAGAGAAGAATTGGAAAATGCAGGAGCAGCGGAAATATTAATGCCTACATTGCAACCAGCTGAATTATGGCAGGAATCTGGACGCTGGGAAGGATATGGAGCAGAATTAATGCGAATAACGGACAGACATGGACGTGAATTCGCATTAGGACCTACCCATGAGGAAGTGATTACGTCTATTGTTAAGGATGAGTTGAAATCCTATAAACGTCTTCCGCTTACTTTATACCAAATTCAAACAAAATTTCGTGATGAGAAACGTCCAAGATTTGGCCTATTACGTGGACGAGAATTTATTATGAAGGATGCCTATTCCTTCCATGCGAATCAAGAAAGCCTTGATGAAGTATATGATAAAATCTATCAAGCTTATCACAATATATTCACTAGATGTGGTCTGGATTTTCGCGCTGTCCTAGCCGATTCAGGCGCAATTGGTGGAAAAGATACACAAGAATTTATGGTTTTATCTGAGATTGGTGAAGATACGATCGCTTATTCTGATTCCTCCTCCTATGCTGCGAATATTGAAATGGCAGAGGTAAAACGAACCTATGAAAAATCATCTGAGCCCAAACAAGCTTTAACTAAGATCGAAACACCAAATCAAAAAACAATTGAAGATATTTCTTCTTTTCTGGAAGTTAATGCAGAGAAATGCATAAAATCACTTGTTTTTAATGTTGATGGAAAGTTTATGTTGATTTTAGTGCGAGGAGATCATGAAATCAATGACATTAAACTGAAGAATATATTACAAGCTGATACTGTAGAATTGGCAGAGCATGTGGAGATTGAACAACTTTTAGGGTGTTCAGTTGGCTCGATTGGACCGGTTCAGTTACCTTCAGAAATTAAAATTTATGCAGATCTTGCCATTCAATCAATGGTAAATGCTGTTTGTGGAGCGAATGAAGAAGGATATCATTTTACAGGAGTTGTACCTGAAAGAGATTTTAAGGTAGAGGAATATGCAGATCTACGTTTCATAAAAGAGGGAGATCCTTCACCAGATGGGAACGGCACAATCCGCTTCGCCCAAGGAATTGAGGTAGGGCATATTTTTAAATTAGGGACAAAGTATAGTGATGCACTTGAAGCAAAATATTTAGATGAGAATGGGAAGTCGCAAAGCATCATCATGGGTTGTTATGGGATTGGTGTTTCTCGTACTCTTTCCGCTATTACTGAACAATACAATGATGAAAATGGCTTGAAATGGCCAATAAATATTGCCCCTTATCAGGTTCATTTAATTCCAATCAATATGAAGAATGAAGACCAAAAGGAGCTTGCCGAAAGCTTATATCAAGAGCTCCAGCAAGACTACGAAGTGTTATTCGATGATCGTCTAGAACGGCCTGGCGTTAAATTTAAAGATGCTGATTTAATGGGGCTCCCTATAAGAGTAACAATTGGTAAAAAGGCTGCAGAGGGTATTTTAGAAGTCAAATTAAGACATTCGGGTGAAGTGTTGGAGATTCATAAAGCGGAACTCCTAGCAACAATTGCACAATTATTAAAAAGCGGGGAATAACTCAAGGTACCCTTATGGTGCGTGTTCAAAAAGAACTTTTGAACTTCCCTAAAAGGGTGCCTTAGTCTGTTAAAATAACATTATAAAAGGTTGTTCAAAAAGCTCAACAAAAATGACGCATCAAGATAATGATCTTCAACTAGGTACCGACACGTCCTGTGTCGAACATCGAAGTCAGCATAGTCACCGACTTAGTCTTTTTTATCGACTTTTTGAACAGGCAATATAAAAGGATGGGTGAGAGAAAAATGGCAAATGATCCCGCCTCTAGAAGAGAAAGGTTTCAAGTACTATTACAACAAATTGGACTAACTGCCGATGCGAGCGTCCCCTTTTTTCAGCATGCTGAAATTACGAAATTAGTTGTAGATCGCACACAAAAGGTGTGGCATTTTTCTTTTCAATTTGAAAAAGTGCTTCCTTATAATTTGTTTATTCAATTCGCCGAAAAACTTCAGCAAGCTTTTCAACATATTGCATCTATTCGTTTTGAGGTTTCAACCGCAGATTCCACAATTACGGAGGAGTTGGTGCAAGCATATTGGACACATTGCATCAAAGAACTGGATGGTATATCCCCAGTCCTGTTGTCCTTATTAAACAATCAAATTCCTCAAGTAAGCGGGAATGTCCTGTCCATTACTGCTCGAAATGATACAGAGATACAAACCTTAAAGCGAAAATACAGCCAACTTATTCAGGACATTTTCATACAATATGGTTTTCCTCCTTTGCAATTGGATGGACAAGTAATGGCTCAGGAAGACACGAATGATGATTATCAAAAATTTCTTGAAGCAAAGCAAAAAGAGGATGCAGAAAAAGCCAAACAAGCAATGATTGAGATGCAGAAACAAGAAACTGAAAAAGAAGGTAAGAAAGGAACGCCAAGTGGTCCTCTTACGATTGGAATTTCGATTAATCCAACAGAAGAGATCGTAAGTTTGAAAAATATAGTAGATGAAGAAAGAAGAATCACTGTAGAAGGCTATATTTTTGATGCACAAACAAGGGAGCTCCGTAGTGGCCGTACTCTTCTAACCTTTAAAATAACAGATTATACGGATTCCATTCTTGTTAAAATGTTTTCTAGGGATAAAGAGGATGCAGAAACGCTGCAACAGGTCACAAAGGGTAAGTGGGTAAAAGCGCGAGGCAGCATCCAGAATGATACATTTGTGCGTGATCTAGTCATGATTGCGAATGATATAAATGAAGTCAAGCCGAAAGAACGCTTTGATCAAGCTAAAGAAAAAAGAGTTGAGCTTCATCTTCACACGACCATGAGTCAAATGGATGGTCTCACATCTATGTCTAATTATGTGGCTCAGGCTAAAAAATGGGGACACAAAGCGATCGCGGTAACAGATCATGCTGTTGTTCAATCCTTTCCAGAAGCTTATAATGCTGGCAAAAAAAATGATGTAAAAATTATTTATGGTTTGGAGGCCAATCTTGTCGATGACGGCGTACCGATTGCCTATAATAGTACACATCTGAAATTAGAAGATTCAGAGTTTGTTGTTTTTGATGTAGAAACAACGGGCCTTTCTGCTATATATGACACAATTATTGAATTAGCCGCTGTTAAGATACGTGGAGGAGAGATTATTGATACTTTCGAAAGCTTTGCTAATCCTCATCATCCACTTTCAACTACGACTATTGATTTGACAGGAATCACTGATGAGATGGTCCAAAACGCACCTGACATCGACGCTGTTTTACATCGATTCCATCAATGGACGGGCAATGCTATTTATGTCGCTCATAATGCATCATTTGATATGGGCTTCCTAAATACAGGTTATCAAAAATACGAACTTGGGAAATCGACGAATCCGGTGATCGACACATTGGAGCTGGCGAGATTACTGTACCCGCAAATGAAAAACCATCGATTAAATACATTGGCGAAAAAGTTCGATATTGATCTCACGCAGCATCACCGTGCTATCTATGATGCTGAGGCAACGGGCTACCTATTTTTAAAAATGTTGAAGGATGCATCTGAAAAAGGAATTGAATATCATGATCAATTCAATGACTATCTGGGAGAAGGAGAAGCCTATAAACGTGCTCGTCCTAATCATTGTACGATTTTAGTTAAAAATGATATTGGATTAAAAAATCTATATAAATTGGTTTCTATTTCACATCTTCAGTACTTCTTTCGAGTTCCCCGTATTCCTAGATCGCTTCTAGAAAAATATCGAGAAGGCTTATTGATTGGTTCAGGTTGTGACAAGGGAGAAGTCTTTGAAGCCATGATGCAAAAAGGACGCCAAGAGGCGGAAAAAGTAGCAAGCTTTTATGATTATTTTGAAATTCATCCTAAGTCTGTGTATGCGCCTCTAATAGAGATGGAGCTTGTAAGAGATCAAAAGGATCTTGAAGACATTATTACCAATATTATTGACATGGGCGAAAAAATGGATATTCCTGTAGTAGCAACAGGAAATGTGCATTATTTGCATGAAGAAAATAAAATCAATCGGCAAATTTTAATTAATTCTCAAGGTGGGGCGAATCCATTAAATCGCCATCGCCTTCCATCTGTTCATTTTCGAACAACAGATGAAATGTTGGCTGAATTTTCTTTTCTCGGTAAAGATAAAGCGCGTAAAATTGTGGTAGAGAATTCTAACGCAATTGTCGATTCACTTGAGTCAGTTAAACCAATTAAGGATGACTTGTATACCCCGAAGATTGAAGGGGCAGAAGAAGAAATTCGTTCCATGAGCTATGGTCGGGCGAAGAGCATTTATGGAGACGAGTTACCAGAAATTATTGAAGCGAGACTGGAAAAAGAATTAAAAAGTATCATTGGGCATGGATTCGCTGTTATCTATCTAATCTCCCATAAATTAGTTAAAAAATCATTGGATGATGGATATCTAGTTGGTTCAAGAGGATCAGTTGGATCATCATTAGTGGCAACAATGACAGAAATTACAGAGGTAAATCCATTGCCGCCGCATTACGTATGTCCCGAATGTAAACACTCCATATTTTTTGACGATGGATCAGTCGGATCAGGATTTGATTTACCTGATAAAGAGTGTGAAAAATGTGGTACGCCTTATCAAAAAGATGGACACGATATACCTTTTGAAACATTCCTTGGTTTTAAAGGGGACAAGGTTCCGGATATTGACTTGAACTTTTCGGGAGAATATCAGCCACAGGCGCATAATTATACGAAGGTTCTTTTTGGAGAAGATTATGTCTACAGAGCAGGAACAATCGGAACCGTTGCAGAAAAAACTGCCTATGGATATGTAAAAGGCTATGCTCAAGACAATAATCTTCAGCAAAGAGGGGCAGAAGTAGACCGACTTGTTCAAGGGTGTACAGGTGTTAAACGAACGACAGGACAGCATCCAGGCGGAATTATTGTTGTCCCTGATGATATGGAGATTTATGATTTCACTCCTATCCAGTTTCCAGCAGATGATAGCGGCTCGGAATGGCGGACAACTCATTATGATTTCCACTCGATCGATAGCAATTTATTAAAATTAGATATACTCGGTCATGATGATCCAACCGTTATCAGGATGCTACAAGATCTGAGTGGAATTGATCCAAAAACCATTCCTACAGATGATTCTGAAGTGATGAAACTATTTACCGGTACGGAATCCCTCGGTGTGACGGAAGAGCAGATCATGTGTAAAACAGGTACCCTAGGTATCCCGGAATTTGGAACACGCTTTGTTAGACAAATGTTAGAGGATACGAAGCCAACCACTTTTTCAGAACTAGTACAAATTTCAGGGCTATCCCATGGAACGGATGTATGGCTCGGAAACGCACAGGAATTAATCCATAATAAAACATGTACGCTACCAGAGGTAATCGGCTGTCGGGATGATATTATGGTATATTTAATTTATCAGGGGTTAGATTCTTCTTTAGCGTTTAAAATTATGGAATCTGTACGTAAGGGGAAAGGTTTACCTCCAGAATGGGAAGAAGAAATGAAAAAAAACAATGTACCTGATTGGTATATTGATTCATGTAAGAAGATTAAATATATGTTCCCTAAAGCCCACGCAGCTGCATATGTATTAATGGCTGTAAGAATTGCTTATTTTAAAGTTCATCATCCTCTCTATTATTATGCAGCCTATTTCACTGTTAGGGCAGAGGATTTCGATCTCATTGCAATGAATCGCGGCTCTCATGCGATTCGTACTCGAATACAAGAAATAAATGCTAAAGGGTTAGATGCAGCTCCAAAGGAAAAAAGTGTTTTAACTGTATTAGAACTTGCACTAGAAATGTGTGAAAGAGGATTTAAATTTAAACAGGTTGATCTCTATCGTTCTAGTGCAACTGATTTTATCATTGATGAAGATGCTTTAATTCCCCCTTTTAATGCTGTTCCTGGACTTGGGACAAATGCGGCCTTAAATATTGTCCAGGCTCGCAAGGAAGGAGATTTTCTTTCAAAAGAGGATTTACAAAAACGTGGGAAAGTATCCAAAACAATTATTGAGTACTTGGATCAACAAGGTATACTGCAGGGGCTCCCTGACCAGAACCAGCTTTCTCTATTTTAGAGCTACAAGATGTTGTTAAGAGCGGAGCTTGGGATTTTTGGTTGTTGACTAGCAAACTTTCGGTTTCTGCTTGCGTAAGTCAACATCCATTCGCTTTTCAAGCTCATGGTGTTTCCATTATCTCAGGGCTACAGGATGTAGGTCAGAACAGTGTTGCGACGTACAGGATGTACTAGTGCAGACGAAGCGACAGGACGTCGCGTTTGAGTCTGCCGCCAGGACGGCGCGTTTTTAGCTGTTCATCCTTACCATGAAAGTTTGTACGTCACTAAACAGGCGCTTACGCTTTTCTGTTGTCCAGCTCCAGCGCCTAGCCCCTCGAGGTCAAATAACCTGAGCCAATAAAAGTCAAAACCGGACTTTTCTTGTCTCAGAACATTTGCTTGTCGGGGCTGAGCAAGGCGCTTACGCTTTTCTGTTTGCAACTAGGCTTTGATTGTGGTATATTTTTTATGGATATACTATGAATAACTCTCTGTTAAAAAGAGTGGGCGCCCCCCACTCTTTCGTATTGTCATAACAAAATTGATTATAACTTTGAAATTCTGGAGGTAATTATGAGCAAAGTTACAGACCTCGTTGAAAAGCTCGCAAAGCCGATTCTTGATGATATGGGACTAGAATTAGTTGATGTTGAATATGTAAAAGAAGGAAAAAACTGGTTTCTACGCCTATTTATTGACAAAGAAAATGGTGTTGATATTGAAGAATGCGGTCTTGTTAGTGAGCGACTAAGCGAACAACTAGATGAGATTGATCCAATTCCTCATAATTATTTTTTAGAAGTATCTTCACCTGGAGCAGAACGTCCGTTGAAAAAAGAGAAAGATTATATGCAGGCAATCGGTAAAATGATACAAGTAAATACGTATGAACCGATTGATGGAGAAAAATCCTTTGAAGGCCGTCTAGCTGCCTTTGACAATGAGATCCTTACACTTGAAATGAAAGAAAAGACACGAATGAAAAAGATTGAACTGCCATTAAATAAAGTATCGAAAGCAAGATTAGCTGTAGAATTTTAAAGGGGATGACATTTAATGAGCTCGGAATTATTGGATGCTCTCATTATTTTAGAAAAGGAAAAGGGAATCAGCAGAGAGGTCTTGATCGAAGCTATTGAGGCTGCACTCGTATCAGCATATAAAAGAAATTTCAATCAAGCGCAAAATGTTCGTGTTGATCTGAATTTAGGATCGGGAACCATGCGAGTTTTCGCTAGAAAAGATGTTGTTGAAGAAGTCTTTGATTCAAGACTAGAAATTTCTATCGACGAAGCTAAGAAAATTAATCCTGCCTATGAAATTGAAGACGTTGTTGAATTGGAAGTCACACCAAAGGATTTTGGACGTATTGCTGCCCAAACCGCTAAGCAAGTTGTCACTCAACGGGTCCGTGAAGCAGAACGAGGCATTATTTATTCTGAGTTTATCGATCGTGAAGATGATATTATGACAGGAATTGTTCAACGCTATGATTCCAAATTTATCTATGTCAGTCTAGGTAAAATAGAGGCTATTTTACCACAAAGTGAACAAATGCCGAATGAAGTCTATAAACCGCATGATCGAATTAAGGTTTACATCACAAAAGTAGAAAAAACAACAAAAGGTCCACAAATCTATGTTTCCCGTACTCATCCAGGTCTATTGAAAAGACTTTTTGAAATTGAAGTTCCAGAAATCTATGATGGTACTGTAGAGTTAAGATCTGTGGCGCGTGAAGCTGGGGATCGTTCGAAAATTTCAGTTAGCACTGAATATCCTGAGGTAGACCCTGTAGGTTCATGCGTTGGCCCCAAAGGTACGAGAGTTCAAGCAATAGTAGATGAACTAAAAGGGGAAAAAATAGATATAGTGGAATGGTCTACTGATCCGAAGGTTTTCGTTGCCAATGCCTTGAGTCCTTCTAAAGTTTTAGAAGTGATAATAGATGAAGAGGATAAAGCAACAACGGTCATTGTACCGGACTACCAGCTTTCTCTTGCGATTGGAAAAAGAGGACAGAATGCGAGACTTGCAGCTAAACTAACAGGTTGGAAAATTGATATCAAAAGTGAAACAGATGCTCGCGATGCCGGGATCTATCCACTAAATGATGATCTGTTCTTCGAAGAAGAGGATACCTCAGAGAGCACATTCGATTTAAGTGAGGATGAAATCGAATAGGGGGGAGAAAAAATGGCCCGAAAAAAAGTGCCATTAAGAAAATGTCTAGCAACTGGAGAAATGAAGCCTAAGAAAGAAATGATCCGAATTGTTCGTTCCAAAGAAGGAGAAGTTTCGATCGACCCAACTGGTAAAAAACCTGGAAGGGGAGCTTATGTTTCTTTAAGTCAGGAAGCAATCGTAAACGCGAAAAAGCATAATGTGTTTGCAAATCAATTGAATGCTAAAGTGGAGGACTCACTTTATGATGAATTACTTACTTTAGTCCAGAAAGATGAGTCAAAATGAGAAAGCAGGACCCTTGGATGAGCCTGCTTGGTTTGGCGAATCGAGCTAGAAAAATAATTTCAGGGGAAGAATTGGTGCTAAAGGAAATTAAATTACAAAAGGCAAAATTGATTTTAATTTCGAATGATGCATCCAAGAATACTTCAAAAAAAATACAGGATAAATGTACTTTTTACCATGTTCCTTTCCGCTTTGTAGAATCCAGAGAAAAACTCGGCCACTCTATAGGAAAGGATGAAAGAGTGGTTGTGGCTGTCCTGGAAGAGGGTTTCGCAAAGAAACTTATTTCAATGCTCGATCAATAAAACGGGGGTGAACCGATGAGTAAGGTACGAGTTTATGAATATGCAAAAAAGCAAAATAAGACAAGTAAAGAAATTATTAATAAATTGAAAGAAATGAATGTCGAAGTAGGAAACCATATGTCGATGATTGAGCCGGAAACGGTCAGTCGTCTCGATGCTGCTTATCAAAAGAACGAAAAAACGCCAGATAAAGCGAATGCAAAAAAGAACTTTCCAAAAAAGAATGAACAGAACAGGCCAGCGCAATCAAACCAGAAAAATCGCCAGCAAAGTGGCCAACAAAAGCCGCCATTTCAAAAGCGCGATGAAAAAAATCCACAAACAAAGAACAATAATCAGCAAAACAAATCAAACCAGCCTGTTAACCAATCTTCTGGTCAACAACAGGCAGGTAAAAAACAGAAAATGGAGCAAAATAAACCACATATGAATAATAAAGGACCGCAAACAGCTTCAAAAAGTGGAAATAAAGGTTTTAACAAAAATAGAAAAGGCAATCAGAACAGAAACAACCATAGAAATAAAGCGAACACACCAGTTCCACAACCAGCACCAAAGAAACAAAAGGAGCTGCCTGAAAAGATTGTTTTCACGGAGTCCTTATCTGTTGGAGAATTAGCTAAAAAGCTGCATAGAGAGCCATCTGAAATTATTAAGAAACTCTTCTTACTTGGAGTTATGGCAACGATCAATCAAGAATTGGATCGGGATGCCATCGAATTAATTTGCAGTGAGTATGGGGTAAATGTAGAAGAAGAAATACTTGTGGATACAACAGATCTTGAAGTCTATTTTACTGATGATGAAACTGAGAAATTGCAAGAACGACCTGCTGTTGTCACCATCATGGGGCATGTTGACCACGGAAAAACAACGCTTTTAGACTCCTTACGTCATACGAAGGTTACGGCTGGGGAAGCTGGGGGAATTACTCAGCATATTGGTGCTTATCAAATTGAAGAAAATGGCAAAAAGATTACATTCCTCGATACGCCTGGACACGCTGCTTTTACAACAATGAGAGCAAGAGGTGCAAAAATAACGGATATTACGATTCTTGTTGTTGCAGCAGATGATGGAGTTATGCCACAAACGATTGAAGCGATTAACCATGCAAAAGCGGCAGAGGTACCAATCATTGTTGCAGTGAACAAGATGGATAAGCCATCAGCAAATCCAGATCGGGTGATGCAAGAATTAACAGAACATGCTCTTGTACCGGAAGATTGGGGAGGAGACACAATCTTTGTTCCCATTTCTGCTTTAAAGGGAGAAGGAATAGATAATCTATTAGAAATGATTCTGTTAGTCAGTGAAGTAGAAGAATTAAAAGCCAATCCGAGCCGTAAAGCAATAGGTACCGTGATTGAAGCGCAACTTGATAAAGGCCGAGGGTCTGTTGCCACACTTTTAGTGCAGAATGGAACGTTAAATGTAGGGGATCCTATTGTGGCAGGCGATACATTTGGCCGTGTTCGCGCTATGGTGAATGATATTGGTAGAAGAGTGAAGAAAGCCTCTCCTTCGACACCGGTTGAAATCACAGGTTTAAATGATGTCCCACAAGCCGGGGACCGCTTTGTAGTGTTTGAAGATGAAAAGACGGCGCGTCAAATTGGAGAAACAAGAGCTCAGCAAGCTTTACTTGCTTCAAGAGGCGAAAGTTCGCGCGTAAGCTTGGACACATTATTTGATCAGATGAAGCAAGGGGAAATGAAGGATTTGAATGTCATTGTGAAGGCCGATGTTCAAGGTTCTGTAGAAGCTCTTGCCGCTGCTCTTAGACAAATAGAAGTTGCAGGAGTTAATGTTAAAATCATCCACACAGCTGTGGGTGCAATAAACGAATCCGACATTACCTTAGCAGCAGCTTCCAATGCTATTGTAATTGGCTTTAATGTACGCCCTGATGTGAATGCCAAACGTGCTGCTGATTCTGAGAAAGTAGACGTACGTTTGCACAGAGTGATTTATAAAGCGATTGAAGAAATTGAATCAGCGATGAAAGGAATGCTGGATCCTGAATTTAAAGAAGAAGTCATTGGCCAAGCAGAGATCCGCCAAACTTTCAAAGTATCTAAAATTGGGACAATTGCTGGTTCTTATGTAACAGATGGAAAAATCACACGAGATAGTAGTGTGCGTATCATTAGAAATGGCATCGTCATCTATGAAGGGGAAATCGATGATTTGAAACGCTTCAAAGACGATGTAAAGGAAGTAAGCCAAGGGTATGAATGTGGAATTACCATTAAGAATTTCAATGATGTTAAAGAAGAGGATGTCATTGAAGCCTTTGTCATGAAGGAAATTGAACGAGCTTGATTGGTTTTGTCGAACTGGAATTTAGAATTCATGATGCACACTCCCTAAAAGATAAGAGAGCTGTTTTGCAACGAACTTTAACGAGGGTACGACAAAAATTCAATCTTTCTGCAGCAGAAACTGGCCATCAAGATGTCTGGCAGCTGTCAAACATCTCCCTAGTGACTGTCTCTAATTCACATCAAGCTGCTGAGCGTGAATTAGAGCGGGCAATAAAATTTCTAGATACCTTTCCTGAGTGGGAAAGAGTAAAAACGGAATATGAGTGGCTATAACTGGGTGAAACCGGAAAAGGCCAAACAAACTGATAAGGCTCGCTTTTCACTTCTTGGCAAAAAGCAGCCGACACGGTTGTTTTTAGCTTTTATGAGTATGTTAGTATAAGGCGAGGTGTTAAAAATGAATGTTCGTGCCAATCGAGTTGGAGAACAAATGAAAAAAGAACTCGGCGAGATCATTGGTAGAAAACTTAAAGACCCTCGGGTGGGATTCGTTACTGTAACAGATGTACAGGTAACGGGTGATTTACAGCAAGCTACCATCTTTATTTCTGTTTTAGGAGATGAAGATCAAATGGAGGCTACCCTTAAAGGCCTTTCAAAAGCAAAAGGATTTATAAGGTCTGAAATAGGGAAGCGAATACGCTTGCGTAAAACTCCCGAAATTACATTTGAATTTGATGAATCCATTGGCTATGGAAACAAAATTGAATCCATTCTTAAAGAATTGAAAGATGAATAGCAGCTTTTGCTGATGGCTGTCTCATGAAATGTAAGACTCTTCTAGAAATTGCTATGGCAATAGAACAGTCTACTTTCATTTTGAGACAGTCTATTTTTATGTGAAATTGTGTGTTCAAAAAGGAAGATAAAAAAGACCAAGTGGTTAAAGGCACTCACGCCCTGTCAGCGAAAGTTCGAAGCGGACTCTTTACAAGGATGTACTGACTTTTGCATTGTCCATAGGACATGTCGGTATTTAGTTGAAGATCATTTTCTCACAGTGTCATTTTTACCGGACTTTTTGAACAATCTCTAAAAGGGAGTGAAGAGATTGGACGGAATCATCCCATTATGGAAACCAAAAGGGTTGACATCTCATGATTGTGTTTTTAAAATAAGGAAATTATTAAAAATGAAGAAAGTTGGTCATACAGGGACATTAGATCCGGAGGTAGAGGGTGTTCTGCCTATTTGTTTAGGTAAAGGCACTAAAATAGCTGAATACATAACGAATGCTGGTAAAGTCTACGAAGGGGAAGTGACTATTGGAAGATCTACTACAACGGAAGATGCTGAGGGAGAAACCGTAGAAGAGAAAAAAGTAGAGAGTTCAATTACAATTCAGCAAATTAACCATGTACTTCAAGAGTTAACAGGTACCATTGAACAAACACCTCCCATGTATTCAGCAGTTAAAGTAAATGGAAAGAAATTATATGAATATGCTAGGGCTGGTATTCCTGTTGAAAGGCCAAAAAGGAAGATACATATTTACGATTTGTGTCTGTTGGATGATGAAATAAAATGGAAAGAAGGCGAAGTGAGCTTTTCCTTCCGTGTTCATTGTAGCAAAGGAACGTATATTCGAACACTTGCTGTTATGATAGGAGAGAAATTAGGATACCCTGCATATATGTCAGATTTAACAAGAACAGCTTCCGCTTCCTTTACACGTAATGAATGTATACCTTTAGAGGAGCTTGAGAAATTGGTGAAAGAGAATCGTTCTATCGCCGCTTTTCTTTTTCCTTTAGAAAAAGCCCTCTCTCATATACCGATGATTGAGATGGATGAATTATTGCTTGAGCGTGTGCTTAATGGGGCTGTGCTTCCCATACCAGAAAATTGGCCTCAAAGCCCAGCAATAATGAGCTATCAGCATTTAGCCTATGCCATTTATGATCTCCATCCCAATAAGCCTAATCTAATTAAGCCGGTTAAAGTCATCCGTAACGTTAAACTTTGAAATAGAAAGAAGGAAAAATCTTGAAAGTAATACAGCTTGATCATCCACATTCTTATACTAATAGCGACTTTCCTCCATTGGTTATGGCCTTAGGCTTTTTTGATGGCGTTCATTTAGGTCATCAAAAAGTAATCCATCAAGCAAATGAGATCGCTTCTCTTCATAATCAACAGTCTGCAGTCATGACATTTGATCCGCATCCATCTGTTGTGCTTGGGAAAGGCCAAGAGGCGGTCCAATACATCACACCTGTGGAAGATAAGATTAAATTAATGGAAGATTTAAATGTCGACTATTTATTTATCGTCCATTTTACAAAAGAATTTTCTCAGTTATTACCAGAGGAATTTGTTGAAAATTATTTGGTCCAATTAAATGTAAAACATGCTGTTGCTGGCTTTGATTTTACATATGGAAAATTTGGGAAAGGAAATATGGAGACTTTGCCTGTACATTCAGAAGGCAGTTTTGATGTTACCATTGTACCTAAGCTAGAAGTAAATAATCAAAAAATTAGTTCTACCTCTATTCGACAGTCGATTCAGAATGGAGAAATCGTTCAAGCTAATCAATTACTTGGTCGTTATTTTACAATTAAAGGTACTGTTATTCATGGGAAAAAACGAGGAAGGACGATTGGTTTTCCAACTGCGAATATAAGTACGGATCGCGAATACTTCCTACCTCAAATAGGCATATATATTGTCAAGGTATTCGTGGATGGTAATTGGGAACAGGGAGTGTGCAGTGTAGGATATAACCCGACATTTCATAATCCAGAAGGAAAACAATTATCACTAGAAGTTTATATACTCGATTTTAACCAGGAAATTTACGGTGAGACCGTTACAATAGAATGGCATAAAAAAATTAGAGATGAACAAAAATTTGCTGGAACTGAGCAGCTGATTGCACAGATAAAAAAAGATACAGATGTAACAAGAGAATATTTTTCTTCCTCTAAATAAAGAAACTTGATTTTTTGCTGATAAAGTTGTATTCTAGTACAGTATCAAGAACCTTTGCTTGGCAACTCGACTCACCAACGATTGCTCGGTAATAGGGGATTTGCAAAAATTAGGAGGTGAATCCATTGGCGATTTCTCAAGAACGTAAAAATGAAATCATTAATGATTTTAAAATTCATGATACTGATACTGGTTCTCCAGAAGTTCAAATTGCTGTTTTAACAGAAGACATTAACAAATTGAACGATCATCTTCGCGTGCACAAAAAAGATCATCATTCAAGACGCGGATTGATGAAAATGGTTGGCCGTCGCCGCAATCTTTTAACTTATCTTCGTAATAAAGATGTGCAGCGCTATCGTGAACTAATTAACAGACTTGGATTGCGTAGATAATAAAGAGAGAAGAAAGCGGGAGATTTCCCGCTTTTTTGTTAGGTAATGATGGAAAATTCTGTGATATGCTGTCTGAGGCAATTTATAGAAGGACTGTCATGCAGAGCATGGCAGAACTGAACATTGGACATGAATATGAAGTTAAGACGTTTTTAAGTGGGGTCAAAAAGAAAAAGCCGAACTACTATGGTGCATATACCCTGCTTCTGTAATGTATTGATCATCTTTGGGGCTTAGCATTTTAGTTATGCCACAGCCTCTTTCAACCTTTTCATATTTATGTCTAATGTTCAGTGGTTCAGCTAGCTATCCAGATTCCAACAAGTTACATTCACTTATTTACTACAGTTGTCCAAAATAATAACAGGCGACTAAATTGCAAACTGAAAGAGAGGAAATTATTGCATGGAACAGAAGAAAGAAATTTTTAGTATGGACTGGGCTGGCCGAACTCTAACTGTCGAAATAGGACAATTAGCTAAACAGGCAAGCGGCTCTGCATTCATTCGCTACGGTGATACAGCTGTTTTAAGTACGTCGACTGCATCAAAGGAAGCAAAAGCCGTTGATTTTTTCCCTTTAACTGTAAATTATGAAGAAAGACTGTATGCAGTGGGGAAAATTCCTGGGGGCTTTCCTAAGCGTGAAGGTAGACCTAGTGAAAAGGCCATACTTGCAAGTCGATTGATTGACCGACCGATTCGTCCACTTTTTGCGAACGGTTTTCGCAATGAAGTACAAGTTATTAATTTAGTTATGAGTGTCGATCAAGATTGTTCATCAGAAATGGCAGCGATGTTCGGATCATCACTTGCTCTTAGTATTTCCGATATTCCGTTCGAAGGACCAATTGCTGGAGTAGTGGTTGGTAGAGTTGACGGACAGTTTATTGTGAATCCTACTGTGGAACAAATGGGAAAAAGCGATATTAATTTAAGTGTGGCTGGTACGAAAGATGCTATCAATATGGTGGAAGCGGGTGCTTTAGAAGTCCCTGAGGAAACGATGCTTGAAGCGATCATGTTTGGGCATGAAGAAATTAAAAAATTAATTCAATTTCAGGAAGAAATTGTAAGGAAAATCGGGAAAGAAAAAAGAGAAATTGCTTTGTATGAAGTAGATTCTGAATTGAATACCGAGGTTCGCGGAATGTGTGAAAAATCCCTTATTGAAGCGATTCAGGTTGAGGAGAAACATGCACGTGAAATGGCCATTCAGAAGGTAAAAGACCAAGTTATATCTCATTATGAAGAAAAAGAAGCCAATGAAGAAACAATTAAACAGGTGAAACGCGTTTTAGATGATCTTGTGAAAGAAGAAGTTCGCCGTTTAATTACCGTTGAGAAAATTCGGCCCGATGGTCGGAAACCACATGAAATTCGACCTTTGGCGTCAGAAATTGATATCCTGCCGCGAACTCATGGTTCCGGTTTGTTTACTCGTGGACAAACCCAGGCTTTAAGTATTTGTACCTTGGGTTCACTGGGAGAAGCCCAAATTTTAGACGGATTAGGAATTGAAGAATCAAAACGGTTTATGCATCATTATAATTTTCCGCATTTCAGTGTAGGGGAAACTGGACCTATTCGGGCACCTGGTCGACGAGAAATTGGTCATGGGGCCTTAGGTGAACGAGCTTTAGAACCTGTTATTCCAAACGAAACAGATTTTCCATACACTATTCGACTTGTTTCAGAGGTGCTTGAATCAAATGGGTCTACTTCGCAGGCTAGTATTTGTGCAAGTACATTAGCAATGATGGCTGCTGGTGTTCCGATTAAAGCGCCAGTTGCAGGGATTGCTATGGGGCTTGTGAAGTCTGGAGATCATTACACGATCTTAACAGATATCCAGGGAATGGAAGACCATCTTGGAGATATGGACTTTAAAGTGGCTGGTACAGACAAGGGTGTTACAGCTCTTCAAATGGATATTAAGATAGATGGACTTTCTAGGGAAATTCTTGAAGAAGCATTACAACAAGCAAAAGAAGGCCGTATGCATATTCTTAATTCGATGCTATCTACGATTTCTACACCGAATGAACAATTATCAACATATGCGCCTAAGATTTTAACAATGGATATTAATCCTGATAAAATTAGGGATGTTATTGGACCTAGCGGTAAGCAAATTAACAAAATTATTGAAGAAACCGGTGTGAAAATTGATATAGAGCAAGATGGTAGAGTATTTATCTCTTCTGCTGATCAAGCAATGAACGCAAAAGCAAAGAAAATCATTGAAGATCTTGTCCGAGAAGTTGAAGCAGGACAAATGTATTTGGGAAAAGTAAAACGAATTGAAAAATTTGGTGCGTTTGTTGAACTGTTCCCTGGGAAAGATGCACTTGTCCATATTTCACAATTAGATGAGCAAAGAGTTAATAAAGTGGAGGATGTTGTTTCCATTGGAGATGAAATCCTTGTAAAAGTGATTGAAATTGATAATCACGGACGAGCAAATGCATCCAGGAAAGTGGTTTTAAAAGACCAAAAAGAAAATCAGAAAACGGATGAATAAAAACGGGGAGATTCCCCGTTTTTTTTATGAGTATTTTTACAACTGTGTTTATAGCTGTCTTATACCTAGCAACTGGTCAAAAGCCTGGCGTTTTTCCTAGCGCGCCTATCCCCGAGAGGCTCATAGGAAGTAGTGTCCTTAGCCGATGTTCCACGAAATAACTTAAGCTAATGAAAGCCTTTCTTTGTCTCAGAACATTTGCCGGCGCCTTGCGCTTTTCTTATGGTTTAGGAATTTATAAAATTGCAGCTTGTGGATAACTGTTTACCTTGCGGTTGGTGTCTAGCTCCAGGCGCCATCGGCTCGAGGTCAAATAACCTGAGCCAATGAAAGGCAAAGAACGCCTTTCTTTGTCTCAGAACATTTGCTTGTCGCCGATAGGCGGGCCCCTTGCGCTTTTTTTGTTTAGTTCTAACTTGTCCGCCTTTTTCATATTTTATGATGAAGGAGGTAGAACTGATTGAGTGCAAAAAACTTGATAGCCTTTACACTGATTGCTATTCTATCAATATCTGCCATTTTTAATCCATATACAAAACAGTATTTAGGACAATTGAAAAATGGGTATGTACCCGCAAGCAAAGGGCAAGATGAACTATATAACCAAATTATAGAAGCAGCGCAAAATTATCAGGCGGATTCCCAAGATGCGAAAATCGATCGAGTATGGAAAGCCATGCCTGGGTATAATGGCATTCGGGTTGATGAAAAAGCTTCTTATCAAAAAATGAAAAAGAATAAAGTGTTTGATGAACGTAAATTAGTCTTTATTCAAGTTAAGCCGAAAGTTCATTTAACGGATTTATCGCCTGCTCCTATCTATCGAGGGCATCCAGATAAGCCTATGGTAAGTTTTTTGATCAATGTTGCTTGGGGAAATGAGTATATCCCTTCCATTCTTGAAACTTTAAAAGAACATAAGACTTATGCTACATTTTTTTTAGAGGGCCGTTGGGTAAAAGAAAACCCCGAATTAGCAAAGATGATTGCGGACAGTGGTCATGAAATAGGAAATCATTCTTATAGCCATCCGAATATGGCACATATTAGTGCAACACAAATGAAACAAGAGCTATCACAGACAAATGAGATTATTGAAGCAACTACTAAGATTACCCCAACATGGTTTGGACCACCAAGTGGAGCCTATCGTGATGAAACAGTAAAAATCGCCGATGCACAAGGGTTAAAAACGATAATGTGGACGGTTGACACGATTGATTGGAGAAAACCCTCTCCTCAGGTCTTAGTTCAAAGAGTCATGTCAAATGTTCATCCTGGCGCCATGATTCTTATGCATCCAACTGACGCTACTGCCAAATCGTTAGATACATTAATTTCGGAAATACATGCTCAAGATTTAAAAATTGGCACCGTTACAAAATTAATGGATGAAGAGAGAATCATTAAACTGGATAAGCAAGATTTAAAGCAGGAGGAAACTCAAGACCAATAAGTCGTTTTTGCACCTAGAATAGGAGGAATTGTAAATGATGAAGAAACATACATGCCAAAATGGAGTAAGAGTTGTACTTGAATCAATTCCTACAGTGCGTTCTGTTACAATTGGTATTTGGATTGGTGTGGGTTCCCGTGATGAAAATGAAAAAAATAATGGAATTTCTCACTTTTTAGAACATATGTTTTTTAAAGGAACAAAAACAAGAACTGCAAGGGAAATAGCGGAAGCCTTTGACTCCATTGGAGGTCAGGTAAATGCCTTTACAGCAAAAGAATATACTTGTATTTATGCGAAAGTATTAGATAACCACGCAACATATGCGTTGGATGTGCTTGCTGATATGTTTTTTCATTCGACTTTTGATGAAGGAGAATTAAAGAAAGAAAAAAATGTTGTGTTAGAAGAAATTAAAATGTATGAAGATACTCCAGATGATATTGTCCATGATATGTTAAGTAAAGCCGCTTATCACCAACATCCACTAGGTTTTCCGATTTTAGGATCGGAGGAAACATTAAATACATTTACAGGTGATATGCTACGTCAATATATTTACGATATGTATAGACCAGAAAACATTGTTATTTCGGTAGCGGGGAATACGGATGAGAATTTTATTTATCAGATTGAAAAACTTTTCGGGGCATTTGAAAGAGGAAAAAATAAGTTTTTAAATGACAAACCAGCGTTTTATGCAGAACAGGTGATAAAACAGAAAGAGACTGAACAAGCACACCTTTGTCTAGGATATGAAGGGTTGCCGATTGGTTCAGAAAGAATTTATGATCTAATTGTCATGAATATTATTTTTGGTGGTGGAATGTCCTCACGTCTGTTTCAGGAAGTTCGTGAAGAAAGAGGGTTAGCCTATTCAGTCTTCTCCTATCACTCTTCCTATAAAGATACAGGGATGTTGGTGATCTATGGAGGGACCGCTGCGAACCAATTAGATGAACTTCAAGATACAATATTCTCTACTCTGGCACACTTTAAAAATAATGGTATTTCACAAAAAGAATTGCAAAATAGTAAAGAGCAGTTAAAAGGAAACTTAATGCTTAGCTTAGAAAGTACCAATAGTCGAATGGGCAGAATTGGGAAAAACGAATTGTTATTAAAAAAGCACCGCTCATTAGATGATATTATCAGGGATATAGATCGTGTGACAGTGGACTCTGTTTATCAGCTAACAAGTGAAATTTTTACGGATCATTTCACTTCTGCTCTTATCAGCCCTCATCAACCAAGTTCAAAAGTTAGCTCGCATTAACGGGTAGTAATACCCCTAAGAGAGTGTGGAGAAGCGTAAGTGAGGGATACACTACCATTTAGGGTTTTTGTGCTTGCGTAAGTTAATCATCAGCTCATGCTTCACTGTATTGTCTAGCTATAGACACGCAGCGGGCGAGTCTATCGGTGTTTCGACAGGACGTCGAACCTTTAACCGATGCCCCGCAAAATAAGCCTGAACCGTTGAGGGGGAATTCACCCTTCTTCGTTTCAGGCTTATTTGCTTGTCGCACCTCATCAGCCATCTTTCTCTCTTTATCTCAGGCCTACAGGATATAGGTCAAGAATAGCGTCGAACTTTATGCAAGAAGCAAAATTCCCTTATCAGTCAATAAGGGAATTTTGCTTCTAAAATGAATGGATACGCACTATATATGATATAAGGAATGCAAAAAAGGGGAGAAACTGGATGCGACTTAGTGAACTTGGTGGGAAAGAAATTGTTGATTATCGAAAAGCGAAAAGATTAGGAGTTCTCGGACAAACAGACCTAGAAATTGATCCAAGGACAGGTGAAATTAATGGCTTAATTATTCCGACAAGTAAATGGATGGGGAAAAAAACAGGTAATGAAATAAAAGTGCCTTGGCACTATATCCGAACTATTGGTACAGATATGATTATTTTGGAAGTACCAGAAAGTAAGTCATAACAATGTTGAAAAATGGAATGCATGATCAAAAGAAGAGGGTCCCTCCTCTTCTTTTTTATTTATTGGTAATCAAGCACAGCAAAAGGGCGCATACATACAATAATCTTGCAGTGTTATTTATGATGTGTAAAGAAGGTGAACACCATTGATGTTGACAGAAATGCAAATCGCTGTTTTAGGTGGTGATGCGAGGCAGCTAGAAATTGTTAAAAAATTAACAGAACTAGATGCTAAATTATATTTAATTGGATTTGAACAATTGGCGCAGGCCTTTTCTGGAGCAGTAAAAGAAAAAATCAATGATGTTGATTTTTCTAAAATTGATGCCCTCATTTTGCCAGTGCCAGGTACAAATTTAGCAGGTGAAGTAGATACAATATTCTCCAATGAAAAAATTACTTTAACAGAAAAAATACTTCGAGCAACACCATCCCATTGTAAAATTTACTCCGGTATTAGCAATGCATATCTCGATAAAATCACGAATAATGCGAATCGAGAACTTATTCAATTATTTAAACGTGATGATGTGGCTATTTATAATTCGATTCCGACAGTTGAGGGGACGATTATGATGGCGATTCAAAATACTGATATAACAATACATCAATCTTCCGTTTCAGTATTAGGGTTTGGAAGAGTTGGAATGAGTGTAGCTCGGACGTTTTCGCTATTAGGAGCAAAAGTAAAAGTTGGGGCTAGAGATCTTGCTCATTTAGCTAGAATCACTGAAATGGGGATGAAGCCCTTTCATTTAGATACTTTGAAAGCTGAGGTAAAGGATTTAGATATTTGTATTAATACCATTCCTCATCCAGTTTTAACAGCTGGAATCATTGCAGGTATGCCAACTAACACATTAATCATTGATCTAGCTTCAAAACCTGGTGGAACGGATTTTCGTTATGCGGAAAAACGTGGTGTAAAAGCTCTGTTAGCTCCAAGCTTGCCAGGCATTGTTGCACCTAAAACGGCTGGACAAATTTTAGCCAATATTCTTGCCCAATTATTATCAGAGGATTTTCAGATTAGAGAGGAGAATGAATAATGGATTTGCAAAATAAACGAATTGGCTTCGGGATCACAGGATCTCATTGTACGTATGATCAAGTTGTTCCCCAAATAGAAAAGTTGGTGGATTTCGGTGCTGAAGTTGTACCAGTCGTTACTTTTACTGTCCAAAATACGAATACAAAATTCGGGAATGGAGCCGATTGGGTAGCAAAAGTAGAAGAAATTACAGGTAGGAAAGTCATTGACTCAATGGTAGCAGCGGAGCCGTTAGGACCAAAAGAACCACTGGATTGCATGGTTATTTCTCCATTGACAGGAAATTCAATGAGTAAATTTGCAAATGCCTTGACTGATTCCCCAGTATTAATGGCAGCAAAAGCAACTTTAAGAAATCGCCATCCAGTTGTATTAGGGATATCGACGAATGATGCATTAGGGCTAAATGGAGTCAACTTAATGCGACTAATCTCAGCTAAAAATATCTATTTTGTCCCTTTTGGGCAAGATGATCCCATCAACAAACCCACTTCCATGGTATCAAAAATGGAGTTGCTTCCTGAAACAATTATGGCTGCATTAGAGGGAAACCAACTACAACCAGTTGTTCAAGAATATCGATAATGTGAAATTTGTCAACCTCCATATAATGGTGGTTGGCAAATTGTTAGAAAATAATCTTGTATTATTCAAAGAATTAATTTTAGTGAAAAGTTGATCGTAAAAGCAAAAATAAAATAAGCCTAGTTTATGATAGCGGAGCCTTTATTCCCACGTATGTTTTACTTGTACTTCGATATTCGACAGCTTTTTATCAAAAAATTATCGTTCACTGCATTAAATATGATAATATATTAATATTAATGAATATAAAACAACGATATTTATAGTGTGAGTTCAAAAAGAAGGATAAAAAGGACCAAGTCGGCTAAAGGCGCTGACGTCCTGTCAGCAACACCGACACTAGTACATCCTGTACGTCGAAAGTTCGGGGCGACGCCGTTTTCGAGCAGCGGACTTGTACAGGATGTACTGACTTCCGTATTACCCACAGGATGTTGCGAATTTAGCCTTTGATCTTTTTGAACATCGTCTTATAGTTTGTTGGAGTGGAAGGGGAATTCAGATGGTAAAGAAACAAGGCTTTCATATTGCTGTAATGGGGGCTACCGGGGCAGTTGGCAAGCAGATTATTCAAACATTAGAAAAAAGAAATTTTCCTATATCTCAATTAACCTTATTGTCTTCAGCTCGTTCAGCTGGTACAAAATTGAAATTTAAAGAAGAGACAATTACTGTTCAAGAGGCCGTTCCAGAGTCTTTTGAAGGTGTTGATATTGCTTTATTTAGTGCTGGTGGCAGTATATCCCAGAAATTTGCTTCGGAAGCTGTACAACGTGGAGCAATTGTAGTGGATAATACAAGCGCCTTTCGTATGGATCCTGAGGTTCCGCTTGTGGTTCCAGAGGTGAACGAAGATAAACTTCGAGATCATAAAGGAATTATTGCGAACCCAAATTGTTCTACGATTCAGATGGTAGCGACTCTAGAGCCAATTCAAAAAGCATTTGGACTAAAGAAAGTAATTGTTTCAACTTATCAAGCTGTTTCAGGTGCAGGAGCTGAAGCGATTCAAGAATTAAACGAAGAGACGGATGCGATTCTAAAAAATCAAGAATATCAGCCTTCTGTTTTACCAGTGGCTAGTGGAGAAAAGCATTACCAAATTGCTTTTAATGCTATCCCGCAAATCGATGTATTTACAGATAATGGTTTCACATTTGAAGAAATGAAAATGATCAATGAAACGAAGAAAATTATGGAAATGCCAGAGCTGAAAGTAGCAGCCACTTGTGTGCGCCTGCCAATTGAAACAAGTCATTCTGAATCTGTATATGTTGAATTAGATAGGGAAGATCTTAGGGTAGAGGATTTATGGGAAGTTCTTTCAAAAGCACCTGGCATCACACTCCAAGATCAACCAGAAGAGCAAATTTACCCAATGCCTGCAGCGGCTGTTGGGAAAGATGATGTCTTCGTAGGAAGAATCAGACGAGACCTTGATGAAAAATCTGGTTTTCATATGTGGATTGTCTCAGATAATTTGTTAAAGGGTGCAGCTTTAAATACAATCCAAATTGCAGAAAGTCTAATTAAATTAGGGCTAGTAACGAAGTAGGAATTGTTCAATATAGAGGACTTCATATAGAGGTGTCATCATGAAAATAATCATCCAAAAATTTGGCGGAACATCTGTTCAAAATAATGAGACAAGACAATATGCTCATAAACATGTTCAGAATGCCATTAAACAAGGGTATAAGGTAGTCGTCGTTGTTTCCGCCATGGGGAGAAGCGGAGCGCCATATGCGACCGATACATTATTATCACTCGTAGGTGGTTCTACAACCTTTTTGAACCAAAGGGAGCAAGATCTATTGCTTTCATGCGGTGAAACAATCTCAAGTGTTGTGTTTACGAATGAATTACTAGAGAAAGGTTTGAAAGCCACAGCTTTGACTGGGGCTCAAGCAGGTTTCATCACAACAAATGATCATACAAACGCAAAAATTAATAAAATGGATTGTAAAAGGCTTTTAAACCATTTAGAGACAATGGATGTAGTTGTTGTTGCTGGTTTCCAAGGAGCAACGAAAGAAGGAGACGTGACAACGATTGGAAGGGGAGGCAGCGATACATCTGCGGCAGCTTTAGGCGCGGCCTTAAACGCTGAATGGATTGACATTTATACAGATGTCGATGGAATGATGACAGCTGATCCTAGATTAGTTAAAAAAGCACGTTCCCTCTCATCAGTTACGTATAATGAAGTATCCAATATGGCCTATGAGGGAGCAAAGGTAATTCATCCTAGGGCTGTAGAAATTGCTATGCACGCGAAAATTCCGATTAGAATCAAGTCAACCTACACAGATACACCCGGAACACTTGTAACATCTTTAAGTGCTCAGGCTCAACAATACGATGTGAAAGAACGACTTGTAACGGGAATTGCCTATGTCCCAAATGTTTCTCAGATAAAGGTGAGAGCAAATGACGGTGAATATAATCTTCAATCTGATGTGTTTAAAGCAATGGCGAATGAAGGGATCAGTATAGATTTTATTAATATTTCTCCTAATAATGTCATATATACCGTTCCTTCTACTGTATTACAAAAGGCTGTGGCTGCATTAGAAAAAATCGGATATATCCCTACTGTTGAAGACAATTGTGCGAAGGTCTCGGTTGTTGGGGCGGGAATTACAGGTGTTCCTGGTGTAACAGCGAAGATCGTTGCTGCATTATCGGAAGAGGAAATCGGAATCCTGCAATCAGCAGATAGTCATACCACAATTTGGGTGCTCGTAAATGGGAATGATTTAGTTAATGCAGTAAATGCTTTACACGATGCATTTGAACTACAAAATGAAGAAGTGAAATACGAACAATAAGGATAGAGGTGTTTTTATGGTTCATTTCGGCCGAGTGTCAACAGCGATGGTCACCCCCTTTGACAGCAAAGGGAACATCGACTTTCCAAAAACGTCGATGTTAATTGAACATTTGCTTAACCATGGTAGTGATTCTCTTTTAGTTGCTGGTACTACTGGCGAATCGCCGACACTAACAACAGAGGAAAAATTGGCCTTATTCGAATATATAGTAAAAACGGTTGATGGGAGAGTTCCTGTCATTGCTGGAACAGGTAGTAATAATACGTATGCTTCTATAGAGTTAACAAAAAAGGCAGAAGAAATCGGCGTTGACGCGATTATGCTAGTGGCTCCATATTATAATAAAACCAATCAAAGAGGGCTATATGAGCATTTTTCAACCATTGCCCGTTCTACTCATTTGCCGATCATGATCTACAATATTCCAGGGCGATCTGTTGTGAATATTGAGCCTGATACAATTATTGAATTAGCAAAAATTGATAATGTTATTGCTGCGAAAGAAGCGAGTGGTAATCTTGAGGCGATGGCTCAGATTATTGCTAAAACAAAAGAAGATTTTCTTTTATATAGCGGAGATGATAGTTTAACCTTACCAGTTATGTCCATTGGCGGCTGTGGAGTTGTCTCGGTTGCCAGTCATGTCATTGGTTCAGAGATGCAACAGATGATTCAATCGTATGAACGAGGAGAAGTTGCCGAGGCAGCTCAGCTTCATAGAGACCTCTTACCAATCATGCGAGGATTATTTGCAGCCCCAAGTCCTGTTCCGGTTAAAACCGCTCTACAATTACTAGGATTTGATGTCGGGTCAGTTCGCCTTCCACTTGTTCCCTTAACAGGTGATGAGCGCGTTTCATTAAATGAATTATTACTAACGATTAAATAATCAATAATAGTATAAGACGTCCTATCGGCAAACAATGACATTATCTACTATTTATTTACAAGCTAGAATGTTATAAATTTCAACATAGTAAAATCGAGGACTGTTTCCATAATAGAATTTAGCCCTTCTTATATGTAGGATAGAGAATTGTCTCTAATCTATAAAGTGTTCTTCAGCAAAGGGCTAAACTCTTGGAGACAGTCCTTTGCTATGATGAAAAGGATTAAATACCGTACTATAGTCGAAGCTAGAATAAAAAACATTACCAATATAAATCCGACTTTATTCATTCGCCTTCGCATCTTAAAAAATGGACAAGTGTTTGCGATATCCTATTTCAAAAAATCAATAAGGTTGTACAGGCTATGGACATTCAAGTATAATGAAGCTACTGATGAAGATCGGAAATAAATGGTAGGAGGAAAAGATTTTGGTAAAAACAAAAAATGAAGTCATCAAAGTCATACCATTGGGGGGAGTAGGAGAGGTCGGCAAAAATATGTATGCCATCGAAATAGATGCAGACATCTTTATTATTGATGCCGGTCTTATGTTCCCTGAAAATGAAATGTTAGGGATCGATATTGTCATACCTGATATTACATGGCTTGTTGAACAGAAGGAACGGATTAAGGCGATATTTTTAACACATGGTCATGAAGATGCGATCGGGGCATTACCATATGTTTTTCAGAAATTAAAAGTTCCCGTTTATGGAGCAAAATTAACGATTGCGTTAGCAAAAGAAAAAATGAAAGAACAAAATGTGAAAACAGAAGGCTATTTTCATACGATCAAATCAAGCTCTCGCTTAAGATTTGATGGTGTGAACGTTACTTTCTTCCATACAACTCACAGTATTCCGGACTCCCTTGGAGTTTGCATTCATACCTCTGAAGGAAAAATCGTTCATACAGGGGATTTTAAATTTGATCAAGCAGCCACTGAATTATATCGTTCGGAAATGGGGAAAATGGCAAATATTGGAGAATCAGGTGTCTTATGTCTATTATCGGATAGTACAGAAGCTGAGCGACCTGGATTTGCTATTTCAGAATCGGTTACAGGTAGAGAAATTTCCGATGCTTTCCATGGAGCTAAAGGAAGAGTGATAGTAGCTTGCTTCGCATCAAATTTTATTAGAATTCAGCAAGCCCTTGACGCGGCATTTGAAAACAATCGTAAAGTCGCAGTAGTTGGAAAAAGTATAGAAAAAAGTTTTGAACTTGCATTAAAAATGGGGTATATTTCGGTGAAAAATCCTGAAAATATTATCCCTATTCAAGATATAGAGAAATTCAAAGATCATGAAGTGGCGATTATTTTTACTGGTGTCATGGGTGAACCTATTGAAGCATTACAAAAAATGGCACGACAAAACCATAAGAAAATTAATGTAAAAAAGGGCGACACAGTGCTCATTACAGCTACTCCATCACCGGCACTTGAGACTAGTATGTTTAAAACAATTGATATGCTAAGTCGGGCCGGAGCAACGGTAGGCTCATCGAATCGAAAGAGCTATGTTTCCGGGCATGGAAGTCAAGAAGACTTAAAGCTGATGCTGAATTTAATGAAGCCGAAATATTTTATTCCTATTCAGGGTGAATATCGAATGCTATATTCCCATGCCAAATTGGCTGAAGAGGTCGCTATACCGAAAGATCACATTTTCATCCCTGGAAAAGGGGATGTAATTGAATATAAAAACGGGAAAATGTCTGCAGGTAAACGCGTTCAATCAGGGAATGTCTTAATTGATGGAATTGGCGTAGGGGATGTCGGAAATATTGTATTGCGGGATCGAAAACTATTGTCCCAGGATGGTATTTTTATCATTGTCGTTACCGTTAATAAGAAAAATAAGAAAATAGCATCAGGCCCGGAAATTATCTCAAGAGGCTTTGTATACGTACGTGAATCTGAAAAATTGCTTGATGAAGCTTCAAAAATCGTCCGAGGAATTGCGGAAGAAGCCATTGCAGAAAATACATTTGATTGGGCGAGCTTCAAACAAGACATTAGAGACCGCTTAAACCATTTTCTCTACGAACACACGAAACGTAGACCAATGATCCTCCCAATTATTATGGAGGTATAGAACAAAAGCGCAAACGCCCGTCTAGTAATATAAGAGAACGAAAGCTACTCCTGAAAAATAGGGGTGGCTTTTTTTTTGACAATTGTTTTTCTTCCCTTTTCTCTCTGAATGAAAAAATCTTCTCCGTTTATACTATAGATATTAATTGTTCGAGTAAGGGAGGATATTATGAGCCAATCCTATAGAGCCAATGCACAATCTGAACAAGAGCCAAATCGTCAAAATGAGGAAAAGGAAGAAGGAGTTATTGAGAAGATTCAGCAACTAGGACAAACAAAAGTCCCTGAATTGTCTCAAGACAGTAACATCCATTGTTTAACGATTATTGGTCAAATTGAGGGGCATATGCAGTTGCCACCGCAAAATAAAACGACAAAATATGAACACATCATTCCGCAATTAGTCGCCATTGAACAAAATCCGAAAATCGAAGGGCTGCTTGTTGTTTTAAATACAGTAGGTGGCGATGTAGAGGCAGGACTTGCAATCTCAGAAATGATTGCGACGATTTCGAAACCAACTGTTTCGATTGTATTAGGCGGGGGGCATTCAATCGGAGTGCCTATTGCTGTTTCATGTGACTACTCGTATATTGCAGAAAGTGCAACAATGACCATTCATCCCATTCGTTTAACCGGACTTGTTATTGGTGTGCCTCAATCATTTGAATATATGGATAAAATGCAAGAACGCGTCGTTAAATTCGTCACAAAGCATTCCGAGATTTCAGAAGACGTGTTCAAAGATTTAATGTTTGCAAAAGGGAATCTTACAAGAGATATTGGAACAAATGTAATCGGGGAAGATGCTGTTCAAACAGGTTTAATTGATGATGTTGGAGGGATTGGGAATGCTATTCAAAAGCTTCGCGAACTTATAACATCTAAACAAAATACCGCACCTGATGGAGATTTGATCCAATGATTATTCATACAATTGTCCCACTGGAACTTATTTTTCAAGGATCAGAGCAAGAGTTCGCAGATCAACAAATGATAACAAGAAATGGCATTCCATTACTCGTAGAGCAGGATGATAAGATGTACAAAGTAGTGCGTATAATGAGTAGTAATCCTGATGATTATTTAAGAAATGATTTGTACCCTGGTGCCCTCATTTCACTTTATGATAATTGATTGTCGTAGGAGCTGTCCAAAACGTTGTTTGGAAGCTCCTCTTTTTCATCCCTTTAAAAATAGGGGAGATTATCCAAATATGGTATAATATACACATTGTAAATGGAGTCGCTAATACTGCAGTGAATTGATCAACAGACTATTTTTATTATATTGGGCAAGGTGATGGTATGGCAAAAAATAAACGTAAAAACCGGAAACGCTCGAAAAAAAAGATGCAAGAGATTTTAAAGTTTGAAATTACAGGAATTATATTGCTTGCATTAAGTTTGATTATTATCGTAACAGGTGACAAGCTTTTTCCTATGAATTACCCCTTTTATTTTCTATTTGGAGAATGGCATATTGTAGGGCCGCTAGGAATTATTGGGATTGCAGGTTATATGATTATTAAGAGGGAAAGACCTCCCCTTATTAACTATCGTCTCTTTGGTATGTATATTATCATTGCCTGCTTTTTACTTTTATCGCACATTAAATTCTTTGATTTAAAAATTGAGAGTGGAAAAATTCAAGGAGTTAGTGTGATTGCCAATACATTTCATGATTTTTTTCAGATCGTAAAAGGAAATACTTCAACTAAGGAATTTGGCGGGGGAATGCTTGGAGCTATAGTAACTTCTGTTACATACTTTGTGTTTGGATCTTTAGGAACAAAAATTTTAAGCTTCTTCCTTATGATTATCGGTCTTATGTTAATTACGGGGAAATCAATCGGTGAAGTCGTTGCTAAGATCGGGCAAAAATTAGTAGAGTTTACCAAAAAACAGTGGGAACAATTTAAATTAGATGTGAAAGAATGGAGGGAAGAGCAGAGAAAGAAGAAAGAAGAAAAACAAATGGAGGATTTGAATAAGAACGAAGAGAATATTACAAAGGTAGACCAAAAAGAAAGTGTAATGGTCCAAGCACATGATGAACTTGATGGTAATCCAGAACCAATTATCTCAAGTTTTACGGAACGGGCATATCAGGAAATAGATCCGTTAGAGGAAGAGCAGACTGAAGAAGAAACCGAAGGGATAGCAGATGAAGAAGTAGTCCCGCCAATGGCTTTTACAGAGCTTGAAAATATGGATTATCAACTTCCATCTATTCAGCTGTTAAGAAGACCAAAAGCAACAGATCAAACCAATGAATATCAACTAATTCATGCCAATGCATCAAAGCTAGAAAAAACGTTTCAAAGCTTCGGGGTAAAAGCAAGAGTAGCACAGGTTCATCTTGGTCCAGCTGTAACGAAATATGAAGTTCATCCTGAGTCCGGTGTAAAAGTAAGCCGAATTGTTAGTCTTAGTGATGATATTGCCCTAGCTTTAGCTGCTAAGGATATTCGGATGGAAGCCCCTATTCCTGGAAAATCAGCGATTGGGATTGAAGTTCCTAACTCAGAAGTTGCAATGGTATCTCTCCGTGAGGTATTGGAATCCAAAGAGAATGAGCGGCCAGAAGCGAAACTGCAAATTGGTTTAGGACGAGATATTACAGGACAAGCGGTAGTGGCCGAATTAAATAAAATGCCTCATATGCTTGTTGCTGGTGCTACTGGAAGCGGGAAGAGTGTTTGTATTAATGGCATTATTACAAGTATTTTAATGAGGGCGAAACCTCATGAAGTGAAAATGATGATGATTGACCCGAAAATGGTTGAGTTAAATGTTTATAATGGTGTCCCTCATTTACTCGCTCCTGTGGTAACGGATCCTAAAAAAGCAGCCCAGGCACTTATGAAAGTGGTAAATGAGATGGAAAGAAGGTATGAGCTATTTTCACACACAGGGACAAGAAATATCGGTGGCTATAATGACTATATCGTCAAAGCAAATGCGGAAAATGATGAAAAACAACCATTATTACCTTATATCGTTGTTATTGTCGATGAATTAGCAGATTTAATGATGGTAGCATCGAATGATGTAGAAGATGCGATCACTAGACTTGCGCAAATGGCTAGGGCTGCTGGAATCCATCTTATTATTGCGACTCAAAGACCATCCGTTGATGTCATTACAGGTGTGATAAAAGCTAATATTCCGTCTAGAATTGCATTTGCAGTATCATCGGCAACAGATTCCCGTACCATTCTAGATTCAGGAGGAGCGGAGAAATTATTAGGGCGAGGAGATATGCTGTTCTTACCAGTAGGAGCTAGCAAACCAGTGAGAATTCAAGGAGCCTTTTTGTCAGATCAAGAAGTTGAAGAAGTGGTTGAATATGTGATCGGACAACAAAAGGCTCAATATCAAGAAGAAATGATCCCAGATGACACCCCTGAAATTGTCGAAGATGTAGCAGATGATCTTTATGAGGAAGCGGTGCAATTAATAGCGGACATGCAAACAGCCTCTGTATCTATGCTTCAACGCCGATTTAGAATTGGTTATACGAGGGCGGCAAGATTAATCGATGAAATGGAGATGCGAGGAATTGTAGGTCCTTATGAGGGGAGTAAACCACGGACAGTGCTAATTCCTAAAGGCAATATGGAAGAGCATTCCTCTTAGAAAAGTGAAAGGCGATGTCGTCTAGATACGAAAAGGCTATTTAGCAGTCCATCGGTTGTTGCGACGCTCTGTCGCAACAACGATGGACTCGCATTTTACGAGTCTTTTGCTCTACTGCCTATTATTAGACAAAAAATCATCTGCCGGATTAGCTGCTTATTCGCATATTTCATGTTCAATAACATAAAATAGAGTGCAGCATTCTAGTTCTTTGATGTATTTTACCATAAAAATATTATGTAAAGTTAATTATCTATAAATGGAGGTTTAGCAATGGAATTTGAAAAAGAACATATTGTAAAAATGAATGGTTTTACTCTACATATGATACAGACAGAGAAATATAAAACAAATACGATTGTTTGGAAAATGAAGGCCCCTCTTCAAAAAGAAACAGCGACGTTAAGAGCGTTATTACCATTAGTCATGCAAAGCAGTACAAAGAAATATGCTACTTCTGGTGCGTTACGCTCCTATTTGGATGAACTTTATGGGGCATCCTTTTATGCAGATACGAGTAAAAAAGGAGAAGAAAATATCATTAGTTTTACATTAGAGATCGCCAATGAGAAGTATTTGCAAGATAAAAATCCTCTTTTGCATAAAGGCGTTGATTTTTTAACTGAAGTGTTACTTCATCCTAATGTCGCGAATGATCGATTCGATGAAAAAACAATGAAGAAGGAAAAAAGAGGATTGAAAGAAAGGATTCATTCTCTTTACGATGATAAAATGCGTTATGCAACAGTCCGCTTGGTAGAAGAAATGTGTAAAAATGAGCCTTATGCAATTCAACCAACTGGTGAGCTTGATGAAATCGATGCAATCACCGGGGAAAGCCTTTACGAATACTATCAGCGAGCTTTTAATGAGGATCAAATTGATTTATATATTATTGGCGATATTGAGGTATCTGAAGTCCAGAATCTATTTTCAGTTTTGTCCCTTTCTGATCGGGTTATGAAACAAAAAAATAGACCGGCTACAAAGGAAGTCGATGAACTAACAGTTGTTAAAGAACATCAGGACTTAAATCAAGGTAAATTAAATATAGGCTGCCGCACAAACATTCTGCTTGGAGATCAAGAATACTATGCTTTACAGATGTTTAATGGTATTTTTGGTGGATTTGCTCACTCTAAGCTATTTATTAATGTGCGAGAAAAAGAAAGCCTTGCTTATTATGCTGCAAGTCGAATTGAAAGTCATAAAGGTTTATTAATGATCATGTCCGGAATTGAAAACCAAAATTATGATAAAGCCGTTTCCATCATTAAGGAGCAGCTGGACTTGATGCGATTAGGAGAATTTACAGAAAATGAAATTGATCAAACAAAGGCGGTTATTAGAAATGAACTTTTAGAAACACTTGATTCAGCTAAAGGTTTTATAGAAGTTCTTTATAATAATTATGTTGGAGATGAAAAGATTACGTTAGCAAATTGGCTTGAAAGAATCCAAGCTGTTTCGAAAGAAGAAATCATTGAAATTGCCAAGAAGATTGAAATGGATACCATTTACTTTTTGGCTGGAACGGAAGGTGAGTAAAAAAATGAATAAAGTTGAATTTACTCAAATAAATGAGACATTGTACCATGAAAAATTGGAGAATGGCTTGGATGTTTATATACTGCCTAAGCCTGGATTTAATAAAACCTATGTGACATTCACGACAAAATATGGTTCCATTGATGATCATTTCAAACCGCTGAATCAAAGTGAATTTAAACGTGTTCCCGATGGGATCGCTCATTTTCTCGAGCATAAGATGTTTGAGAAGGAGGACGGAGACACTTTTCAAACATTTAGTAAACAAGGGGCATCAGCCAATGCCTTTACATCCTTTGATCGAACTGCCTACTTATTTTCTAGTACAGATCATGTCAAACTTAATTTAAAGACATTATTAGATATGGTACAAAAACCATATTTCACTGAAAAGACGGTCGAAAAGGAAAAAGGGATTATTGGCCAAGAAATTATGATGTATGATGATAATCCTGATTGGAGGGCGTATTTCGGAACAATTGAGAATATGTACCATCATCATCCTGTGAAAATAGATATTGCTGGCACGATTGAATCGATTGCGCCGATCACGGCTGAGTTGCTCTATAACTGTTATGAGACTTTTTATCATCCGAGTAATATGATGTTATTCATTACGGGACCACTTGATCCAACAGACATCATGACATTCATCCGCGACGATCAAGCGGCAAAGCAATACCAAGCAGCACCAGAAATTGAGCGGATTTTTGAAGAAGAACCAGAAACGGTCGCGCAAAAAATGCAAGTACTAGAAATGAATGTACAGACACCTAAATGCTTTGTCGGAGTAAAAGCAACAAAAATTGGTCAATCTGGTGAAGAAATGTTAAGGAATGAATTATCCTTATCCCTTTTTATGGATATATTGTTTAGCAAAAGCTCTGATTTGTATGAAGAATTATATACAAGCGAATTAATTGATGATACTTTTCAATATGAATATTCACAAGAACAGAGCTATGGTTTTGCGGTGATTGGAGGAAATACAAAAAAACCTGAAGAGCTCGCAAATAAGATAAATAGCATTTTATTAGAGGCAAAAACAGGGAAATATATTACTGAAGAAGCGTTAGAAAGAACGAAGAAAAAACGAATTGGCCGATTTCTTCGCTCATTAAATTCACAAGAGTACATTGCGAATCAATTCACAAGATTTATTTTTAATGAAATGAATTTATTCGACGTTGTGCCCGTACTTGAGACATTGACGATTCAAGATGTTTTAACAGCCGCGAAGGATTTGATTGAGGAAAACCGGATGACGGTTTGCCAGGTTGTGCCAAAACAATAAGTGTGGATTTTTACATCCAGCTCCAGGAGCCATCGGCGTTGCTACAGGACGTGGCGGTCTTGGCCGGTGTTCCACGAAATAACCTGAGCCAATGAAAGGCAAAGAACACCTTTCATTGGCTCAGAACATTTGCTTGTCGCCGATAGGCGGGCGCCTTGCGCTTTTGTTTTTGCCCGGACGAATTGGTGCCGGGCATTTTTATTTAAAAAATGTGAGGGGAAGTAGAATGAAGAAATATGCTTTAATCACTGGTGCGAGTGGCGGGATTGGTTCAGCGATAGCAGAGGAACTTGCTAGTGAAGGTTGGAATCTTTATTTACATTATCATAAAAATAAAGAAATTCTATTTCAATTAATTCATCAGTTAAGCCCATATGGAATAGAATGTATTCCAATTTGTGCCGATTTATCAACAAGAGAAGGAACGAACCATCTTATTGACCATATTTTTCAGATTGATGCTTTGATTTACTCCTCTGGCAGTGCTCCGTACGGTCTTTTTTCTGATTTAGCTGAAATGGAAATGGACAAAATGTTACAGCTTCATATAAAAAGTCCAATGATGCTGGTTCAATCTTTATTACCAAGTTTAAGGCAGCGGCAATCTGCTCGAATTGTACTTATTAGTTCCATATGGGGACAAACAGGAGCAGCTTGTGAAGTTCTATACTCGACCGTTAAAGGGGCACAAATCGCGTTCGTTAAATCGTTAAGCAAAGAAACAGCGAGTTCTAGTCTGCGTATTAATTGTGTAGCTCCCGGAGCGGTCAAAACCAATATGTTAGCACAATTTGATGCACAAGAATTAGAAGAACTTGAATCCGCTATTCCGCTTGGATATATAGCTGAACCTAAGGATATTTCTGGCGCCGTTTCTTTCTTATTATCGGAAAGAGCCTCCTATATAACTGGACAGGTTTTAGCAGTAAATGGCGGATGGTATACGTGATCTCCATAGAATAATGTGATTTTCACTTGTACATAATAAATGTGAAGCTGTTCAATTAAAGGAGGATATGCTATGTCAGTTCTTAATAATTGGGATCAATGGAAAAACTTTTTGGGTGATCAGCTTGATGGTGCACAAGAACAAGGTATGACCGGGAAAGTTATTGATAAAATGGCCCATCATGTCGGAGATTATTTAGCCAATCATGTCGACCCAAAAAATGAACAACAAAGAGTTTTATCTGATCTTTGGTCTGTGGCTTCAGAGGAAGAACAGGATGCTATTGCTAGTGTAATGGTAAAGCTTGTAGAAAATAACAGCTCTAAATAAAAGGTGAACAACAAATTGACTGCGTTCTAAAGAGGTTTATTTTCCGAAAAAAGGAAATGAAATCTCTCTAGGCGCAGTCTTTTTTCATTTAATTCACAATATGTTTCTCTTTCAAATTACATGATAATCCGCTATTATATATACTAGATATCTTTACGAACTTAGTTTGACTGAGGAGTGGGTCGAAGTGGATCGGAAAGAATGGTACTTTGAATATGAAATTGCAATTGATCGACCTGGTCTATTAGGAGATATCTCTTCTTTATTAGGGATGCTCTCGATTAATATCGTTAGCATTAATGGGGTAGATAGTGGAAGACGCGGCCTTTTAATACGTGCTAGTAATGAAGTGCAAATAAAACGATTAGAATCAATTTTAGATACAGTTGATACAATTAAAGTGACGAAGATGAGAGAACCAAAGCTTCGTGATCGTCTAGCTGTTAGGCATGGTCGTTATATTCAAAGAGATATGGATGATAAAAAGACTTTTCGCTTTGTTCGGGATGAATTGGGTCTCCTTGTTGATTTTATGGCTGAATTATTTAAACAAGATGGACATAAACTAATTGGGATTAGAGGAATGCCACGGGTAGGAAAAACAGAATCAGTGGTAGCCTCGAGTGTTTGTGCAAATAAAAAGTGGCTTTTTGTTTCATCTACTTTATTAAAACAGACGATACGTAAAGAATTAATCAAGGATGAATACGATGCCGATAATATCTTTATTATCGATGGGATTGTTTCTAGAAAGCGGGCAGATGAAAGACATTTGCAGCTTGTCCGAGAAATTATGTGCCTCCCTGCTGTTAAAGTAATCGAACATCCTGATATTTTTGTACAGCATTCTGAGTATTCGATTGAAGATTTTGATTATATTATTGAGCTTAGAAATACACATGAAGAAAAAATTACATACGAAGTAGTAGCGAAAAACAGTCTTTTTAGTGAACCTGAGTTTGGATTTGATTTCTAGGATAGGCAGGTGTTGGCATTGTCAGATTTAGGTAACAGACTGCGAATGGCGCGAGAAGAAAAAAGTCTCACATTGGATGAACTGCAAGCTATTACAAGAATACAGAAACGGTATTTGTCTGCGATTGAAGAAGGGAATTTTAAAGTGATGCCTGGGAAGTTTTATACCCGAGCATTTATTAAGCAATATGCTGAGGCGGTTGATCTTGAGCCTGAGGTGCTGTTTGATGAATATAAAAATGAGATCCCAGTCGCTTATGATGATAATGTACCTGAAAACTTAACACGCGTACAATCGAGGGATTCAGTCTCACGTAAAACGTCAAAGATTATGGAGTTTTTTCCTAAAATTCTAATGGCCATTTTCTTTATCGCCATTGTGGTTTTAATTTGGTATTTGGTAACTAATTTTCTTATTTCTAATGATAAAGATCCAGTAGATAATCAAAATGCAGGGGTTAATATTACCGAATCAGATGATGTCTCTCCACCCGATTCCAGTGAAGATGATGATGAGGGAGATCAGTCAGGTTCGGATGAGCAAGATGATTCAGAGGATACGGATAAGCAATCAGAGGAAAGTGAAGAAGAGGAAGAACAAAAAATCACGATGGAAGGAGTGTCTGGAAGCACAACAACTTATGAGGTTACCAATGCTGATAAGTATGAAGTGATGGTGAAAGCAACGGATTCTGGAGAAGCGTGGATTGAAGTGACGAATAATGGCGAAAAACAGTTTGCATCTAAAAAAATAGCCAATGGGGAAAGCGAAACATATGATTTCTCAGATGAGTCGGAGGCATACATCCGGACGGGAAGAGCAGCGGAGACTGAAATTTATATAAATGATGAGAAACTAGAATTGGAAAGCGATGCGACCGTCCAAAATATTGTTATAAAATTCAATAAAGAATCATAACTTTTCCCGCCGCTTGTCGGCGGTTATTTTTACCGAGCTTAATATGAATTAAGCTTTTGATTGGGAGGAACTTTGTTCATGAATTTACCAAATAAAATTACGATTTCTAGAATCTTTCTGATTCCAATTTTTATGGTTTTTATGCTTGTCCCATTTCCTTGGGGGGTTGTACAGCTTCCTGGGACAGAAATTGAAATGGCCCATCTGATCGGTGCATTGATTTTTATTATTGCAGCCGTAACAGATTGGGTGGATGGTTATTTTGCCCGAAAATACGATTTGGTGACAACCTTGGGTAAGTTTTTAGATCCGCTTGCCGATAAACTGCTGGTGTCTGCAGCACTTATTATTTTGGCTGAGATGCAACTTGCTCCTTCTTGGATCGTCATTATTATTATTAGTCGGGAATTTGCGGTTACAGGGCTGCGACTTGTATTAGCTGGTTCAGGTGAGGTCGTTGCAGCGAAAATGCTGGGAAAAATAAAAATGTGGACGCAAATTATTGCTATTTCAGCTTTACTTCTTAATAATATCTTTTTTGAAGCAATCGGATTTCCTTTTGCTTTAATCGCTTTATGGATTTCGATGTTCTTTACAATATGGTCTGGATATGAATATTTTCACAAAAATAGAACAGCTCTTTTACAATCAAAATAATGATTATGATGTAGGAAGGATTTTGCTGAATGAATGCTGAGATTATTGGAGTAGGAACAGAACTTTTATTAGGGCAAATTGTGAATTCGAATGCACAGTTTATCTCACGTGAACTAGCAGAGCTGGGAGTTCATGTCTACTATCATACTGTCGTTGGAGATAATCCGAAAAGATTAGAAAACGCCATTTCGATAGCTGAAGAAAGAGCCGATCTTATTATTTTTACAGGTGGATTAGGACCAACTAAAGACGATTTAACGAAAGAAGTAATTGCCAATCATACTGGAAAGCAGCTTGTTGCAGATCCTATGGCGATGGAAAATATCCTTTCTTACTTTAAAAAAACAGGTAGAGAAATGTCTGAGAACAATAAAAAGCAAGCGCTCGTCCTTGAGGGAGCTGCTGTACTGCCTAACGAACATGGAATGGCTCCAGGAATGTTTGTGAAAAAAGCTCAACATCTTTATATGTTATTACCTGGCCCACCGCATGAAATGCAACCAATGCTCAGAAAATATGGGGCACCCGCTATTATAGATCAATTAGAATCACGTGAACGAATTGAATCAAGAGTATTGCGTTATTTTGGCATTGGCGAATCACAATTAGAGACCGAGATTGAAGATCTTATTGATGCGCAGACCAATCCAACCATTGCTCCGCTTGCGGGCGATAATGAAGTCACAATTCGTATAACTGCACGTGGTCAATCCGAGGAAAAAGCGCTGCAAATGATTGAGCAGATGGAAAAGAAAATTAATGCTAGAGTGGGACAATTCTTTTATGGATATGATCAAACGACGATCATGAAAGAATTACTTACCATTTTAGATAAAAAAGATTTAACGATTGCAGCAGCAGAAAGTTTAACAGGTGGCATGTTTCAATCTGAAATGACCGGTGTGACAGGTGTAAGCACAATGTTAATTGGAGGAGTAGTTTGTTACTCTAACCAGTCTAAAATAAAGCTATGCCAAGTAAAAGCTGAAACGATTGAAAAGCATGGGGTCGTAAGTGAACAATGTGCGATTGAATTAGCGGAAAATATTCGTACCATCTTAGGTACTAATATTGGAATAAGCTTTACAGGAGTAGCAGGGCCTGATTCTTTAGAAGGGCATCCAGCAGGTACAGTATGGATAGGGATTTCTTTTGATGATCGTCCCACTAAAACCTATCTATTAAATCTCTCTGGTTCAAGAATTGGAAATCAAAAAAGGACAGTTAGATATGGCTGTTATTATCTGTTAAAGGAATTGGAAGAGTCTTTATAAGAAATGCGGAAGCGCCTTGATGTAAGAAGAAAGGCTAAATTCGCGCCGTCCTGACGGCAGACTCACTTCGTCTACACTAGTACTTCCTGTACGTCGCAACGCCTTTCTGACAACATCCTGTTGACCTCGAGGGGCTAGGCGCTGGACCAAGACCATCATAAAAAATAAAAAGCGCGTGGGCGCTTTTTATATTTGTAAAAATATTGTTTTGCGCTAGAAAATAGGAGAAAAAGGGGGTTTTCCCCTATTGAAAAATACTTTTTCAGGCTCTTCTTTTCTTTAAAATTGACGAATAAATGTTCGTTTTTTACTTGGCAAATCAGATGAAAAGCTTTATACTAGAGTTAGCTTTAAATAATATAGCAAATTTATTTAAGAGAATATAAATATAGGGAGGATATTTTATGAGTGATCGCCAAAAAGCATTAGACTTGGCATTAAAACAGATCGAGAAACAATTTGGAAAAGGTTCGGTTATGAAACTAGGAGAACAAACAAACCGAAAAATTTCTACTATATCGAGTGGCTCTCTTGCTCTTGATATTGCGCTAGGAGTTGGAGGATATCCAAGAGGACGGGTAATAGAAATTTATGGTCCTGAGAGTTCCGGTAAAACGACCGTTGCGCTCCATGCGATTGCTGAAGTACAAGCAAACGGTGGTCAAGCGGCATTTATAGATGCTGAGCATGCCCTTGACCCTGTGTATGCCGAAAAATTGGGTGTAAATATTGATGAATTACTTCTCTCACAACCTGATACAGGTGAACAGGGCTTAGAAATTGCAGAGGCTCTCGTTAGAAGTGGAGCTATTGAAGTGATCGTCATTGATTCGGTAGCTGCATTAGTTCCAAAGGCTGAGATTGAAGGAGAAATGGGAGATGCTCACGTAGGTCTTCAAGCCCGATTAATGTCTCAGGCACTTAGAAAATTATCAGGTGCGATTAATAAATCAAATACAATTGCTATTTTTATTAACCAAATCCGTGAAAAAGTAGGAGTCATGTTCGGAAATCAACTTCAAACTGCCTAGACTTTCAAAGCTGTTGTGAAACAAATGACCATTGAAAATTGATGGGAGAGAAAAGTTCCGTGGCTGTAAAAATAGGAAATAGACTTTTTAAAAATGTAGATTCGTGGCAAGTAGACTATATTAAGAGACACTCGGAGAAAAAGCTCAAAGAGATTGGTGGGGCTATAAATCTTGATGAAAGACGGGTTGGGGAAATTATCAAATTACTTGGTATTCCAAGAGAAAGACATTGGAAGATTTATTTACCCAAGACGAAAGAAGTGGAAGAAGAATTAAAAAACCCTTATCTTTCTCATGTGGAGATAGCTTATAAGTATAAAGTGTCAGAAGCTTGTGTTGCAAAAAGAAGAAAAGAACTTGGAGTAAATTCAAGAAGGAAAAACTATGATACCCTGATTGAAAAACAAGTTGAAGAAATTCTTCTTATCCTTGATCTAGCATTTTTAAAACAAAAGCGTTTTGGAAGATGGTCGGTAGATTTTTACCTTGGGAGAAAATATTGTATAGACGTTCATGGAGAATGGTCACATTCCAAGCGAAAAATTATCGAAAGAGATAAACGCAAAAAAACCTATTTTGAAGCACACTCTATTAATTATTTGGTCATTGAAGAAAAAGAATTACTACAGCCGAAAAAAGTAATAAATAGAATAAAGCAGTTTACTCTGGGTTTCCCATGTTAGTGATAGCATGAAAAAAACCTTGTGAACCCTATTGCCTAGGGGTGTAGTTGCTAAAACTGCTAACGGTGAAGCCCCCCATTATTGGGTAATACCGTGCCAAGCCTTACCAACTTAGTAAGGAAGGTGTAGAGACTACCGAAAAGGACCGATTGGTTAACTGAGTAGGGTACGTCAGAGGATAGGCTACTGTCGGAAGTGCAAGGCTCTCTAACATAGAGATGAAGAGATAGTCCACACTATAGAAATGGTAAATCTATAGATTATGCCAGAAACAACTCCAGGTGGTAGAGCACTTAAATTCTATTCATCCGTTCGTCTGGAAGTTCGCCGTGCAGAACAACTAAAGCAAGGACAAGACATTGTCGGAAATAGAACGAAAGTAAAAGTTGTGAAAAATAAAGTTGCTCCTCCATTCCGGACCGCCGAAGTAGATATCATGTATGGAGAAGGGATTTCTCGTGAAGGTGAAATTATCGATATGGGTTCAGAGCTCGATATCGTCCAAAAAAGTGGATCTTGGTATTCTTATAATGATGAGAGACTTGGGCAAGGTCGCGAAAATGCCAAACAATTCCTGAAAGAAAATGCAGAATTGAGAACTGAAATCATGCATAAAGTTCGTGACCATCATCAATTGGATGAGGAAAAAACACCCCCTCCAGAAGTAGAGGAAGAAGAACAGAACGAGTTTAGTCTTTTAGAAGAATAAGTTTAAAAGGGAGAAAACAAAGTCCATAACATGAGTGACTTTGTTTTTTTCTTCTATATAGAGCTGAACATTACTTGACATTAAAACGTCACAACTATAAAATTAACATGTATATTTTACATTTTTTTCGCATGCATGAATTTGAGCTTGGCTCAGTATATTGAAACCTATGTAGCAATGTACCAGCCGACATGAAAAAAATTATTTTAATTTAATAGCAAGAGGAGGTGAAAGTATGGATACACCTATTATCATCATCTCCATTTTGCTTGCCCTTATCGTCGGTTTAGTTGTTGGCTATTTCATTTTTAAATTGATTACAGAGGCTAAAATAACAGGTGCTAAAAGTTCTGCTGAGCAGATTTTAGTAGATGCTAAGCGAGATGCGGAAGCATTAAAGAAGGAAGCCTTGTTAGAAGCGAAGGATGAAAATCACCGTCTTCGTACCGAAGCGGAACTTGAACTTCGAGATAGAAGAACCGAATTGCAAAAACAAGAAAAACGATTATTGCAAAAGGAGGAGAACCTCGACCGAAAAGACGAAACTCTTGATAAGCGGGAAAATACGCTTGAAAGGAAAGAGGAGTCTCTTAATGAAAGACAACAACATATTGAAGAGATGGAAAGCAAAGTGGATGAATTGGTCCGTAAACAAGAGGCTGAAATAGAACGGATTTCAGGCTTAACTCGTGAAGAAGCCAAAAACATTATTTTGTCAGATGTAGAAAAAGAATTGGCTCATGAGACGGCTGTTATGATCAAGGAGAGCGAAATGCAAGCAAAAGAAGAGGCTGATAAAAAAGCTAAAAATATTCTTTCACTTGCCATTCAACGTTGTTCAGCTGAACATGTGGCTGAAACAACTGTTTCTGTTGTTAATCTACCAAATGATGAAATGAAAGGGCGAATTATTGGTAGAGAAGGCCGAAATATCAGGACTCTTGAGACATTGACCGGTATTGATTTAATTATCGATGATACACCTGAAGCCGTAATTTTATCAGGGTTTGACCCGATTAGACGAGAAATTGCGCGAATAGCACTTGAAAAACTAGTTCAGGATGGACGAATTCACCCAGCGCGAATTGAAGAAATGGTGGACAAGGCTAGACGTGAAGTAGATGAGCATATTCGTGAAATCGGTGAACAGACAACATTTGAGGTCAGTGTTCACGGTTTGCATCCTGATCTAATCAAAATACTTGGACGTTTGAAATACCGCACTAGTTATGGACAAAATGTTCTTAAGCATTCAATAGAGGTTGCTTTTCTATCAGGATTGCTTGCAGCAGAATTAGGAGAAGACGTAACCCTTGCTCGTCGGGCAGGATTATTGCATGACATTGGAAAAGCAATTGACCATGAGGTGGAAGGTAGCCATGTGGAAATTGGTGTTGAGTTGGCTACAAAGTATAAAGAACATCCAGTTGTGATCAATAGTATTGCATCCCATCATGGGGATACAGAACCAACTTCGACAATTTCCGTATTAGTCGCAGCAGCAGATGCTTTATCAGCCGCTAGACCTGGGGCTAGAAGTGAGACTCTCGAAAATTATATTCGTCGTTTGGAGAAGTTAGAAGAAATTTCCGAGTCTTATGATGGTGTTGAAAAGTCATATGCCATACAAGCCGGAAGAGAAGTTCGCATTATTGTGAAACCCGAACAAATCAATGATCTAGAGTCACATAAACTAGCACGTGATATCCGGAAGCGAATTGAACATGATCTCGATTATCCAGGGCATATTAAAGTAACTGTCATTCGAGAAACACGAGCAGTCGAATATGCGAAATGAAACAAAGCGGGGTGTGATCACTCCGCTTTTCTTATGCGTATAATTTATACTGTGATAAACTGGAACATGTTATACATGTTTAAAGAAGAAAGGGATTTGTATGGAAATTCTATTTATTGGTGATGTCGTTGGCTCACTTGGAAGAGCGATGATTCAAGACTATTTATCAAAGTTGAAAAGGAAATATCGTCCCCATGTAACCATTATTAATGGCGAAAATGCCGCAGGTGGACGAGGGATTACAGAGCAAATTTATAAACAGTTTCTTGAGGCAGGAGCAAATGCTGTTACTTTAGGGAATCATGCCTGGGACAATAAGAATATATTTGAGTTTATTGACAGCGCAAAATATTTAGTGAGACCAGCAAATTTCCCAGATAAGACACCTGGAAAAGGACTGGTGTTTGTTAAAATTAATTCAATTGAAGTAGCCATTATCAATCTTCAAGGAAGAACATTTATGACTCCGCTCGATTGTCCATTTGACAAAGCGGAAGAATTAATTAATATCGCTAAAAAACGCACAAATATCATCTTTGTTGATTTCCATGCTGAGACAACCAGTGAAAAACAAGCAATGGGCTGGTTTCTCGATGGAAAGGTGACAGCTGTAATTGGTACCCATACCCATGTGCAAACCGCTGACCAACGCATTTTGCCTAATGGAACAGCCTATTTAACAGATGTGGGCATGACAGGACCCTATGATGGTATCCTTGGGATGGAAAAAGCGGCAGTTTTACAAAAATTTCGTACTGCTTTACCGGTAAGGTTTGAAGTGCCTAAGAATGGACGAACTCAGTTAAGCGCTTGTGTAGTTAGTCTCAATCAAGAGACTGGAAAAGCTTTAAAGCTCCGTCCTATTCTTATTAATGACGACCATCCATTTTTAGATGAATAATTTTCTTCATTCTCTTGTTCTCTCTTTTGGACAATCTGGAATAGTTCGTAAATTCCCTGAATATAGTAACAGTGATAAAGGGTTACTGCGACCTTTGATTTGTACAATTGTATGGGGAAATGACAAGGAGGAACAAGAAATGGAAATATTAAAAGTTTCAGCTAAATCCAGTCCTAATTCCGTAGCGGGTGCGCTAGCTGGCGTTCTCAGGGAAAGAGGAGGAGCGGAAATCCAAGCGATTGGAGCCGGGGCAATAAATCAGGCAGTGAAGGCAGTAGCAATTGCAAGAGGTTTTGTCGCCCCTGGAGGTGTCGATTTAATTTGTATACCCGCATTTACGGATATCCTGATTGACGGAGAAGAAAGAACAGCGATTAAGTTAATAGTAGAACCGAGATAATACAACATTCATTTTTTACAGATAAAGTGAGACTGCCAGCAGTGGGAGGTTTTCATCCCCATTGCTGGGCAGTGGGACTCGTTAGTGTTCGCTATTCCTATTCAAATTTATGGGCTGTAGTGAAGATTTACGGATGTTTGTATGGAATAAAAAGATTCGTTTGCGATCTAGCCTGCGGATCTTTTTTATTTTCAAAATTGATTTGAAATAGGCTAATGTTGTATTCGAAAATAAAAGACTATATACTAGTAGGGGATGTTCAAAAAGTCCGATAAAAATTATACTTCAGGATGATGGATCTCCTACTAAGTAACGATACGTCCTGTGGAAGTTCGTTGGCTTGTTTTTGTGCCAGAAAAAGCTCTTCCGTTAAAACCATCCACGTCTTGTGGATAACACGGAAGTCAGTACATCCTGTACAAGTCCGCAATCGAAACTACGTCGCCTCGAACTCTTTGATCCTTTTTGAACACGCTATTAGAATAAATGTAAGTTTTATGAGTATTTTTTACATAAAGTTAGAAAGGGGATTTTCATGAACGAGAAACAGCGTTTAGAAAGTCAGCAAGTTCAAAGTCCAAAAAGTAGTGAAGAAAAAGATTATAGCAAGTATTTTCAAACAGTCTATATGCCACCATCTTTAAAAGATGCTCGCAGAAGAGGAAAAGAAGAAATAAAGTATCATGATGATTTTGATATAGATGAACGTTTTAAAGGAATGGGAAATGGTCGTAAATTTTATATCCGAACTTATGGTTGTCAAATGAATGAACATGATACAGAAGTCATGGCAGGAATCTTTATGAATCTCGGTTATCAAGTAACTGAGACCGTAGAAGATGCTGATGTGATTTTAATGAATACTTGTGCAATCAGAGAAAATGCTGAAAACAAAGTGTTTGGTGAATTAGGACATTTAAAACATTTAAAAATGGAGAAACCAGATCTTCTATTAGGTGTATGTGGTTGTATGGCCCAGCAAGAATCTGTCGTCAATCGAATATTAGAAAAACATCCCTTTGTGGATATGATCTTTGGAACGCATAACATCCACCGTCTTCCTGAAATTTTAAATGAGGCATATATGTCGAAGGAAATGGTTGTTGAAGTTTGGTCTAAAGAAGGAGATGTTATTGAAAATCTTCCTAAAGTTAGGGCAGGTAAAATAAAAGCTTGGGTAAATATCATGTATGGCTGTGATAAATTCTGCACCTACTGTATCGTTCCTTATACAAGGGGTAAAGAGAGAAGTAGGAGACCAGAGGATATTATCCAAGAAGTACGTCAACTAGCGGCACATGGGTATCAGGAAATTACTGTGCTTGGCCAAAACGTAAATGCGTACGGGAAGGATTTTGAAGATATCGATTATCGCTTTGGTGATTTAATGGACGATTTGAGAAAAGTCGATATCCCCCGTGTTCGTTTCACAACAAGTCATCCTCGTGATTTTGATGATCATTTAATTGAAGTGCTAGCTAATCAGGGAAATCTTGTTGAGCATATTCATTTACCTGTTCAATCAGGCTCAAGTGCAATGCTAAAAATTATGGGACGTAAGTACACAAGAGAGCAATTTTTAGAGCTTGTTAGAAAGATCAAGCAAGCCATACCAGATGTTTCTCTCTCAACTGATATTATTGTCGGGTTTCCAAATGAAACGGATGAGCAATTCGAAGAAACCATGTCACTTTATCGTGAAGTCGGCTTTGAAACAGCCTACACATTTATCTATTCAGCAAGAGAAGGTACTCCAGCAGCAAAAATGAAAGACAATGTTTCAATGGAAGTAAAGAAAGAGCGACTTCAACGCTTAAATGCTTTAGTAAATGACTTTTCAAGAAAAGCAATGGAAGCTCATAAAGGACAAATTGTTGAAGTATTAGTTGAAGGGGAAAGTAAAAATAACCCAGAGATTCTTTCTGGTTACACAAGGAAAAGTAAGTTAGTGAATTTTAAAGGACCAAAATCAGCAATTGGAAATCTGGTTCAAGTGAAAATTACTGATGCTAAAACATGGTCCTTAAACGGAGAAATGGTTGATGTAAAGGAATCGATTGAGGTGATTTAAGTGGAAAAATATACAAAAGATGATATTTTAATTCGAGCACATGAATTAGCAACAATGATTGCAAACACAGAAGAGGTTGATTTCTTTAAGCGAGCGGAAGCACAAATAAATGAGAATCAAAAAGTCCGTGAAATGATAGCTGGGATCAAAAGTCTCCAAAAACAGGCTGTTAACTTTCAACATTATGGTAAAGAAAAAGCCCTTCATTTAGTGGAAGAGAAATTGGAGAAATTAGAAGCCGAATTAGATGAAATTCCGATTGTTCAAGAATTTAAGCAATCGCAAACAGATGTAAATGATTTATTGCAGATGGTATCATCCGCAATATCGAATAAAGTGACAGATGAAATTCTACTTTCCACTGAGGGTGATTTACTGACAGGGGAAACTGGATCTAAAATAAAGAATAGTCCATCAAGCTGTTAATCTGTAAAATAGAACGGTCTAAAAGAGGCAGGAACATAATTAAGTGTTAAAAACCAAAGACGAACAATGCATTTTCTGCAGCGGGGATATATGCACCCTAGTAGTTCGGTTTTCTTTGGTGGAAATACTTATGTCCTTGCCTCTTTTACTTTTTGGAGATTTCTCCGCGTTTTCCTCAACATTCTTCCTTCCCAACATACAATATCACAGGCACAAAAAGTTTTGGTTCTAGGAAATGAGCACAATCATCTAGGTAAATGCATATGATGAAGGGAAAATGAATGAGGAGGTTCGCTCGAATGGCAGATTACAGAGAAATTATAACAAAAGCAGTAGTTGCGAAAGGGCGTAAATTTACGAAAGCCAATTATACGATTAGCCCACCGCATCATCCTTCGAGCATTTTAGGCTGTTGGATTATCAATCATAAATATGAAGCACGGAAAGTCGGCAAAAAAGAAGTCGAAGTAAGCGGCTCTTTTGATATGAATGTTTGGTATTCCCATCATGATAATACAAAGACATCTGTTGCAACTGAAAGGGTAGAATACAGAGATATACTCAAGTTGCATTACAAAGATCCTGATTGCATGGATGACCGACAAGTTTTAGCAAATGTTTTACAACAGCCTAATTGCGTCGAAGCGGTTATTTCTAAAAAAGGCAATAAAATTCTCGTCACAACCGAACGGGAATTTCAAGTCGATGTCATTGGTGAAACGAAAGTTTGTGTTGAAGTTCATTATGACAAATGCTCAGATGATGATGACTATGATTTGCATGAAGAATTATCTGATAGTGAACTGGAAGACATCAACACGGATTTTCTCACAGCTGATGAAGGAAAAGAGTAAACCGGGAAAAATTTTCCGGTTTTTCTTTTTTGGGTAAATATTCTTTGATGAATTGAAAATTTCCATTAGTGATTGAATAAACCTTGGTATGTTATACTTGTTTGTACATAGTTTTAAGAAGAAAGGAAATCGGTACATAATGGCTCAATATACTCCGATGATACAACAGTATTTAAAAATAAAGGCTGAATATCAAGATGCCTTTTTGTTTTTTCGTTTAGGAGATTTTTATGAAATGTTTTTTGAAGATGCGTTAAAAGCGTCTCAGGTTTTAGAAATCACATTAACAAGTAGAGATGGCGGAGCAGAAGAAAAAATACCGATGTGTGGGGTTCCATATCATGCTGCTACAGGTTATATAGAACAATTAATTGATAAAGGCTATAAAGTAGCCATTTGTGAGCAAACAGAAGATCCGAAGCAAGCAAAAGGTGTTGTACGACGTGAAGTGATTCAATTAATTACCCCTGGTACTGTTATGGATGAGAAAGGGTTAAATGATAAGGAAAATAACTACATTGCGTCGATTCATTGTGATCAGTCTGGAAAATATGCGCTTGCCTATACAGATTTGTCAACAGGAGAATGCAAAGCCTTATTATTGGAGGATTCCTTAGAACGATTATCGCATGAAATAGCTTCAATTGGGGCGAAAGAAATCGTAGTTGATCCGAATTTTGATCAAGAAGAGATTTCCTTCATACAGACACGCTGTCATGTGGTTATTTCTTTTGAAGATCAAGGAACAGAGACTGAAGAATTTCATGAATTAGTGAATCAGCTTCATCATCAACCATTAAAAATGGTTGCGCACCGACTATTACACTATCTAAAAAGATCACAAAAAAGAAGTCTCCACCATTTACAGGCATTTACTGAATATGAATTAAATCAATATATGAAAATTGATTATTTTTCAAAACGGAATCTCGAAATCTCAGAGTCAATCCGTGGAAATAATAATAAAGGCACATTATTATGGCTATTAGATGAAACGGTCACAGCTATGGGCGGTCGTCTATTGCGACAATGGATGGATCGTCCTCTTATTAACGAAATGAAGATTAAACAACGGCTTGATATGGTTGAAACACTATTGGAACATTATTTTGAAAGAGAAGACCTGCGAGATAAATTAACCGGCGTGTATGATTTAGAGCGTCTATCTGGTCGCGTTGCCTTTGGAAATGCAAATGCCCGCGATTTTATTCAATTGAAAAAGTCTTTAATGCAAATCCCAGCTATCAAACAGTTAACGGAACAGTTAGAGCAAGAGTGGGCGGAGGATTTAGCAAATCAGTTAGATCCATGTGAAGATTTAGTCACCTTGTTAGAAAATGCGATTATTGATCAACCCCCGTTAACAATTAAAGAGGGAGGACTTATTAAAGACGGTTTCCATCAAGAACTGGACAAGTATCGAGATGCCAGCCGAAATGGAAAACAATGGCTTGCTCAGTTAGAAAAAGAAGAAAGAGAAAAAACAGGAATAAAATCTTTAAAAGTAGGGTTTAATCGAGTATTCGGTTATTATATTGAAGTGACACGAGCGAATACCCATCTCCTTGAAGATTCACGCTATGAACGGAAACAAACATTAGCCAATTCAGAGAGATATATAACGCCTGAATTAAAAGAAAAAGAAGCACTTATTCTCCAAGCAGAGGAAAAAAGTGTCGATTTAGAATACGAATTATTTCTAAACATAAGGGAAACGGTACAATCTTATATAAAAAGGATTCAACAAACAGCCAAAATCGTTAGTATGTTAGATGTTTTTCAATGTTTTGCAACACTCAGTGAAAAGCGCCATTATACACGTCCCCTTTTCAACTCAAATCGAAACATTGCTATAGAAGAAGGACGACATCCAGTTGTTGAGAAGGTGATGGATTCCAATCATTATGTACCAAATGATTGTTATATGAATGAGCAGAATGAGATGTTTTTAATCACAGGGCCGAATATGTCGGGTAAGAGTACATATATGCGACAAGTTGCCTTGATTGCTCTAATGGCTCAAATTGGTTGTTTTGTTCCAGCTAAATCCGTTGAGTTACCAATCTTTGATCAGATATTTACGCGGATTGGAGCGGCGGATGACTTAATCTCAGGACAAAGTACGTTTATGGTTGAGATGCTTGAAGCGAAAAATGCTCTCATGCATGCGACAAATGATAGTTTAATCCTGTTCGATGAAATAGGACGTGGAACGTCTACCTATGATGGAATGGCTTTGGCACAAGCAATTATTGAATATATCCATGAAAACATCGGAGCTAAAACACTTTTTTCAACCCATTATCATGAATTAACGGTCTTGGAAGAAGCGTTAGCCAAATTAAGTAATGTACATGTTAGTGCCATTGAGCAACAAGGAAAACTTGTTTTTCTTCATAAAGTAAAGAAAGGGGCAGCGGATAAAAGCTATGGTATTCATGTTGCAGAATTAGCGGAACTTCCGGCAAGCCTTATTAAACGAGCGAATGAAGTATTAGCTGAATTGGAAAAATCAGCTAGAGATTCCCGGCTTGAAACAGCCGTATCAATGGATGAAGAAAATGACAAAGTTCAAGAACAGCTCACATTGTTTGAACCACCAAAACCAAATCAAACTCGTACTTCAGATCACAAAGTGTTAGAGAAAATCCGCAACATCGATATTTTAGAATTAAACCCGATGCAAGCGATGAATTTACTCTATGAGCTTAAAAAACAAGTTAAATAGGAAGTTCAAAAATAAGGATCAAAGGCTAAATTCGCGACATTCTGTCGCAACGCCTTTGTGACCTGCGTCTTGCAGGCCTCCGATAAAAATGACACTGAGGATATTTGACTAACTTCCGATACGTCCTATGTCGAAGTCAGCACAATATGCGAAAGTCCGACTTAAACTTTCTGACCTACAGGATGTAGTAGTGTCGGACGTTTGCGATTGACATCCGACTTGTGCCTTTTTATCGCCTTTTTGAACATACACTTAATTATAAAGAATGAAAGGTGGGAATCATGGTGTCTGAAATTATTGAATTAGATGATTACCTTTCGAATAAAATTGCTGCAGGAGAGGTAGTAGAACGTCCTGCCTCTGTTGTAAAAGAATTGATAGAAAATGCGATTGATGCCCGTAGTACGATCATTGAAATTGATGTGGAAGAAGCAGGCCTGGGGAAAATTCGGGTTTTAGATAATGGTGAAGGCATTGATGAAGAAGATGTCCTAAGAGCATTTAAACGACATGCCACAAGTAAGATTAAAGATGAAAATGATCTGTTTCGAATTCGCACATTAGGATTTAGGGGAGAGGCTCTCCCAAGTATCGCTTCAGTTTCCATGGTTGAACTAACCTCGGCTAAAGCCGGAAAACCTGGTACAAAAGTCTGTTTAGAGGCGGGGAAATTACTTCGTCAAGAAAAGTCATCCGCTCGTGTTGGGACAGAGCTAACGGTTTCTGGATTGTTTTTTAACACACCTGCTCGTTTAAAATATATGAAGTCCATTCATACGGAAATTGGTCATATTTCTGATATTGTCAATCGCTTAGCCCTTGCTCATCCGGAAATTTCCTTCCGACTTCGCCATAATGATAGAGAGTTATTAAGAACAAATGGAAATGGTGATATTCGGCAAGTGTTAGCGGCTATTTATGGAATGAATATCGCCAGAAAAATGATTCCAATTACAGCACAATCGCTTGATTTTACACTGAGTGGTTGGATAGCATTACCAGAAATCACGCGGGCCTCTCGAAATTATATTTCAACGATGGTCAATGGCCGGTTTATCAAGAATTATTCGTTAGTGAATGCGATTATGAATGGATACCATACTTTATTACCAATCAATCGTCATCCTATTGTTTTATTATCTATAGAGATGGATCCGATATTAGTAGATGTCAATGTTCACCCGGCTAAAATGACTGTTCGCCTTAGTAAAGAAGCTGAGCTTGAACAGTTAATTTCAACCACGATCAAGCAAGCATTCCAACAACAAGAGTTAATTCCAGAAGGAAATATAGCAAAAAGAAGTGAACAGAAATCGGAGCAAACTTATCTGTATCTTGAAGAAAATAAACCAGCTAAACCACTATTTTCAAAGAGTGAGGAGCATTCGATAAGCGAGCCGCCTATCCCACATACGGATACATTAGTGCCAGATGAAACAGCAAACGAATATAAGCCGGAGATTGAAGAACAGCCGACAGGCTTTGTCGCTAAAGAAGCTGTTACAATAATGGATCCGAATATTGAAAAGAAAAGAGAGGTAGCATCTGATCGAATCCCACCTTTATATGCGATTGGCCAATTGCATGGTACCTATATTTTAGCGCAAAATGATCGAGGTTTTTATATGATCGATCAACACGCAGCCCAAGAGCGTATAAAATATGAGTATTTCCGTGAAAAGGTGGGAGAAGTGACTAATGAACTCCAAGAAATGCTCGTTCCTTTAACATTGGAATTTTCGACAGATGAATATATTAAAATAGAAGAATATAAGAATGAACTAGAAACAGTCGGGATTTTTTTAGAAGATTTTGGGACGAATAGTTTTATTGTTCGCTCGCACCCGAACTGGTTTCCGAAGGGCTATGAAAAAGAAACGATTGAGGATCTCATTGAGCAACTTCTTGCGATGAAAAAGATGAATATTAAGACCTTATTAGAGGAAGCAGCGATTATGATGAGTTGTAAAGGATCAATAAAAGCAAATCGTTTTTTAAGACAAGATGAAATTCAAGCTTTACTTCAGGAATTGCGTCACACCGAAGATCCTTTCACATGCCCACATGGCAGGCCGATTATCGTTCATTTTTCAACGTACGAAATAGAAAAAATGTTTAAAAGAATTATGTAAGAGGATGTTCAAAAAGTCCGGTAAAAATGACACTGCGAGATACAAGATCTTCGACTAAGTACCGACATGTCCTGTGTCGAACGTCGAAGTCCCACTTCGTGTGGAAGCTCGTTGGCTTGTTTTTCCGCTGCTCATGTATCAGGTGATGTGATAAGGATCTTCCGTTAAAACCGCCCACGTCCTGTGGGCAACACGGAAGTCAGTACATCCTGTACAAGTCCACTGCTCGAAACTATGTCGCCTCGAACTTTCGACGTACAGGATGTACTAGTGTCGGTGTTGCTGACAGGACGTCAGCGCCTTTAGCCGACTTGGTCTTTTTATCCTCCTTCTTGAACACGCACTGTAAGATAATTGTCAAATGTTACACGGATTAAAAATATAGAGTACGATACAATAGAAATAACATTCAGGTTAACAGATAGGAGTAATGATAAAAGTGTATACATTCCTGATTATTGCTGTTATTGTTGTATTCATAATTGCTCTCGTTGGTACTTTATTAGTTGGCAAAGAAGTAAGTACCAAGCAAAAACAATACGAAGTAGAAGGCGATTCACTCAAAGAAGAGATTGCTAGATCTCATGAATATGAGACAAAGTCATTAAAAACAAATATAAAATCATTAACATGGATTTATATCGGCTTAACAGTGCTTGTAATAGCGACTGCGATTGGCATTATAATTTCGTTTTAAATAAAACCATCTGGACTATACCTCCAGATGGTTTTATTTTATAGTGTATCATAATATTATTATGTAAACTTAAAAACAGAAATGACCATAATACTATAAGCCCGTTAGCAAGATATGGTATTATTTAAAAAATGATGTTTTGAGAAAGCAGTGAATGAAATTGTCAAGCAGACAGAAGGAAAAGGTTGTTTCCGTCATTGGACCAACCGCTGTAGGGAAAACAGAATTAAGTCTACAAATTGCTAAAAGATTTAATGGGGAAATTATTAGTGGCGATTCAATGCAAATTTATAAAGGGATGGATATTGGAACAGCAAAAATTAAACCTAGCGAAATGCAAGGAGTGCCTCATCATCTTTTAAGTTTTAAAGATCCACGAGAGACATTTTCGGTAGCAGAATATCAAAAAGTTGTCAGAGAAAAAATTAAAGAGGTACAGAGTAGAGGGCATTTACCTATTCTTGTTGGAGGAACGGGACTATATATTCAATCCGTCTTATATGACTATCAATTTTCCGATGCACCTGCTGATCCATCCTTTAGGGAGAGGATGGAGGAAAAAGTTCAGTCAGGAGAAGCAATGAATTTATATAATCAGTTAGAAGCTGTTGACCCTGATGCTGCAGACAAAATCCATCCAAATAATCATCGCCGCGTCATAAGAGCGTTGGAAATCTTTCATTGTACAGGAAAAACAATGACTGAATTCCAAAAAAAGCAACAAAATATTCCTTTATATCAAGATGTAGTAATTGGATTAACAATGGATAGAGAAACATTATATCAACGAATTGATCACAGAGTTGATATAATGATGGAGGAAGGACTTGTTCAAGAGGTAAGCGATCTGATGAACAATGGCCTTCATCGTGAACACCAATCCATGAAGGCAATCGGCTATAAAGAAATCGCTGATTATCTTGAAAAAAGAACTTCTTATGAAGAAGCTCTTACTTTACTTAAAAAGAATTCCCGTCATTACGCTAAGCGTCAATTAACATGGTTTAGAAATAAAATGGAGGCAGAATGGTTTGATTTAACAGATCAAAGGGAAGACTGGAAAAAAATAGCCGAAATTATCGATTTTATAGCAGGAAAGCTTGAATTAAAATCGAATAATTAAATATAGAGATAAATTAGGAGGCCATTTAATGAAATCATCAGTCAATATTCAAGATCAATTTTTGAATCAACTTCGAAAGGAAGCAATCCCAGTTACTTTATTTCTACTAAATGGATTTCAACTTCGCGGAAATGTTAAGGGATTTGATAATTTTACAGTACTATTTGAATCAGAAGGAAAGCAACAATTGGTGTTTAAACATGCTATCTCAACTTTTTCACCCCAACGTAATATTCAAATTAAATTAGAAGAATAAACTGTTTAAAGAAAGCTGTTTGCAATAGGTTCCTTATAAAATAAGGATTCTGTTATAAACGGCTTTCTTTTTATCCTGCATTATCGACCAGTAAAGTTCTCACTTAGTAGGTCAAGTGTACTGAATATCTCACACACATAAGAATTCATTCGTACGTATTTTAGCATTTCCCGTTTTCCACAGTAATGGCTGCGATTAAGGTTGAATATACTGAAATAATCCTTTTTAAAAAGATAAAAACTTATAAATTTTAGCTAATGCTGGATATAGCCCCAGCTCTTAGCCCCGAGAAGCTCACAGGATGTCCTTACCCTTGCAGGATAACTAGTGCAGACGAAGGTGCTAGGACATCTCTGTTTGAGTCTGCCGCCGGGACGTCACGAACTTAGCCGATGTTCTTACATCAAGGCGCTTGCGCTTTTGTTCTTGTTAAGGAAACTATAAAATTCTTGGCTTGTGGATAACTGCTTACCTTGTGGTTGGTGTCTAGCTCCAGGCGCCATCGGCTCGAGGTCAAATAACCTGAGCCAATGAAAGGCAAAGAACGCCTTTCTTTGTCTCAGAACATTTGCTTGTCGCCGATAGGCGGGCGCCTTGCGCTTTTCTTGACTGAACTGGGCACAAAATTGCAGCTTTGGGCGTATACTGTTTTTAATGTGAGGTGATGAGGATGAGTGAACCGATTAGAATGAAAAATAATGGACAGATCAGTATTATGCTGAATGTGAATAATAGAGAAAAGAAACCTGATTTGCAAAAGAGCATATCACCAAAACCTTTATCACAAGAACATGCGATCCTGAAAGAGATTGAAAAAGAAATGAATACCCTTGTTGGAATGACACAAATAAAAAAAATGATGAAAGAAGTATATGCCTGGATCTATATAAATAAAAGACGAGAAGAAGCAGGATTAAAACCCGGGCAGCAAGTTTTGCACATGATGTTTAAAGGTAATCCAGGTACAGGGAAAACAACTGTTGCCCGATTGATCGGAAAGCTATTTCAAAAAATGGATATTTTGCCTAAGGGACATCTGATTGAAGCTGAAAGAGCCGATTTAGTGGGAGAATATATTGGTCATACTGCTCAAAAAACACGTGATTTAATCAAGAAAGCAACAGGAGGAGTTTTATTTATTGATGAAGCTTATTCATTAGGACGTGGCGGAGAAAAAGATTTCGGAAAAGAAGCGATTGATACATTAGTGAAGCATATGGAAGATAAGCAAAATGAATTTATTCTTATTTTAGCGGGATACTCCCAAGAAATGGATTATTTTCTTAGTTTGAATCCTGGCCTCCATTCTCGCTTTCCGCTCGTTTTTCATTTTCCAGACTATACGGCTAATGAATTAATGGATATCGGGCGTCGGATGGTGGGAGAGAAGGAATATATTTTAAGCAAAGAAGCAGAGGCAAAATTGAAGGACCACTTGCTTTATGTGAAAGGCATAAAGGGGGAGCATTTTTCAAATGGGCGTTATGTTCGCAACCAAATCGAAAAAGCAATTCGCTCACAAGCGATGCGACTTTTAAGTGAATCACATTTAGATAAAAATAGATTAGCAACCTTGATGAGCGAAGATTTTAATTTCTCTAAATAGGGTTGAAAATACTGTCCTTATGGCCAGCACTTGGCTATAAGACAGTTTAGAAATTTGTTATGTACAAGTATACATACACTAATAAGACGTTATTTGGAAAACGCTAAATTCGTCTTTAAAATCGCTTTTTGTTATGATAAAAATATGGCATATGAGGAAAAGAGGGAAACATTTGCAGATACCCGATAAAGAGAAGGTTATTATCGTTGGAAGCCAGACGATTGATTCCAATTTACATTTTCACTACTCCATGTCTGAGCTTGAGTCACTAGTTTCGACTGCGCGGGGGAATACCATTGCTTCATTGACTCAGAAACAGGAAAAAATCCATCCTTCTACTTATATTGGAAAGGGAAAATTGGAAGAACTGCAGCATTTAGAGGAAGAACTTGAACCAGATTTAATTATTTTTAATGATGAGCTTTCTCCAAGTCAGCAACGAAATCTCCAAGAAAAACTTATGGCAAAAGTGCTAGATCGTCCCCAATTAATATTGGATATCTTTGCACAACGAGCCCGATCGAAAGAAGGGAAATTACAAGTTGAGCTTGCCCAACTTCAATATCTTTTACCAAGATTAGCTGGACAGGGTGTTCTTCTCTCACGCTTAGGTGGCGGGATTGGAACAAGAGGACCAGGTGAAACAAAGCTAGAGTCAGACAGACGGCATATTCGTCGTAGAATTGATGAGATAAAAAAGCAATTACAAGTTGTCGTTCATCATCGTGAACGTTATCGTGAGAGAAGACGACGTAATCGAGCCTTTCAAATTGCCCTTGTTGGCTATACAAATGCTGGAAAATCCACGTTATTCAATAGATTATCCACTGCACAGGCATTTGAAGAAAATCAATTATTTGCAACCCTTGATCCCTTAACAAGAAAATTGGTCCTGCCTAGTGGATATAGCGCAATCCTTACGGACACAGTGGGATTTATCCAAGATCTTCCCACAACGTTAATTGCTGCGTTTCGTTCAACCTTGGAGGAAGTGCGAGATGCTGATCTTTTACTTCATGTAGTAGACAGTTCAAACCCTGATTATGAAAATCATGAGCATACTGTCCAACATTTATTAAAAGAGTTAGAAATGGATCATTTGCCCCAATTAACCGTTTATAATAAATCGGATCAAATTACCCAAGAGTTTGTCCCTCAAACAGGTGAGCATTTAATTATGAGTGCTTTGAATGATAGCGACCGTCAAAAATTAAAACAAATCATTGAAAAAATGGCCACCGAAAATATGGATTATTATCAAGTCATCGTTCCATCAAATGAAGGAAGACTTTTGTCCGTTTTGAAAAACGACACCATATTACGAGAATTTAAGTTTTTAGAAGAGGAACAATCCTATAAATGTAAAGGATATGTGCTGGAAGATCATCCCGTTAAGGCGGCGTTGGAATTATACGGAGATTAAAGGGAGTTAGAAAGAGAATGAATGTAGTACTGAAGCAGATGATTGAAAATATTGAAGAACAAATTTTACCAATCCATAGAAAAATTGATCAGGTGATTGAGGTAAACCAACAACGAGTGTTGGAAAGCTTTCAGAAACATCGGGTCAGCGAAATACATTTTACTCCTTCTACTGGATACGGGTATGGTGATATGGGGCGAGAAGTGTTAGAAGCTGTGTATGCTGATGTGTTTGGCGGAGAAGCGGGATTGGTTCGTCCGCAGATTATTTCTGGAACACATGCTATTTCTATTTCGCTATTTGCGATGCTCAGACCAGGTGATGAATTATTATATATAACTGGAAAGCCGTATGATACCCTGGAAGAGGTAGTTGGTTTAAGAGGGCATGACAATGGCTCGTTAAAAGAATATAATATTAGCTATAATTGTGTAGATTTATGTGAAGATGGTTCTGCTGATTATGAGGCGATACAAAACGCGATTAAACCAAATACAAAGATGATTGGCATTCAGCGTTCTAAAGGATATGGTGATCGACCTTCATTTACCATATCGGAAATGAAGGCGATGATTGAGTTTGTAAAAGAAATAAAATCAGACTTGATTGTATTTGTGGATAATTGTTATGGTGAATTTGTTGAAGAATTAGAGCCTTGTCATATTGGGGCAGATTTAATGGCAGGTTCCTTAATCAAGAATCCCGGAGGCGGCATTGTAAAAACGGGCGGTTATATAGTGGGAAAGACACAATTTGTTGAGATGTGTGCTTATCGAATGACCTCACCGGGCATTGGACTAGAAGCAGGGGCTTCTCTCTATAGTTTACTTGAAATGTATCAGGGTTTCTTTTTGGCTCCTCATATTACAGGTCAAGCGTTAAAGGGAGCTGTTTTTACATCAGCTCTACTGGAAAAAGTTGGCCTACAAACATCACCGAAATGGAATGCCGAGCGAACAGATTTAATCCAATCTGTCCAATTTAATCATAAAGAAATGATGATCGCATTTTGTCAAGAAATCCAGGCGGCCTCTCCTGTCGATTCCTTTGTAACACCTTACCCAAGTTCAATGCCTGGTTATGAGCATGAAGTGATCATGGCTGCTGGGACCTTTATTCAAGGGGCAAGTATCGAGCTATCTGCTGATGGCCCTATTAGGCCCCCTTACACAGCGTATATTCAAGGGGGATTAACATATGCCCATGTAAAAATAGCTGTAACAAAAGCGTTAAATTGTTTACTAGAAAAAGGTTTAATCGATATAAGATAAGTGAATATAAATAGGTAGATAAATTTATCCTTTATTTTTTAGGGGAAATTTTATAAAATCTTAGGTGCATATAAGTAAATAAGAGAATAGGAATATGCAACTTTGAAATTACGGGAGGATATTTAGATTAATATGGGTAGATGTAGATATACCAAAGAAGACATTGCGCGGTTAGCAAAAGAACAAAATGTTACATTTGTAAGGTTGCAATTTACGGATATTCTCGGCACGGTAAAAAATGTTGAAATTCCAATTACTCAATTGGAGAAGGCGTTGGATAATAAAATGATGTTCGACGGTTCCTCGATTGAAGGGTTTGTCAGAATTGAGGAGTCAGATATGTATTTATATCCCGACTTAGATACTTGGGTTGTATTCCCATGGTCTGCAAGTAAAGGCAAAGTTGCTCGATTAATTTGTGATGTGTACAATTCCAATCTGGAGCCTTTTGCCGGGGATCCACGAAGTAATTTAAAAAGAGTATTAAAAGAAATGGAACAGTATGGATTTACTAATTTCAATTTAGGACCTGAGCCTGAATTTTTCCTATTTAAATTAGATGACAATGGGGAGCCAACACTAGAATTAAATGACCATGGCGGTTATTTTGATTTAGCACCTACTGATCTTGGTGAGAATTGTCGCCGCGACATCGTGTTAGAATTAGAAGAATTAGGGTTTGAAATTGAGGCCTCTCATCATGAAGAAGCACCTGGGCAGCATGAAATTGATTTTAAGTATGCTGATGCTGTCACTGCTTGTGACCAAATTCAAACTTTTAAACTGGTTGTCAAAACAATGGCAAGAAAGCATGGACTTCACGCGACTTTCATGCCAAAGCCACTTTATGGGGTTGCAGGATCGGGAATGCATTTTAATTTATCATTATTTAATGATGGGGAAAATGTTTTTTATAATAAAAATGGGGAACTAGAAATGAGTGAAACAGCCTATCATTTCTTGGCAGGAATTATTAAACATGCACCAGGCTTTACGGCGATTACGAATCCAACGATCAATTCTTATAAACGCTTAGTCCCTGGGTTTGAAGCACCTTGCTATATTGCTTGGTCAGCGCAAAATAGGAGTCCGCTTGTTCGCATCCCTTCCTCTCGTGGTCTTAGCACGCGAATTGAGGTAAGAAGCGTAGACCCAAGTGCGAATCCATATCTAGCCATGGCTGTTCTTCTTAAAGCTGGTTTAAGTGGCATTGAGGCCAAATTAACACCACCTCATGCTGTAGATAAAAACATTTATGTCATGAATAAAAAAGAAAGAAGAGAAGAAGGGGTCGTTGATTTACCAGCTAATTTATCAGAGGCCTTGGATCAACTAAAACAGAATGAAATCATAAAAGCTGGCTTAGGCAGTCACATTTATGAAAATTTCATCGAAGCAAAAGAGATCGAATGGGATATGTTCCGAACTCAAGTCCATCCATGGGAGAGAGAACAGTATTTGAAGCAATATTAAAAAGAAAAACGCAAGGCGCCCGCCTATCGGCGGCAAGCAAATGTTCCTGAACCTAGGAAGGGGCTTTTCCCCTTTATAGTTCAGGGTTCAAGCCCCTGTCGTCTGTAGCTAGACAGGACGTTGACTTACGCAAACAGCAGCTGAAAGTTTGCTAGTCGTTGGGCTGGAGCTAGAAGTAAACCGTTAAGGCCAGCTGGCTTTGACGGTTTCTTTGTGAGATTTTTAACTCCTCGATTACTAATTGAATCAATCAATTTCATAATTCCTTTTGTAAAACCATTCTGTTCAATATAAATTGTAATAAAGCCTGTAAATACAATGTGAGAGACTATACACCGTTGATTTCCGTTGCAGGCGGACGCTTTCCGGGGGGCGTGCGCTGAGCCTCCTCGTTCACTCCTGGGCTGCTCCCCTAATGTTGGACACTCCATCCAACATTAGGAGGTCTTGAAAATGTCCAAGTATAGTAATGAGTTTAAGCTACTAGTAGCCCAACGGTATGAAAATGAAATCATTAGTTATCGTGACCTGGCAAAGCAATCCGGCATTGACGAATCGGCAATCCGTTATTGGGTATTGTTATTTCGGCATCATGGAGACCAAGCGTTTGATTTTCCCTATACAAATTATCCGGCAGCCTTTAAACTAAGGGTAATTCAATTCATGAACGAAACGAATTATTCCATTCGAGAGGCATCAGCCCTTTTCCATATCCCGGATCCCAGTATGGTCCGTAGGTGGAGGAAAAAGTGGGAAACAGGCGGAGTAGATGCCCTTGAATCAAAAGAAAAGGGGCCATCTATTATGACATCTCGTAATCAAAAGAAACATACTTCCGCAGATCTTTCCAGCCAATCAAGAGAAGAGTTGGAAAAGGAACTTGAGTACCTTCGCATGGAGAACGCCTATTTAAAAAAGTTAAGAGCCTTAGTTCAGAAAGAGAAATCACCAACAAAGTCAAAGCGAAAGTAATATTCGAACTAAGGCACGCATTTCCGGTGATCAAGATGATAAAGGTAGCCAACCTGGTAAGAAGCACCTATTACCATATTGTGAACAGCTGGAAACAGCCAGATCCCGACCGTAAGTGGAAAAGAAGGATCACGTTCATCTATCACCGACACAAGGGCCGCTATGGCTATCGCCGTATTACGGATGTCCTCAAGGAAAAAGGATACGAAATAAACAGAAAGAAAGTCCTGCGTCTCATGAGAGATTTAAGGCTCCAATGTATAGTCCGAATCAAAAAATATAAATCTTACAAAGGGGCATACGGAAAAGCAGCCCGCAATATTTTGAAACGTAACTTTAAGGCTGAAAAGCCCAATCAAAAATGGGTGACAGACGTAACGGAATTTAAATTATTGGGGGAGAAACTATATCTCTCCCCGGTATTAGACCTTTTTAACGGCGAAATCATTACCTATCCCCTTCAAGCCAGACCCACGTTTGATTTAGTGGAAACGATGTTGGATCAAGCATTGAAATCCACTAAGAAAGGTGACAAGCTCTTGATCCACTCTGATCAGGGCTGGCATTACCGTATGCCTCAATATCGAAGAAAGCTGAAGGGAAATAAGATAAGACAGAGTATGTCCCGTAAAGGGAACTGTTATGACAATGCCGTTATAGAAAACTTTTTTGGAATACTTAAATATGAATTCCTGTATCTACAGGAGTTCGACAGCATAGAGCATTTCAAAATAGAATTGAAACAATACATGTATTACTACAACCATTTACGAATTAAATCAAAGTTAAATCGAAAAAGTCCAGTGGCTTATCGAGAGAACTTTACATTAACCGTATAGGAAATGAGTGTCCAATTTTATGGGGCCACTGCACTCCGCTCACTGTGGGGTCTCACCTGTCACGCTAATCCCCCAGGAGTCGCCGCCTTCCATTCCAATCAACTAGTTTCACCTTCGAAATTTAGCAATAGGAAACTAACTCCTCTTAATTTTCTTTTTTTCAGGAGGCTACTGAGAACATCCACCTTCCTCTTTGCCTGCTTAATAATTCACGGCCACGGGCAAGTCTAGATTTTACTGTGCCAATATTAAGATCTAGAATTTGTGATATTTCCTGAATAGAAAGCTCTTCAAAATAGAAGAGAGTAATAGGTAAACTATAATGTTTAGGTAGGTTGTTGACAGCCCTATGTACTGCTTCTTATCGAACACTTCGGAGATATGATTCTTCACTGCTTTCTTGCTTCTTTTCAGGTAAAAAAACAGTTATGATCTCTCGCCATGATTTCCTAAACGAACTTTTACATTCATTAATCAGAATTCTTGCAAGCCAGGGAAACGGCTCTTCTTTATTTTTTAATTGGTCCATTGAATTAAATGCTTTAATAAACATTTCGGGCCTTCGGATTTTATGGTGGAATTACTTTTCTAATAGTTTAAAACAATGGGTGCTTAAATCGGATTATCTGGTGGAATGTTGTCTCAATCAATAGTATCAATCAAATACGAGTGATACTTTGTGAAAAAATTTAAACACTGTATCGGGGTATTAGAATTATTGTATAGAATAATTTAATATAGATTTTGTGTTACGAACGAGGCAGAATAGTGAAAGAGCGGTGTTTAACAATACGATTGGCCATATTGTTGAATAAAGAAAACCCTTTGTAATCGAAAAGAAATTCGGGAACACCATTCCTTTTCGGAATGGTGTTTTGTGTGTTTGGAATATCTAAGTTAAGAGTTTTAGCTAAATAAATTCCTTTAAATATAAGCTTGCGCTAAGGGATTGACATTTTCATTGACTGCAATATTACACAAGTGTAATATTGCAGTATAGTATAATATAAGAAAGGATATTTTATGGAAATCACTAACGTTGAATTTATGCTTTTACAGATTATCTTTGAACAGAAGAAGGTTTCTGGTTATGAAATTAATCAGTTAGTAATAGAGCGAGGTTATAGGGAGTGGGGAGATATTGGGTCTACATCTATTTATGTTGGTTTAAAAAAATTAAGTAAAAAGCAACTTGTAAATTCCTATTTAGATACATCAAAAAAAGGTAGAGGACCAACGCCAAGGAAATTTGAAGTAACAGATACAGGTGCAAAATTACTAAAAAAGAATACTTTGGAATTTCTATCATCTTCACGAGAAAGAGATAACAGATTCGATTTAGCTCTTGCGAGTATGCCCTTCTTAACTACAGAGGAAGTTTTGGCAGCACTCCAAAAAAGAAAAGATTTCCTTTCTGAAGTGGCAAAAAACATTAATAAAAAATTTGATACACAAGGTGGAATAAGTCTACCTTTTCACGTGCAAGCATTATTCAGGCACCCTCTTTTATTCATTAAAAATGAAATGGAGTTTATGGACATCTTAATAAAAGATTTATTGGAAAAAAGTGATGATAAGGAGATGGATAAATGTTAATAAATAATTTCTCGCCTTTTACTGGCCAACATTGTGAAACTACTGCTACCGGAAGTTTGTTGAAAAGTTTAGGGATTGAAATGTCTGAAGCGATGTTGTTTGGCATTGGTGAAGGATTAGGTTATATATATTGGGATATGAAAAATGTGGACTTTCCGTTTATTGGAGGAAGAGTTAAACCAGATCTTCTTACCCGTAACATTGTAAATAATTTAAACCTTCAAATGAAGGTAAAAGAGACTTCTTCCAAAAATAAGGCTTGGGAAAATGTTAAACAAAACATAGATAAAGGAATTATAGTAGGATTAAAGCTTGACAGTTATTACTTGGATTATTTCACTAATAAGGTACATTTTGCAGGTCATTATGTGGCTATGTATGGATATGACGATAGTTTTGCCTACCTGGTTGATACAAAGCAACAGGGTGGTATGGTAAAAACAAGTCTTGGAAATTTTGCATTGGCAAGAAACGCAAAAGGTCCAATGTCTTCAAAAAATCTATCTTATACCATTAAGAAAAAAGAGGATATACCAAATTTAAAGGATGTGATTATAAAAGCAATCAAAAATAACGCTTTAGATTATATGAATCCTCCTATCAAAAATTTGGGCTATAAAGGTATTAAGAAAACAAGTGTAGAGATTAAGAAGTGGTTTGAGAGAAGTGAAAATATTGAGAATGACTTAGTATTAGCAGCCACACTAATGGAGCGAGGAGGAACTGGTGGCTCCCTATTTAGAAATATGTACAGAGATTTCTTAAAAGAATGTTTGAGTATAGTTGATCATGCTCCTTTACAAAATGGATATAATCTGTTTAATGAAATCGCACCTATGTGGGAGGAGGTATCTAAGCTTATCAAAAAGGCTGGAGAGACTCATGAATTACTATTCCTAAATCAGGCTTCTGATATTCTTTTAGAGTTATCAAACAAAGAATATGAAGCAATGAATCAACTATCAAGAATCAGTTGACTGCAATGCTTTCAAAAAATGAGTTTTTAGAAAAATGGATTCATGATTACTAGTGAGGACAGCGTGTTTTCTAATAAACGTGGTGGAGATATGGAGGAGTTGATTCTCACACTCAATATAATGAAATTTTACAGCAACAATATTTATTTTAGTTATATTGACCCGTTTATACGGAGCGAAAAATACTTGATACCTTAACACCAGTAGTAAAGGATGAACAATTTGTCAGACCTATTATTCCTACCAGATCTTAAAACGATAGAACCACCGCAAGAAAATGAAACCGACATGATGTTTAAAGTGGAAGCAATCAAACCACCTGAACATTGTCCTGAATGCGGTTTTGACAAACTGTACAAACACAGTTCACGAAAACAACTAATCATGGACTTGCCCATTCGTTTAAAGGGAGTAGGCTTACAAGTAAACCGCAGACGTTACAAATGTCGTGAGTGACGTTCCACATTTTGGGAACGCCTTATATCCATTGATGAAAAGCGTAGTATGACTAAAAGGTTGTTAGAGTCTATTGAAGAACAATCCATGTCTAAGATCTTTGTGGAAGTAGCCGAAAGCGTTGGTATAGATGAAAAAACCGTTAGAAACATCTTTAAAGACTATGTGGCATTAAAAGAAAGAGAATATCAATTTGAGACTCCTAAATGGCTTGGAATAGATGAAATACATATTATCCGTAAACCTCGTCTCGTACTGACTAATATTGAGCGTAAAACCATCTTTGATATTAAGCCTAACCGTAAGAAAGAAACTGTTATACACCGACTTTCAGAGATTAGTGATAGGCATTACATTGAATACGTCACAATGGATATGTGGAAGCCTTACGAAGATGCAGTAAATACGGTCTTACCACAGGCTAAAGTAGTTGTAGATAAGTTTCATGTAGTCCGTATGGCTAATCAAGCCTTAGACAACGTCAGGAAATCACTTAAAGCGAATATGTCTGTAAAAGAGAGGAGTACTCTAATGCGTGAGAGATATATCCTTCTTAAACGTAAACATGACTTGAATGAACGAGGTTTATTCCTTTTGGAAACTTGGTTAGGTAACATTCCTGACCTAAATGATGCCTATGAACTCAAAGAAGAGTTTTACTGGATATGGGATACAGCTAACCCAGCCGAGGTCAGAGATCGTTATAGTTATTGGAGACAACGTTGTTTGTCCAGTAACTCTAAAGACGCTTATAAGGATCTTGTGAAAGCCGTAGACAATTGGCAGAATGAAATCTTCAATTACTTCCGACAAAAGACTCACTAACGCTTATACAGAGTCCATAAACAGCATTATTAGGCAAGTTGAACGAATGGGTAAAGGCTACTCATTTGAAGCGTTACGAGCCAAGATACTGTTTAATGAGAACCTTCATAAGAAACGTAAGCCACGATTTAATTCAAGTGCTTTCAACAAAGCTATGTTATACGACACTTTCAATTGGGATGAAGTAACAGACCACGTCATAACAGGCAACTATGGTGTCGATTTTTCCACACTTATTAAAAAATTGGAAAAGGGTGAATTATAAGCCCTTTTCCACCAAATAATCCGAGTACCCAACATTTCTTGTACTTGGTCTTCTGCTTTTAGCCAATCTTTGACGTACGCATAAGCAAGTCTAACGAGACGTAGCGTGTACTTATCCATCCATTCTTCTAGAACTTCCTTGTTCTTCAAGAATTCATCTCCTTATTAATTTTGTTGGTTTTATTTTTTCAAAAGTAAGATGTGTTTTAATTAGAAAAGGTTCCATTTTTTTGGAAATAAAAAAGCTGCCATTTATTTCACAGCCAGCTCTAAATAGAGAAACACCTTATTAGCTTAACAAGATGTAATTATAATATTTTAACAATATTTATCTAGTCTTATTTGTCTTACTAAATAATAGCTTTGTTTTGTCGGCATGATTACTTAAAGTAAAACCACCTATATTTTTGCCAACAAATCATCAAATTTCTCTCGCCATTCTTTATGAGTAGTCCATTTAATATCTTGATTATCCCCTAATGTTCTAGGAACAACGTGAAAATGAAAATGAAATACATCCTGCTGAGCCTCTGGACCTGAACTATTGATGATTTGAACATTCTTTATTCCGAGCTTATCGTTATACAACGACACAACCTTCTTTACGACCGAAGTGACTCTTAATAATTCTTCTTCCGATAATCAAAAATGTTCTCGTAATGCTTCTTAGGAATGATTAAAGTATGGTATTCGCTGACCGGATTAATATCAAGAAATGCATATGCGTATTCATCTTCACAAACCTTCCAAGATTTCGCTTCATCTTTTCCGATTTTACAGAATATACAACTTTCCATACATAAGTCCCCTTTATCAAAAAATAAAATTCGTATTTTATAGCGATTCAAAATTCTGATAAATTAACTTGCTATTTAACATGTTTTCACTGTACTATTCATCTGGCTTAGTTTTATGCACAGTTATAGGAGGAATAGATGTTGATCTTGATGTATAATTTAGATAGATATTATAATAATTCTATACATACGAAAGATGGGATTCAAGTGAAAAAATTTCAATTTAAAAAGGTGATTGAAAAGTAGGTGATTTATTCTTCTTTTCAATCAAACAAAATCGACTAAATACTGAAAAGAGGATATTATGTATCGTGATAATGAATTAACCATTCGTCCAATTGAGGAACAGGATTTATTAAAACTTTGGGAGCTAATCTATAAAGAGGATGCTCCAGAGTGGAAAAAGTGGGATGCACCATACTTTCCACACAAATCAATGCCATATGAACAATTTATTGAGAAAATGGCTGCAAATTGGATCAGCGAGGATGATTTTTGGGTTATAACCATTAATGAAGTCGTATGTGGGATCGTTTCCTATTATTTTGAAGATGATCAAAATAAATGGCTGGAAGTAGGTATTGTTATACACGAGGCTGAAAATTGGAGTAAAGGATTAGGAACCCGTACCTTGAAACTATGGATTAATCATATATTTAATACTTTACAACTCAAAAGAGTTGGCTTCACTACCTGGTCTGGAAATGAACGAATGATTCGGGTAGGAGAAAAATTAGGGATGCAAATGGAAGCTCGTATTCGAAAAGTTCGCTACTTTAATGGTAGATATTATGATTCAATTCGTATGGGAATTTTACAAGAGGAATGGGAGGCTTTGGAACAAGAATAAAGGTGGTAGCTACTTAAAGCTTGCTCTTGAAATATTCATAACATGTATATTGGATCTTAATAGCTTTTCAAAGAAAAGACGAAGGAGGAGCATTCCTTATCTCCCTTCGTCTTTTGATATTTATTTGAGGACAGTTATCTAAGCGATATTAACGCCAATATTTTGTCGGTTTACAACCGAAATGTTGGTTTGGTGGACAAACGCAGTAATGTTCTTCAGATACCGAATTAACAACAGATTGTGTGTGGGGGTAAGAATGCATATATTTATACGTTGTATGCTGTTGTTGCGTTGTGTGTGATGGATGGACCATAGGGATATAAACATCTTGGCCCTGATACTCATTGAATTGTTTTGTTGGGCTATATTGTGCAGGCATTGTTTGGGCTGGTAACTGCTGCGTTGGCTTTACCTCAGGATATCCGCAATCGCATTTTCCTTCACACCCACAAGGTTTGTTCCTATTCATTATTATAGCCTCCTTTTCACTATATATTATGAGAGGTGTCCATCATGTGTATGTTCAAATACCTAGTTTTCGTTTTATAAAGCAAGACTGTCATCAGTGGAGTGTATATGGATGTTTGCACCGGGAAAATAAAATTAATATGTGTCTGGTGTATTCGTCAAAATTCTAAAAAATTTGCCAGTTAATTTTAACTATGATAAAATTATATGTACTTTCAGGCGGTACATATTCTATCAATAAAGGACAGTTTATACCCGTTGGGAGGTAAACTGTCTTTGTTTATCTCGCATGAATTTCTTTGCCCATTCAATCTTTCAAATTTAGTTAACAGAATAATATACTTAGCTTAATCTGATCACGCAAATATGTAAGATAATTTTATTATTTAGGTGATGATTTTTTATAAGCTAGAAGAAGGAGGATTTTATGAACGAGACAATCGATCGAAACGCTTTATTAAGAAGCGATGTAAAAAAACTAGGGAATATTTTAGGAGAAATTCTTGTTCACCATGGTGGTGTTGAATTATTTGATGAAGTAGAAGCTATTAGGGAAATGACGAAAAAGCTAAGACAAGAATATGATGTCAATATTTATCAGCAACTAAAAGAGAAAATTCAGCAACTGCAACCACCTATGCGACAAAATGTGATAAGAGCCTTTTCGATTTATTTTCACTTAATTAATATCGCTGAACAAAACCACCGAATGCGTAGAAGAAAGCAATATAAAGTAGAGGAACAGAAAGCTCAACCTTTTTCAATTGAAAGAGCTGTATCAAAAGTAAAAGATTATAAGATGCCAAATGAAGCCTTGCAAAATGTTATTCATGATCTATCCATTGAGCTGATCATTACGGCTCATCCAACGGAGGCAACAAAGCGCACTGTACTAGAGATACAAAAGAGAATCTCTATGATTTTGCAGAATTTAAACCGTCCAGCTATTGAAGAATTAGAGAAAGAAAACTTATTGGGAAATCTCTATAATGAAGTGGCGACTCTATGGCAAACAGACGAATTGCGTCATCGAAAGCCAAGGGTTTTGGATGAAGTTCGTAACGGACTTTACTATTTTGATCAAACATTATTTGATGTCATTCCAGCTGTACACGAAGAATTAGAATTACAGTTAAAGAATCAAATAGACGATTTTGATTGGAAAGTTCCTAACTTTCTTCATTTCGGCTCTTGGATCGGCGGGGACAGGGATGGCAACCCAAATGTTACACCAGAAACCACTTGGGAAACATTGCAAATGCAAAGAAACCTAGTACTTAAAAAATATGACGAAGCCATTAATGCGCTTATGAAGAGATTCAGTCAGTCCACTGCTCGAATCAAAGTAAATGAGAATCTATTACAATCGATTGATAAAGAAGAGCCTGTTTATTTAAATGGAGAGGAAAAATGGCCGGTTACATCAGAAGTGTATCGTCGGAAATTTGCCATCATTTTAAAAAGACTTCATGAGGTTGGAAAATCTGATTTAGGTTATAAAGATTCAGAGGAACTGATAGAAGATTTACAGTTAATTTTGGATAGTGCAGAAAGTCATCAACCGCAGGGTAAAACCCTTAAATCATTACGTACACTGATTAGGCAAGTAAAATTATTTGGATTTCACTTAGTCACTTTAGATATTCGTAATCATAGCGGAGAACATGAATTTGCAGTAAACGAGATTCTTAAAGCTGTTAATATCACAAAGAATTATTCAGAACTCAACGAAGCGGAAAAAATAGAGATCCTGGAAGAGGCACTAAATAACCCTCGTCCATTACTATTATTCGAAGAGGATTATTCAAAACAAACAAGAGACATTTTAAAGATTTTTCATTTAATTAGAAATGCTCATAAAGAGTTTGGTAAACGTTCTATTCAAGTGTATCTAATCTCTATGACCCAATCTGCAAGTGATTTACTGGAAGTATTATTACTCGCAAAAGAGGCTGGGATTTATCGTCTATATGCTGATGGTACAGTGGAATCTGACATCAATGTTGCTCCATTATTGGAAACCATCGATGATTTAATTGCGGGTCCAAAAATTATGAAGACTTTATTCGAAATGGATGTCTATTACAATCAGTTAAAGGCACATCAAAATCATCAGGAAATAATGCTAGGCTACTCAGATGGAAGCAAGGATGGCGGAACGTTAACGGCCAATTGGAAGCTCTTTAAAGCTCAGCAAGAGATCCATAATATGGCAAAGGATTTTGATATTCGTCTTAAGTTTTTCCATGGACGTGGTGGTTCATTAGGACGCGGTGGTGGATCATTGAATACCAGTATTCTTTCACAACCAGTGGAGACATTAGGAGATGGTGTTAAGATTACAGAACAAGGAGAGGTTCTCTCTTCAAGGTATTTAATCTCTGACATTGCCTATAGAAATTTAGAACAAGCTGCATCAGCATTACTTGAAGCAAGCGTGCGAGCTTCAAGTGAATCACAAGTCGATTCTACCCGTGAGAAGGAGTGGGAATTGGCGATGGAAGAAATGTCCAAACATTCATTAAAGAAGTATCAGTCGTTAGTGTTTGGTGATCCAGATTTCCTTACTTACTTTAATCAAGCAACACCACTGAAAGAAATTGGTGCACTCAATATAGGTTCACGACCGATGAGTAGAAAAAATAGTCAGCAATTTGAGGACCTCAGAGCGATTCCTTGGGTTTTTGCTTGGACTCAATCTCGTCATATGCTGCCAGCTTGGTATGCAGCAGGGACCGGACTCGAAACCTTTATTAACCAAAAACCACAACATCTAGAAATATTACAAACAATGTATCGTAAATGGCCATTTTTCCGTTCGACGATTAATAATTTACAAATGGCTCTTATGAAAGCAGATATGGCAACAGCAAAGCAATATCTAACATTGGTTCAGTCACCTGATATAGCGGAGAGAATTTATAGTAATATTTTTGACGAATATCAGCGGACGAAAAAAGCTTTATTGCTCATTTCTGAAAATGAAGAACTTCTCGACCATGTTCCAAATATTAAAGAATCTGTGCATAGAAGAAATCCATATGTAGATCCTTTAAATTTCTTGCAAGTCTATTTAATTCAAAAATTAAGAGAAACCGATGAACCATCAGAGGATTTAGTGACGGAAGTGTTGCTTACCATTAATGGGGTGGCTGCTGGTTTAGTCAACACTGGTTGATTCATCGTGCATACGTTCGTGAGGCGGGCTGCAATTTGCAGCCCGCCTTTTTGGGTTCTCCTCCTCCGTTTATACAGACGTAAATGAGAGCAAAAGGAAAGATTGTAATGAATGTCTTCTACGCTCGATGCAACTTTTTCAAACTCTACAACCGTTTCTGCTATCACGTTCTTTCCCTCATTCTATCTATTCTTGTAAATTTTCCTCATAGACTACTAATTCTTTTCATAAAGATGAATAAAGACAAATTTTATAAAGGACTGAAGTGAATGTTCCGATTTGTAGCAAAATCTACCCTAATCATCATTGCAATATTTTGTCTTACTTCGGCTATCGCCTTTTCAAGTATTAAAGTAAACTTTCTGTCATTTTTAGGAGAGGATTTTTCAAGAACAGAGTCATTCTTATACCTTATGAGTCTTGAAAATCATTCACTCACATCTGTCCTAGACACTCAGAAGGAAAGCTCCTTAGGGGAAGTGGCATTAGAGTTTATGACAAATATAAATTTAACAGATATGAAAACATTTCTGATTACGGAAATCCCTGGTTTACGAGCTGTCACTCCACAAATTCTAATCGCTGGAAAAGGAACAGATTTTACAAATCTACCGATTGAATCTCCTCCCCCGAAAGATTTCGACTACTGGGAAAATGAGGAGGATGCTAATCCAGAACAAAAAGAACAAGAGAATAAAGAAGAAAAAGAAAAAACGGAAAAAGATTTGACAGAGGATTACAAAGTATATATTTACCATACACATACGTATGAATCATTTTTCCCTATGCTCCCAAATGCAAAAGAAGCAAATGAAACATTCCATAAAGAAAAAAATATCACTTTGTTTGGGAAACGACTAAGTGAGAAATTGAAGGATAAGGGGATTAATACTTTAGTAGAACAAAAGGATATACAGGCCTTGTTAAATGAACGAAATATGGACTATGGTCAATCTTACGTAGCATCGAGAGAAGTCGCTGCGGAAACATTAAATCAAAATAAGGGCATCGACATTGTCTTTGATATCCACCGTGATGCTGCTAGGAAAGATACGACAACTACTGAGATAAATGGCAAATCTTATGCCAAAGTGATGTTTGTCATTGGCACAGGGCATGATCATTTTGAGAAAAACTTTGCTTTTGCCAATGATCTTCATCAATTGCTGGAGAAAAAGTATCCAACAGTTTCAAGGGGAGCATTCAAGAAACAAAAATCGATGGGAAGTAACGGGGTTTATAATCAGGACCTAGCAGAGAAGTCGATTGTAATGGAGATTGGGGGAATCGATAACACAGAAGAGGAGCTAAATCGTACAGTTGATGCACTAGCAGATGTAATAAGTGAGTATTATTGGGATGACGCAGTTGAAACAACAAAATAACAAGAAAAGCGCAAGGCGCCCGCCTATCGGCGACAAGCAAATGTTCTGAGACAAAGAAAGGCGTTCTTTGCCTTTCATTGGCTCAGGTTATTTGACCTCGAGCCGTTGGCGCCTAGAGCTAGACACCAACCGCAATGTAAGCAGTTATCCACAAGCTACAATTTTATAATTTCCTAAACCAGACCTAAAGCGCAAGCGCCTTGATGTAAGAAGAAAGGCTAAATTCGCGCCGTCCTGGCGCAACGCCTTTCTGACCAACATCCTGTTGGCCTCCGACAAGCAAATGTTCCTGAACCTAGGAAGGGGCTTTTTCCCTTCATAGGTTCAGGGTTATTTGACCTCGAGGGGCTAGGCGCTGGAGCTAGACGATAAAACACAATTTAATAGTTTCCAAAGTAACTAAACAAGCCTTAACTCATATCAGTTAAGGCTTGGAAGATTAATGAATAATATTCCGATAAAGGCCGATGACTTTCCCTAAGATTGAAACATCTTTTAAAATAATCGGTTCCATACTTGAGTTTTCCGGCTGGAGACGGAAATAATCTTTTTCCTTAAAAAAGCGTTTCACTGTTGCTTCATTATCTTCTGTCATGGCTACAACAATATCATTATTATTGGCTGTTTGCTGTTGTCGAACAATCACATAATCGCCATCTAAGATACCAGTCTCGATCATGCTTTCACCCACAATTTCAAGCATGAAAATTTGTTCGTCATCGGGAACCAATTGTTCAGGTAGAGGAAAATATTCTTCAATATTCTCAATGGCTGAAATAGGCAGTCCAGCAGTAACCTTACCGACAATAGGAACATTGATTGTTCTTTGGCGAGGAATATTATCTTCTTCTACCTGTAAAATCTCAATCGCCCTAGGTTTTGTAGGATCACGTCTAATTAAACCTTTCTTTTCAAGCCGAGCGAGATGCCCATGAACCGTTGAACTCGATGCTAATCCAACAGCCTGTCCAATTTCCCGTACGGATGGAGGATATCCTTTGCTTTTCACTTCATTTTTTATGAAATCAATAATGTCTTGTTGTCTTTTGGATAACTTTGTCATATGTCTCACTCTCCCTCTGTAAATATATCTATCTTAATTATAGCACGAAAATATATATACAACAAACGTAAGTTCGAAAAAAGTATTGACAACAAACGGTTGTTCTCATATAATGAATCCATATAGGAACAAACATTCTAAAAAAAGTGGGGTCATAAATATGATAACTTTATGGAGAAGATATTCATTTATCATTGTATTTATATTCATTACATTTCTTATGGGAATTTATATAATAAGTAGTAAGACAAGTAGTGAGCAAACTCATTTAACTGTAACCGTTCAAGAAGGAGATTCTCTTTGGTCGATCTCAAAACAATACGCGGAAGAATACGGGATCTCGACCGCTCAATTTGTAAAAATTATTGAGAAGGAGAATCAACTTTATGGAAAAGTGATCAAAAGCGGGGAACAACTTGTTATACCAGGTGAATATATTCATTCTTCGCCTTCGCAACTGAAAATGGCATTAAAGGAAGAGTAAGGAAGTGTATAAATGAATGCTCTTATCTATTGCAGAGTAAGTACAGAAAAGGATGCACAGGTCACCTCTCTCCATCGTCAGCAAGAAGAGCTGGAGATGGCAGCAAAAAATTGGGGGTTAGATGTTCAATCGGTTATTTGCGATCAAGCAAGTGGCTATGATATGGAAAGACCTGGTATATTAGATGTATTTGAAAGAATAAAAAATGACGATATTGAGGCTATTTTAATCCAAGATGAAACGAGAATAGGCAGGGGAAATGCCAAAATCGCCTTGCTTCATTGCTTAATGAAGGAAAATGTGAAGGTTTATAATGTAGCACAAAATGGTGAGCTTCAACTATCTGAGGCTGACTCTATGGTCCTTAATATATTGAGTGTTGTAGAGGAATACCAGCGAACATTACATAATTTAAAAATAAAAAGAGGCATGAAACGTGCGGTTAAAAAAGGTTATCGGCCTGAGAGAAACCTGAAGAACCGTGGAAATATAGATGGAAGAGAAAGAAAAATCGTCCCGATCGAAGAGATTGTAAGATTGCGGAAGAATAAATTGACTTTTGCAGAAATTGCTGCGACCTTAAGGGGATTCGGATACGAAATTTCTAAAGCTACGGTCCATAGAAGGTACCAGGAGTATATGTTGCAATCAGACATAGAAACAAAAACAGAATAGCTTTAGTTGTATGAAGGCAGATCATTTGTGATCTGTGCTTTTTTTTAGTAGGATAATATAAATTATGCAAAGTTTAAAAAGGAGCTTCTTTATGTTATCGAAGGAAAAAATTAAAAGAATTAATCAATTAGCCAAAAAAGCTAAAGCATCGGGGCTATCAAATGAAGAAGCGAAAGAACAAACAAAGCTTCGCTCTGAATATTTACAGCAATTTCGTTCATCTATGAGGCAAACAATTGAAAATGTACGTGTTTTCGATACAGAGGGTCAAGATGTAACACCTGAAAAGGTCAAAAAAATTCAAGAAGGAAAAAACAAAAAACTCCATTAAAATGCGTGCTCAAAAAGGAATTTGGTGCAAGTTTATCAAAATATGGTAAAATATAAAACAGATTGAGCGAAAGGAAGTTGAGATATGTTTACGACAGAAGATCAAATTGCAATAAACACCATTAGAACATTATCCATCGATGCAATTGAAAAAGCAAATTCAGGACATCCTGGCTTACCAATGGGTGCAGCTCCTATGGCCTATACACTATGGACAAGATTTATGGATCATAATCCGAAAAATCCAGCTTGGTTTAACCGTGATCGTTTTGTGCTTTCAGCAGGACATGGCTCCATGTTACTATATAGTTTACTGCATCTATCAGGTTATGGTGTTGAAATGGATGACATTAAGAATTTCCGCCAATGGGGAAGTAGAACACCAGGGCATCCTGAATATGGTCATACTCCAGGTGTAGAAGCAACAACAGGGCCACTTGGCCAAGGAATTGCAATGGCCGTTGGGATGGCAATGGCTGAGAAGCATCTTGCTGCTACCTATAATCAAGATGATTATAATGTGGTGGATCATTATACTTACGCATTATGTGGTGATGGCGATTTAATGGAAGGTGTTTCATCTGAGGCAGTTTCCCTAGCTGGTCACTTAAAATTAGGAAAAATGATTTTATTATATGACTCCAATGATATCACTCTTGATGGAGAACTTGATAAGTCCTTCTCTGAAAATGTAGGAGATCGTTTTAAAGCCTATGGTTGGCATTATATTAGAGTAGAGGATGGAAATAACGTCGAAGAAATCGCCAAGGCTTTGGAAGAAGCAAAGGCGGAAACCTCTAAACCAACCTTAATTGAAGTCAAAACGGTTATTGGCTATGGCTCTCCGAATAAATCTGGGAAATCAGCTGTTCATGGTGCTCCATTAGGCGAGGATGAAATGAAGCTAACAAAAGAATACTATAAATGGACATATGAAGAGGATTTCCATGTCCCAGCAGAAGTCTATGAATTATTCGAAAAAACCATTGTCAAAAATGGACAAGAAAAAGAATCTGAGTGGGAAAACCGCCTAGCTAAATATAAGCAAGCATATCCAGAACTTGCAAGCCAATTTGAACAAGCCATTGCTGGAAAGCTTCCTGAAAATTGGGATCAAGATATTCCTGTCTATGAGGAGGGGAAAAGCTTAGCAACAAGAGCATCAAGCAGTGAAGTTCTAAATGCGATTGCTAAAAATACGCCTAGCCTGATTGGCGGAGCGGCTGACTTGGCTGGTTCTAATAAAACGATGATCTCTGGTTCCCCTGATTATAGTGCAGACGACTATTCTGGAAAAAATATTTGGTTTGGGGTAAGGGAATTTGGCATGGGTGCAGCGATGAATGGCATGGTGCTCCATGGTGGGTTAAATGTCTTTGGCGGAACCTTCTTCGTGTTCTCTGATTATTTACGTCCTGCTATTCGTCTAGCTTCTTTAATGGAACTACCTGTTACCTATGTATTTACTCATGATAGTATTGCAGTTGGAGAAGATGGACCAACTCACGAACCAATTGAACAGCTAGCTTCATTGCGTGCTATGCCTGGCCTTTCAGTTATCAGACCAGCTGATGGAAATGAAACAGCAGCGGCTTGGCGTCTAGCATTAAACTCGAAGCATCAACCTACAGCTCTTGTACTAACACGCCAAAACTTAGATACGATGCCGGGAACTATTGATGGAGCGGCTAAAGGGGTAGAAAAAGGTGCCTATGTTGTTTCTCCTGCAAAAGAGGAAAATGTAGATCTTCTCCTGCTAGCAACAGGTTCAGAAGTAAACTTGGCTGTGGAATCTCAGCAAGCATTAGCTGAAAAGGGAATTCAAGCAACAGTTGTAAGTATGCCTTCATGGGATCGTTTTGAAAAGCAATCAAAAGAGTATAAGGAATCTGTATTGCCTAGCTCTGTTAAAAAGCGCCTTGCCATTGAAGTGGGTTCTTCTTTTGGCTGGGAAAGATACACTGGTGATGATGGAGCAGTACTTGGAATCGATCGATTCGGTGCTTCAGCACCAGGAGGAAAAGTAATGGCAGAATACGGATTTACTGTTGAAAATGTTGTAGCTCAGGTTGAAAAATTACTGAATCGCTAATAGTAAAATGTATGTAACGATCTAAATGGGTGAAAGAGAGGGGACCCCTCTCTTTTTTTTATAAGGAAAGTATACTCGTATTATTAGACTTAGGAAGCCTTGTAGGGAATGCTGAAACTTAAATGTTTTTTCTGAATATAACAAGATTAGACAAAAAATTTATCAAACCTCATCTATAATAGAGTAAAATAGGGCTGAGGAGTGAAGGGATCATGAGAATTTATTTGATTTACTTAATAGAAGATGAATTTGCCGAGTATTTCTATGGACGAGAAAGTAAAATTGTCGAATTGTTCAGAGCGGAAAAACAATCGCGTGGCGAATTATTAGAAACTATTAGAAAACAAATTAATTACATAACGAGACCATTGCCTTATTTAGATCTGCATAAACATTTATCATATGAGGTTGAAAAAAAAGAGTTTTTTATTAACGGAAAAACATACTGTAAGGAATCTAACTATAAAAATGACGGGGCAGAATTATCGATTGGAGAACGCTTTTTACAATTAAAAGCGTGGGGTGGATATGATAGTGAGTCTAGTTTTTTTGAAGCATTACGCAAATTTGATGGTAGATTTTTAGCCATGGATATGAAACATAACCATTATGGCTGGGTAAAGCCAATTAAAGAAAGAAAATATGTATGAAATCGTCGGCCATTATTGTATAATAATCAAGGATTTAGTAAACTGAATGATAGACAACTTGAAGGAGGATCACTATGTGGTGGCAATTTGGACTAACGGGTTTTTTATGTCTCCTAGCAGGACTAGCCCTAGGCTTTTTCATAGCCCGAAAATATATGATGGATTATTTAAAGAAAAATCCACCAATCAATGAACAAATGCTCAAAATGATGATGATGCAAATGGGAATGAAACCATCCCAAAAGAAAATCAATCAAATGATGAATGCAATGAATAAACAGATGGATAAGTAACCATTGGTATAACAAAGTTCCTAACAATTTAGGAACTTGTTCATTCGCTTAACATAGCTGTTTGATTAATTTTTTTCAAACCACTTTTTCTGTTAGAAAAAGTGGTTTTTGTGCATTTAAAAGACTTATTCGAAAGCCAATCAATGCCAAGGGATACACACAAATGGAAGATGCTGGCGGCTAATGAGCTTCCTTGTCAGTGTACGGGATCTGTCTATACGAGATCGCATATTCCATTTGCGACATTCAGAACGATATCTCGCTCCCACTTATTTATAATGCTTTTTCCGCGGATTCAACTGTATGCTTCATCAATGTAGCAATTGTTACAGGGCCAATACCACCTGGAACAGGGGTTATGGCGCTGGCAATTTCATAACAAGTATTATAATCAATATCCCCGATATTCCCTTTGTTATAACCTGCATCTAAAACGATTGCCCCTTTCTTTAACCAACTTCCTTGAATAAACTTGGGTTTCCCTACCGCTGCAACAACGATATCTGCTTGTTTTACCATTTCAGGTAAATTGGAAGTTCTTGAATGGCAGGTAGTAACGGTTGCATTTTCATTAAGAAGTAATGCTGAAACAGGTTTCCCTAGGATTGGGCTTCTTCCAACTACTACAGCATGTTTACCATCAATTTGGATCTGATAATATTCTAACATTTTCATAATTGCAGCTGGAGTACAGGAAGGATATTCCCCAAATCCTAATGCTGTCTGACCATATCCTCTACTTGTAACACCATCTACGTCTTTTCGAATATCAATTGCTTCAAAAGCAAGCCGCTCATCAATATGTGCTGGGACTGGATGCTGTAAAAGAATGCCATGAACGGAATGATCATTATTTAATTCTTGAATCGCTTTTACTAACTCCATTGTTTCTGTTTCTTCGGGCAAATCAACACGAATGGACTTCATACCTATTTTTTTACACGCATTGCCTTTCATTTTTACATATGTCTCTGAAGGAAGATTATTCCCAACCAAAATTGTTGCAAGACAAGGTGTGATACCATTGTTTATTAATGATTCAATTCGTTCTTTCAAGTTTTCTTTTATTTCTTTAGCTACGACATTCCCATCCATAATGATTTTCTCCATAATAATAACTCCTCCTAAAATGTAATAAAAAAGAGATAAGGATGATATCCTTATCTCTGCCCAGACGACCCGACCATATAAAACACAGCTTCCTTGTGGTCTTTTCCACAAATGTCGTCAGTTACTGTGTCAAGTTTCCTTATATAAGAAAAAGATAGCATATAGGAATTAAATGTCAATAAGCGGACGTGTTTTATTACCATAAAGCGTATTCCAATACTATATCTCTTCCACTGCATTTTGCAGTGAAAAGTGTTTTTCATATTTTAAAGAAACTTCACTCGTTACTATTCGACAAAGTTTTTTATTTATATCGAATTCCGCTAGACAATTTTTCTAAATTGGACCAATCTACTATTCGAATAAAATCCTTGTCTTTTTCAATCAAGTTCTTTTGTATTAGTGACTGAATAACACGATTTAGATGTCTATAGGTTGTCCCGAGTAAGTCTGCAATTTCTTTAATATTTGAAGTTTGTATTTCTTTACCAAATCTATGCTTAGATTCAACTGATAAGGTTGATAAGAGGTAACTGGCAAATCTACTTTCCACAGTGGCTAATAAATTGACACGGGAAGCTGTTGTGCAAGTTTGCAGCTTATAGCTTACATGTTCTAATAATGTTCGTAAAAAATTTGGATTTTTCATCTCAAATTGTTTAATATAATAAACGGGTAATCCGATGAATAAGCATGTATTCACTGCTTTAACTTGTGATTGAATGGAAACATCTTGAATTAGTTCAATATCACCAATAATAGAGAAGGGTTGTGCAAATCGTAGTAAAAGTGATTTTCCAGTTTCGATGCTTGAAGTGATTTTTACGTTCCCTTCTACTAAAAACAATAATGATTCCAGTTCACTTCCTTCTAGTAAAATAATTTCATCTGGTTCATATTGCTGAAGCGTAAACGGAAGTGACTTTTCTACATTAAATATTTGCTCAATCTGAAATTCTTGTAACTTCGTTTCCAGCTTTTGTTTATTATGAATAAACTTCATAAAAAAACTCCTTTTGGGACATATGTCCTTTTTATTATAAACGAAGCTGATATGATAGGTATAATTAAAAAGTTGCAGGAGTGTTACATAATGAAATTTGTGTTTGATTTAGATGGAACTATTTGTTTTAAAGGGCAGCCAGTTTCGGAAAGCTTATTAAGTTCCTTAGAAAAATTAGTCGGGATGGGACATGAGATCATATTTGCTTCAGCTAGACCAATACGAGATTTGCTTCCCGTCTTACATGAGCGGTTCCATCATTATCCAATGATTGGTGGAAATGGGGCAATCGTGGCAAATAGAGGGGAAATAATTTCAACGATTTGTTTTGAAGATCAAACAATTGGAAGAGTTACGCAGTTATTAAAAAAATATAATGTAACCTATTTAATCGATAGTGATTGGGATTATGCCTATACTGGGCCCGCAGATCATCCAATTTTAAATAATCTTGATCCGCAAAGACGGGCTAAAAAAGTAAAATTAGAGCAATTACAATCAATTGTGAAAATACTAATGCTTACTGCCAATAACATGAAAGCTGCTGAAGAGCAGTTAAAAAATATAGACGTTGTCGTTCATGCCCACGGAAATGAGGGGATTTTAGACATTAGTCCAAAGGGCATAGATAAATGGAGCGGATTGCAACAATTAGGTGTTAAAGAGGGAGAATATATAGCATTTGGAAATGACGCCAATGATATTACGATGTTTCAACATGCGATGCACTCCATTATGATCGGTCATAGCGAACAGTTAGCAACTTTTTCATCTGAACAATTGGTTTTAGATGAAGAGATTGAAAAAAATCTAGTACAAAGATTGGGTGAATGGGGAGATAGTAACATTAAATCTGAAATGACACGTATAATATAAAAGTAACCTTTATAATCAAACCGCATTCCAAACCCTCTTAATTGTGAAATGTTCATCAGTTTGTAACGAATCACTTTTTTGTTGCCGTGATGACAGCATCTAGGTGCCTATAGGATTAAATATTTGTTAGAATGGAATCAAATCAATGTAGGAGTTGCATGTTATGTCTGGCGATATTAATTTATTCTTGGCTTTTGGGGCGGGGTTTTTGAGCTTTATTTCACCATGCTGTCTTCCTTTATATCCCGCCTTTTTATCGTATATTACTGGTATGTCTGTTAGTGAAATAAAAAGTGAGAATGCGATGTTTAAACGTAGAAGCATGTTACATACGCTTTTTTTCTTATTAGGTTTTTCCATTATTTTCATTGTCCTTGGATTCAGTACTACGTTTATAGGTCATTTTTTCATACAGTACCAGGACCTAATTAGAAGGATTGGCTCAATATTTATTGTGTTCTTTGGTTTGGTGATTACAGGGGTGATTTCTTTTGATTTTATAATGAAAGAAAGACGTTTTGAATTTAAGAATCGCCCAGCAGGTTACCTCGGCTCTACCTTAATTGGAATGGCATTTGCGGCTGGCTGGACACCTTGTACAGGCCCCATTTTGATGGTTGTATTGGGATTGATTGCTTCGAATCCGGGAGCAGGTGTGATCTATATGATCGCCTATACATTAGGTTTTGCCATTCCCTTCTTCATTCTCTCCTTTTTTATTGGTCGAATGAACTGGATTCGCAAACATAATGTGAAAATCATGAAAATTGGCGGGATTATCATGATTTTAGTTGGGATCTTGCTTTTCTTTGATGGTTTGACATTTATTATCGGTATTTTTCAGTTGCTATTTGGCGATTTTATGGGTTTTTAAGTGGATAAAGAAAAGTGAGATATGAAAATAGGTTTGAATCAGATAGATTCAAACCTATTTTTTCGTCCTCAGAAGAACAGCTTTTCTAAAAAAGATGTTCATAAGGAGAAACATCGATATTTAATTCCTCTAGCTTTTTCCTTAAAAATTTATGATCACGTTTAGGAGTAGCGACGATATACCCTCTTATCAATACATCTAAATCGATCTTCTTTACCTTTTCTTGTAAAGCCAGTTCTCCGATTTTCCCGGCAATTTTTTGTCTAGCAATATCGCGGAATAATTCAGGTACAGGACTGACTAATTCATCGAGTAAAGCCTTTTTATCTGGTGTCCAAAGTTTTTTAGTCTTTTTAACGAAATATTCTTCCCAATCCATGTCTGATTTTCCATCTTCCTTAGGCAGGCGTTTGAGGAACTTTCTAAACATAAAAAACCCGCCTATCCCCATAAAAGTGATTAGGAACACAACCCAGAAAAGTATAAGCCATAAAAACCAACCGTGAAGCATGTTTTCACCCCTATATAACATACAGTACTCTAGTTATTATAGCGAATATAAAATTATAAAAACAAGCACTTAGGACGTTTGTCGAAATAAATTCTTAATTCTACTTGATCTTTAAAACATGAGAAACGTAAAATAAGATTTAAGAGGATGTTCCAAAAAGCCCGGTAAAAAATGACACAGCGAGATAAGGGATCGTTGACTAAGTATCAACATGTCCTGTGGGTAACGTCGAAGGCACTGCATCCTGCACGTCGAAAGTTTGTGATCTTAGCCGACTCGCTCCGTTTTACCCGCCTTTTTGAACCCGTACTTTAAGGTGGTGACTTGATTGGAGAAGACATATTATGTAGCAACCTTGATTTTTGCTTGGTTTATCACTTTAAGCTTATTTGTCTTTTCATTTTTTGCTTTCAAACTCTCGTATTATTTTTTTGGAGTTCTAATTTTGATCATTTGCATAGCAGCGGTAGCTGTCAATGTTTTGCTCTATCGAAATATAAGAAGGCAACCGCAAAAATAAAGTGAAACTTCAATCAGCGGGATTCCTTCCATCCCACTGATTTCAGAGGATCAAAGGCTAAGGTCGCAACATCTTGTTGGCAGACTTAAACGCGACGTCCTGTCGCATCGTCTGCATTAGTACATCCTATACGTCACTATGCCTTTGTGACCGACCTCCTGTTGGCCTGAACCAATCGGGCCTTTACGGGCAGTTCATCCTCTCGCCTAAGTTTCTCCGTATTCTCTAAAGTATAGAGGTGGGAGTATGACTGCCCGTTGAGGCGGGATAAAAGAAAATCCGCTTTGCATTCAGAAAATAAATGCAAAGCGGATTTTTAATTGTCTTTTTCAACTTTTATTGTTTTATAAAAGAACTAAACAAGGTAAATAGTCCTTTTAGTATAATGGCGGCAGCGAAAAGTAAGATCAAGATTACGGACATGGTCATTAGAATCCCCGCTACTGGTCCAAGCATGTCTGATACATTCGGGACAAACAATAGACCAATTACAGCAAAACCAGCAAATATACTAGCAAAGTATATGGGGATTTTACTATTGAGAAAAGTCATGATGATCCCTCCTTATCCTATTTTACGTTCAAATGGATTGGTTTGTGTCGGCATGAGGATGGTTTGGGCAACAAATAAGGGAAATGTGCTACCACTATTTTTAATAAATAAACTACTTTCAAGAACTGAAATACGATTGTAAAGAAATGAACATTGGTTTGTTATTGTCTTGTTATACTCCTCTGTTAGGATAAGACATGTTGGTTCGATTTGGGCTAACAAAAAGGAGGATATAAATATGAAAAAGTCTTTAATCGCTATGGCAGCCGCCATTACCGTAACCACCATTGGAGTCAATAGTGTTTCTGCGGCTACATACAAGGTCCAAGAGGGTGACAGCTTATGGAGTATCTCAGATAATGAAGGGACAACAGTCGATCATTTAAAAGAGCTAAATAATTTATCATCCGATATTATTCTACCTAATCAAACATTAGCATTAGATGCTCAAGAAGCAGAAGAAATATATACAGTAAAAGCTGGAGATTCTCTTTGGGACATTGCTAGCACCTATAATGTAACGATTAAGCAATTAAAAGAGTGGAATAAACTTGATGGAGATACAATTCATCCGGGACAAGAACTTCACATACAAGGGAATAATAAGAAGGTAGAAGAAAATAATAATCCTCAACAAAAAGAGGAAAAGGATGTTTCTACTCAATCTGAGAAATCTGAACCGGTGCAGGCTGATAACGAGCCCGCTGGAAAAGAAATGACAGTTACAGCTACAGCCTATACAGCTTCTTGTAATGGTTGTTCAGGAGTTACTGCAACTGGAATTGATCTGAAGAAAAATCCAGACCAAAAAGTCATCGCTGTAGATCCAACAGTCATTCCATTAGGATCAAAGGTACATGTTGAAGGATATGGAACGGCTGTCGCAGGCGATACTGGCGGTGCCATTAAAGGAAAGAAGATTGACCTATTTATGCCAGCTAAATCAGATGCCACTAAGTTTGGTGTCCGTTCTGTTAAAATAAAAGTTCTCGATTAAACAAATAAAGGCTGTCTAAAGTGAAGTTCCTATTTCACCTTAGACAGTCTTTTTTGTTTCATTTATAGCTTCTATGGGTATTCTAGAAAAAAAGGAGGCTGTTAGTATGGATACTTCTAAAGTGGTGGGTGTTTTTGATAGTGAGGATGAAGTAATTGAGGAAATAAGGAAATACGAAGAAAAAGGGATAAAGAGGGATAATTTTTCCGTACTCGCCAAAGATGACAAAAAAACTGAATATTTAACAGAAAAAATGGATGTAGATGATGAGAATTCAGGTGGACCATTTGATTTTTTAAGTGGATTTTTAGCAGGGGCTGGACCAGCGGCTGGCGTTCCAACTGGAACCACTACAGGTGCAACATCTGGTGCAGGCGTTTTAGCGATTGGACCAATCGTTTCAGGGCTTCAAGAAGGAACTATGTATGATTGGGAAAATAACCTATCAGATGAATATACAGAAGAACTTGACAATGGGAAAATCCTTCTTTTATTAAAAGAATAAGGGAACCAAAACAAAAAATAGACTTTCCTTCATAATATGAAGGGGGTCTATTTTTTTGTAGTGAAAAAATTGCTTTTTCCAATCACTTTGTTTAGAGTAAAGGAAGTTGTTTCTCGTGATATTTCTACGTGAAAAAAGCGTACTTTTATAAGACAAACTGTTTTCGCTAAAAGATCAGGATCATTTTACTTTCATCCAAACTTACACGAGTTAATAAGGAGAATCCATGGTTGAATAAAGTGAATAAAAAGAAAAACGTAAAAAAGACAAAGCAGGCTGTTAGAAGAAGAATCGTATTCGCGATTGTTCTCGTCCCCATGACTATTTTTATCGCGCTCATTTTTTATATTGGTCATTTGTTTAATGGAAATCAAGAAGTAGACCGCCCCCTTATACCTGAAGAGTTTATCCCAATTTATAAAGCGGCAGAGCAAGAATTCGGAGTACCATGGTATTTGTTAGCCGCTCACCATAGAGTAGAAACGATTTTTTCCACTATGGACCCTATGCTATCGCCTGCAGGGGCAGAAGGACCGATGCAGTTTATGCCGTGTACATTTGTCGGCTGGACTCATCCGAGTTGTGATGGGCTAGGAGAGGGAGATATTCCAGAAGAGGACAAGGTAGACCCAGAAATTATAAAAAAGTATAACGGTTATGGGATAGATGCAAATGGTGATGGTAAAGCAGATCCCTGGGATATAGAAGATGCTATTTTCAGCGCAGCCAATTTTTTATCCCATTCAGGTGCTGCCGAGGGAGAGGTAGAAAAAGCGATCTATACTTATAATCATAGTGATCAATATGTAGAGGATGTCCTTCATTACATGAATTTATATAAAGAAAAATATGTTGAAGAGGACGAGGATGACATTGAAACTTAAAAAAACCGGGAGTGTTTATGCTCCCGGTTTTTTTTAAAAGATAGGAAATTATAAAGTTTTGGCTAGTGTTTTGATCTAGCCCCTGCGCCTAGCCCCTCGAGGCTCGCTGGATGTGAATCCATCGGCGTTGCGACGTACAGGATGTACTAGTACAGACGAAGCGACAGGACGGCGCGAATTTAGCCTTTCTTCTTACATCAAGGCGCTTGCGCTTTTCTTATTTAGGCATTGTCTCTTCCCTTCGAAATAGCCCCAAGAATTAAGCTCATAATAAAGACCAAAATTAATGAACCAATTAAGGCTGGTACGATTGCCATTCCGGCTACCTGTGGTCCCCAGTCTCCAAATAAGGCTCCACCGATCCAAGCTCCAATAATCCCAGCGATGATATTTCCAATGATTCCACCAGGAATATTTTTTCCGAGAATTAAACTTGCAATCCAACCGATAATTCCACCAATGATTAGATATAAAAGAAAGCTCATTATATTCATCTCCTTTAAGATAATTGATTTAAACTAACGAACTTGTTTTTATTATGACCGAAAAGGTTGAGGATAAACATATTGGAAGAATTTGAAAAATATGCTGATATACATTTGATGATGATTCATTTGATGAGAAATTTATAGTATTCCCTGCAAAATCATTTTTATTCCATTCACTCGATTTTTTTGATATGATGAACAATGGATTGGGACTTGCATTCTTTTATGAAGTCATAAGTTTTTTTTATCGAAAACCATAACTTTCTTAATATTTACTTATAACAATAATTATTATAAAATAATATTGAGGAAAAATTAGCGGTTTTAAGCCTATTTTTTAAATAGGTTGGATGAATTGGAAATGGGGGTATTCTTATGGGAAAACAATCGAAAAATGATGTTTTTAAAGCGCGTTCTTCTTTTGAATTGAATGGGAAACGGTATAACTATTATCGACTATCAGTTTTAGATGATGCAGGTGTGGCCAAAGTAGGGCGTCTACCTTACTCTATTAAGGTCTTATTGGAATCTGTACTTCGTCAAATGGATGGACGGGTGATTAAACAATCGCATGTAGAAGATTTGGCTAAATGGGCAGAGGATAGCGAAGTGACAGGAGAAGTCCCATTTAAACCATCTCGAGTTATTTTACAGGATTTTACAGGAGTTCCAGCTGTAGTGGACCTTGCTTCACTTAGAAAAGCAATGTCTGATATAGGCGGAGATGCTGAAAAGATTAATCCGGAAATTCCTGTAGATCTAGTTATTGACCACTCTGTACAGGTCGATTCTTATGGGACACCAGAGGCATTACAAACAAATATGGATTTTGAATTTCAAAGAAATGCTGAACGTTATGAGTTTTTAAGCTGGGCCCAAAAAGCATTTGATAATTATCGTGCTGTACCACCTGCTACAGGTATTGTTCACCAGGTTAACTTAGAGTATTTAGCTAATGTGGTACATGCTGTCGAAACGCCAGATGGAGATTTTGATGCTTATCCGGATACGTTAGTGGGAACTGATTCCCATACAACCATGATCAATGGTGTAGGTGTGCTTGGATGGGGTGTAGGTGGAATTGAAGCGGAAGCGGGAATGCTCGGCCAGCCATCTTATTTTCCAATTCCAGAAGTAGTTGGAGTTAAGTTAACAGGTGAATTACCAAATGCTGCAACAGCAACTGATTTGGCGTTAAAGGTTACACAGGTCCTACGCTCACATGGTGTAGTTGGTAAATTTGTTGAGTTCTATGGTCCTGGTGTTGCAAGTCTACCACTAGCAGATCGTGCAACGATTGCGAATATGGCTCCAGAGTATGGGGCAACATGTGGATTTTTCCCTGTAGATGCTGAAACATTAAACTATTTACGTCTTACTGGTCGTCCAGAAGAACAAATTCAACTTGTGGAAACATACTTAAAAGAAAATGATATGTTCTTTACAGTGGATAAAGAGGATCCAGTATACAAAGATATCGTTGAATTGGATTTATCGGAAATAGAAGCAAATCTTTCTGGTCCAAAACGTCCACAGGATTTGATCCCACTATCAAAAATGAAAACTTCTTTTGAAGTGTCTCTTCAAGCCCCTGCTGGAAATCAAGGCTTTGGTTTGACGGCAAAAGAAATCGATAAAGAAGCAGCGGTTAAATTTAATAATGGTGATGAAGCTACGATGAAGACAGGTGCAGTAGCCATCGCAGCGATTACAAGTTGTACAAATACATCAAATCCATACGTTATGCTTGGTGCAGGTTTACTTGCGAAAAAAGCCGTTGAAAAAGGATTGGAAGTACCGAAGTATGTCAAAACATCACTTGCTCCAGGTTCAAAAGTGGTAACTGGTTACTTGCGTGATGCTGGACTTATGCCGTTTTTATCTAAATTAGGTTTTGATCTAGTTGGTTATGGGTGTACAACATGTATCGGAAACTCTGGACCTTTGAAAGATGAAATTGAAAAGGCGATTATGGATAATGATTTACTTGTTACATCTGTACTTTCAGGTAACCGAAATTTTGAGGGACGTATCCATCCACTTGTGAGAGGAAATTACCTGGCATCCCCTCCACTTGTTGTTGCATATGCTCTTGCAGGTACAGTTGATATTGACTTGAATAATGAACCGCTTGGAAAAGACCAAGATGGGAACGACGTGTTCATGAAGGATATTTGGCCTTCAAAAGAGGAAATTGCTGAAACTGTAAGTAGCGCTGTGACACCTGAACTATTCCGTAAAGAATATGAGCATGTGTTTGATGATAACAAGCGTTGGAATGAAATTAAAACAAGTAATGATCCATTGTATAAATGGAATGATGATTCAACCTATATTCAAAACCCACCTTTCTTTGAAGATTTAGCTAATGACTTAGAAACAGTCAAACCACTTACTGATTTAAGAGTAGTTGGTAAGTTCGGGGATTCCGTGACAACTGACCATATTTCTCCCGCCGGTGCGATTGGTAAAGATACACCAGCTGGAAAATATTTGATCGAAAAGGGTGTAAAACCACGTGATTTTAACTCTTATGGATCTCGTCGTGGGAACCATGAAGTCATGATGCGCGGAACGTTTGCTAATATCCGCATCCGTAATCAAATTGCTCCGGAAACAGAGGGTGGTTTCACGACTTATTGGCCAACAGAAGAAGTTATGCCGATTTATGATGCATGCATGCGTTATAAAGAGGAAGATACTGGTCTAGTTGTTCTTGCTGGGAAAGACTATGGTATGGGATCTTCTCGTGACTGGGCAGCAAAGGGAACGAATCTCCTTGGGATTAAAACAGTTATTGCTGAAAGCTTTGAAAGAATTCACCGTTCGAATTTAGCGATGATGGGTGTGTTACCATTACAGTTCAAAAAAGGTGAAAATGCTGAGACTCTTGGTTTAACTGGAAAAGAAGTCATCAATGTACATGTTGATGAAAAAGTAAAACCACGTGATATTATTAAGGTTACAGCTATAGCTGAAGACGGAAAGAAGACAGAATTTGAAGCACTGGTTCGCTTTGATTCCGAAGTAGAAATTGACTACTATCGTAATGGAGGAATTCTACAACTCGTTCTTCGTGGAAAGCTTGCATAAAGCTTTAGATCTATCACCAAAATTTCCCATGTTCTATGGGCAACACGAGAATCAGTAGATCCTGTACACGGAAACACTTTGCCCTAATTTTTTAGGGTAAAGTGTTTTCTTTAAAGAGAAATTCAAAACCTTTCCTGAAAAAAGTTTGAAAATTTGGTTTAGTCAGTCGCCTTTTGGTGAATAGTAATAATAGGAAATTGTGAAGGAGTGATACATAGTGAGAAAAGTGCATAGAAAGTCTTTTTCTGATCTTGTACAAGAAAATAAACAAGCGTTAATAAATGATGCAAAGGCAATTGAAAAAATAGAAAGCAAATTGGAAGAAAAGCATACAAAAAGAGCATAATTAATTCTCATAAATCTCCCCCTTTCTGTGAAAGATATGATGGAAAGGGGGAGAAAACATGAGTAAACCAAAACATAGTCAGCAAAACTTTACTCCAGATCATCTTGGAGAAAAAAGTGTAGCAGTTGATGCAAATAAAGGAAAAAAGATGGCTAATAAAACTAATAAAGGGCCTGATGTAATACAAACAAAAGGGGAATAAAACTACATTATCAAAAGGAGTGTTTTATGATGACACATGATAAATATCAACCAAAACCCGACGATCGCAGTGATAATGTAGAAAAATTAAAAGATATGATTGATGATACCATTGAAAATATGGAAGAAGCAGAAGCAACAATGAAATTTTCTGATGGTGAACAAAGAGAAAATATTTCTAAGAAAAATGAAAAGAGACAACAAAGTCTGAACGGTATGCGTGAAGAAATAGCAGATGAAGCAGCTGCACAAGAAAATCAATATGAATAATCATCAAAAACCGGCCCTTTAAGCCGGTTTTTGATTTAAAAATAAGGAACATAAAAGAAATTTTCTTGAGGTTGCCTTGAGTCTGAGTGAAGTCGCAGTCCAGCTCCAGCGCCTAGCCCCTCGAGGTCAAATAACCCTGAATCTATGAAGGGAAAATACACCCTTCATAGATTCAGGAACATTTACTTGTCGGAGGCCAACAGGATGTTGGTCAGAAAGGTGTTGCGCCAGGACGGCGCGAACTTAGCCTTTCGTCTTTCATCAAGGCGCTTGCGCTTTGTTCTAATCCATATTCTTTTTAGAAAATAAATTAATGTGATAGAATGAACATAAGCATAAAGAGGGTGAGAATAGATGTATTTATCAGAAACGAGCATAGAAGTTCGATATGCTGAAACAGACCAGATGGGAATTGTTTACCATGCAAACTATCTTATTTGGATGGAAATTGGAAGAACAAAGCTCATTGAGGATCTAGGCTTCCATTATACCAAAATGGAAGAGGATGGAATTTTAGCTCCCGTTGTTGATATCCAAGTGTCCTATCATCAGCCTGTAAAATATGGTGATCCCGTTAAAATCGAAACATGGATAGAAGAATATAATGGTCTTAGGACAACTTATGGATATAAGATTTATATACACGATAAAGATTTAGCTGTAACTGGCTTTTCAAAGCATGTATGTGTAAAAAAAGAGACTTTCAAACCTGTTTCCTTACGCAAACTTTATCCGGATTGGCACAAGGCTTATTTAAATGCAAAAAAAGATCCTGAACGGGAAGGGAATAGATAATGGCATTTGGCATTACAAAATTGGATTTACATCATTGGAAACAGGAAATTGATCAAGGGAAAATAGCTTTTCTTACCCATTATTGGTTAGATGCTCGTTTTCCTGATTGTAAGTCTGTTACGAAAGTAGGTTGTCATGATTTAGTGAAACTTGCTAAGTGGGGGGAAGGCTTCCAATTAAAAGAAGAATGGATTCATCATCGTAAAGATGGCTATTCCCATTATGACTTACTTGGGGAAAAACAGATAGAAGTATTGGAAAAAGAAGGATTGCTTGATCAAATAAAAGCAAAAATCCAATTAAATTAAACGGGGAGGTCTTCGAAATGGAAATAAAATTAACCGATAGAGCGGCAGAGTGGTTTGAATCGGAAATGTCTTTACATAGTGGTGATTTTGTCCGTTTTTATGTTCGTTATGGTGGATCAAGCCCTATTCAACAAGGCTTCTCATTAGGTGTGAATAAGGAAGAACCTATGGATCCAGGCATTGAAATGAAAAAAAACGGGATAACCTATTTCGTAGAAACACGTGATGTCTGGTACTTTGATCAGTATGATTTAATTGTTGATTATGATGAAAAACAGGATGAACCAATTTATGATTATAAATAATAGAAAAGAAGCTGGGACATAACTAAGACGTTAAGCTCCAAAGACGAACAATGTATTACCTTAGCGGAGGAAATATACGTAGACTCCTGCGGGAAGTAAGAGTTCGGCGAGACCCCGAAAGGCGAAGCCTGAAGAGGCTTGCCACTCGCCCGCGGAAAGCGAAGTATATTTCCGAAGCGGGTATATGCACCATACTAGTTCGTTTTTTTCTTTAGTGAAAACACTTTTGTCTCAGCCTCTTTCTATGTTTACGGGATTCCTGCATTATTTAGGAAACATGAATTGCTTTAAATCTTTTCCACTATAATCTGTAAAGCCTTTTTCTTTTGCTTCATCAATCGGATATACTCGATAATTTTTAAATTGTGTACTCGAGTTGAAGGTGGGATGAAAATCAACATTCTCAATCGTTGTGTCACTGGATTCACCGACCGTTTTCTTCTTGATTGAGACTTCAATCATTCCCCCAATATCTATGTATTCATTCTCCGTTGTTTGCCCATTAAGAAAATTTCCTAAAGAGTAAACAACAACCCCTTTTCCTCCGTCAGGTTTATCTATCCATTCAATCGGCTGTAAGACATGAGGATGATGGCCAAAAATAATGTCAGCTCCAGCCTCAATGAACTGATGAGCGAGTTCCTTTTGCGTTTGATTAGGTGTTCTGGCATATTCATCTCCCCAATGTAGCGCAAGTAAGACAATATCTGATTTACCCTTGGCTTCTTCAATATCATCTAGTACTTTCTTCGGTTCTAATATACTGACCAAATAATCCTTTCCTGCTGGAACGGGGATTCCATTTGTTCCGTAAGCATAAGCCAAGACAGCTAATTTAATACCATTCACATTCACGACTCTTATTGTGCTTTTGTCTTCTGGACTTTTGAATGTCCCAGTATAGGGTAAATTTTTTTCTTCATAATAATCAATAGCACTTAAAACCCCTTTTTCACCCTTATCTAACATATGATTATTGGCCGTTGTGACCATATCAACACCAGCATTGATAATGCCATCAATGATTTCATAAGGGCTATTGAAACTAGGATAACCCGAAAGCCCTAATTTCGTCCCTCCTGGAACAGACTCTTGATTGGCAATTAAGAAATCCGGTTTTTGCAGTAGCGAATATACTGGAGACAACATAGGGTCAAAATTATAATCATCATCTTTAGTTAAAGCATCATGATAAACAGTGTCATGGAGTAAAATATCTCCAATTCCGGCAATCACAGCTTCTGTCTCAAATTGTTTAGGAGTATGCTGAAGTGAGTTCTGGCCATTCTGCGCTATTTCACGGTTCGAAAGAGCAGTTGTTTTTTGAAAAATTAACAGAGCAATTATGCAGATCATCACCAAAAAAGTAAGAGAGACTGTCCATATCAACCGCCTGTTTCTTGTCAAATCTCTCCCTCCTTATCATCTTTATAACCATTTTATTTTAGGTTCTGTTTTATTTCGAATTCTACTGATATTCGTTCGGTGTCGTATAATAACGAAGGCTGCTAGAAGTGCCACGACAAGCGACAAAAGATAGTCCTTTGTGAAGATCATATTGATTAACGAATAGATAATCGCAAAAATTGCCACAATAATCGATGATAAAGATACGTATTTAGAAAGTTTTAAGCAAATTAAAAATACAATTACAACGGAAATAAAAAGTAGGGGATCATAACCGAGTAAGATTCCTCCAGAAGTTGCCACAGCCTTACCACCCCGGAAATGAGCAAAAACAGGAAACATATGTCCAATAACGGCAAAGATTCCCGGGATTAATGGATGAAGCTCACTTCCAAACATCATTGGTAAAAAAATAGTTACTGTTCCTTTTAAGATATCGGCTAGAATAACGACTGACCCCGCCTTTTTCCCTAAAGTACGAAATGAGTTTGTCGCTCCTAGATTCCCACTTCCATGTTCTCGAATATCTATTCCGTAAAATACTTTACCAACAATCAAGCCAGAAGGAATGGACCCAATTAAATAGGCCAATAAAAGTATTAATACATATTGCATAAGCATTACCCCTTTTAAAATGCGTCAAATGAGTCCGATTGGGACAATCACTGCTCACTCATTGTACCATGAAGAACGATAAATGAAAAAACTATTTTCCCTATGAGAAAGTTCAAAACACCTGTAGAAATGACACTTCAGGATGAAGGATTTTCGACTAGGTGCCGACACACGTCCTGTGCTCGAAACGGTTCACCTCAAACTTTCGACATCACTGTCTTTAACTTTAATTGTCTCATTGAGGTAATAAATGCAGGGAAGAACAGCAATCTCCTGGTCTTCCAATCTATTTGTTGAAATTTCTCTATCTTTTCCGTAAAAAATAAAGCCGTTGGTGGAATTCCATTTCTCCACAACGACTCTTTTGCGCAATTGGGCCAGATTCTGGAGGAAAGTTTTCACGTATTCATGTAGAATAGTAATTAACTTTATGGGATTCGATTAAAATTGAAATTTATTTAATAAAGATAAATAAAGTAAGAAGAGAGTTGTAAAAATTCAAAATAACTTTGTATTGACAAAATTCTCAAGATCTCATGCAAAGCTAAGTATTAGAATGGCGGTTTCTTTGTATGAGTTGGTAGTAATTAAAACAATCGCCTATTGAATAATTACATCAAAAATACTTGGCTTTGCAACCTTATTTTAATTATCAAAAATAAATAAGGGGCTGACAAAAGTGAAATATGTAAAAGCAACTACTATTTTACCTGAATAACTTTTAGTTGAGATTCAAAAATACGTTCAAGGTAGAACGATTTATATAAAGAAACAAACATGTACTTATCAAAAATGGGTCTCGCTTTTAGACGGAAGGAAGAAAAATGATGAAACAAATGCTTATATAATAAATGAATAGTATAATGACAAGTCCATTAGTCAACTGGCTCAAGATTATTTACTTTCAACAGATACATTAAAAAAATCATTTATTCAACTAGCACTGGTTTCTTATTAAAGATAATCAGCGTTTTTTTATGGTAACTTTGCTTCCTAGTCATTATTTCTATTTATAAATGCTGATATGGATTTTAAAATAGAATACTAGGGTAGAAAGAAACAATTCTCGAGGAGGTTAGATAAATGAGTAAACCTGTAATTCGAACTTACAAGGATTCAAATGATTTAAAACGGATGCAGAAACTCACACAAGCTATATGGTCACTGGAACCTAATTACCATATAGGCGATCTAGCTTGGCAACGCTACCGACACGCTGGACGAGAGGATGATTGGGATACTGCAATTTGGGAAATGGATGGGAATCCCGTTGCTTGGGGATGGATTCAAAAACCTGGTGAGTTAATATGTCAAGTTGATCCCGATTTTCCTGAGGTGGCCAAGGATGTCATTGACTGGTTTGATAAAATAACTAAAACCAATGAGCAAAAAGTGACTGTCTTAGAAACGGAGTCACATCTTATTTCAGCCTTAGAAGATTCTTTATTCAAACCATTTGCAGAAAATCCAGAAGTCCTCACAAAAATTTCATTGGATAGTTGTTTATTCCCTGTTCAATTACCAGATAAATTTAAAGGTCGCCATATCAAAGGTTCTGAGGATTTAACAAATCGTGTGGCAGTACATAAGGCTGCATTTCATAAATCTAGAGTCACAGAAGAAAGCTACTTGAATGTTATGAATACCTATCCTTATGATTCTTCTCTTGATTGGGTAATAGAATCCCCGAATGGTGAGTTTGTAGCATCTTGTTTAATTTGGTTTGATGAAGTTAACAAGGTGGGGTTACTGGAACCTGTTGGAACGAATCCGAGATTTAGGAGAATGGGGTTAGCCAGTTCAGTCAGCAAACTTGCTCTCAATGCGTTGAGTGAAAAGGGGGCAAAAACAGCAGTTGTTGTTTGTACTTCCCCAGATGCATATGAGCTTTACAAGTCAATTGGTTTTAAACAATTCGCTCAAACAAAATCATTTCATCGTTTAAAATAGAGCCAGATTGGACACCCTTTATACCTACGATATGGAAATGCGGTTTTCGAAAAAGAAACTCAACAATCGGGAGCATTTATTGTATAAAACTTTGATTTTCAAACGTCTTTATTGCTAATGAAACGTTATTTTGCCCTCATCCAAAACAGGATGGGGATATGTGTATCGAAAGTATTTAACTCAAAGAGGATTATAAACTTGACATTCCCCTATGGTGTCAGCTTAGCTAGTATTACCTCTTATAGGCGCTTTCACTTGAATCTTTATGAGGATTAAATTAACATTTAGATAATACGAATAATGCTGAGGAGGTTATGTATGTCCATTCAGAATCCAGACCGCAAGCAAATCGCTGAAATTCTCCATAAGGCAAAAAAGATCGCTGTTGTAGGGTTAAGTCAACAACCAAGTCGTACTTCCTATTCTGTAGCCAAAGCAATGAAGGATGCTGGTTATGAGATCATTCCAGTCAATCCTACAGTAGATGAGGTCTTTGGCATAAAAGCTGTACCTTCTTTAAGAGAGATCGATGGACATGTTGACATCGTAAATATTTTCAGACGACCAGAATACTTACCAGAACTTGCCAAAGAATTTGACGAGATTGATGCTGATGTATTTTGGGCCCAACTTGGCATTGAGAACCAAGAAGCTTTTGACTTTTTAACAAACAAAGGATATACCGTTATCATGAACCGCTGTATTAAAGTGGAACATGCAATGACAAAATGAACAAATTGCAAGGCTTGATCTAATTAGAACGTCTAATGACATGCCCTCATGGCGGCAGACTTACGGCGTCCTGACACTTTGTCTGCACTCGGACATCCTGTTTGTCCCAACGCTATTCTTTCCCGCATAGAACGGGCTTCCGACAAGCGAATGTTCTGAGCGAATAAAAGCTCGTTTATGACTTTTATTGGCCAGGTTATTAAGAGGAACATCAGCTAAGGTCGCCGCATCCGCATGTCTTCGCTGACGAACTCATATCCTGAGGGCTTCTTAGGGCTAGGTGTTGGAGCTGGAGACAAAAGAACTTTTATCCACAAGCCAAGAATTTTATAGTACGCTAACCACAAAATAAGCGCAGAGTGGCGCTTATTTTTTTACATAAAGGAGTCCATCGAATGCTACAGTAATTTGCCAAAATCGATCATTCAGTTATATTATAAGACATATGTGTTCTATTATGGTACGATAGATAAGGGAACGTACGTTTTTGTGAAGGCATAGAAATTAAGTCCTTTGCAATTATTTGTGCAGTTTTGAAAGGGGAAGTTTGTGTGACCGATCTTAAAAATAAAGAGTTTGCATATAATGATGATTCTATACAAGTATTAGAAGGATTAGAAGCTGTTAGAAAACGCCCGGGGATGTATATAGGGTCAACGGATGCACGTGGTTTGCATCACCTCGTATATGAGATTGTAGACAATTCTGTTGATGAAGCGTTAGCGGGCTACGGAAACGAAATTACGATTACACTTCATCATGATCAGAGTGTGACTGTAGAAGACAAAGGACGGGGGATGCCCACTGGGATCCATCATACTGGGAGGCCGACAACAGAAGTCATCCTTACAGTGCTACATGCTGGAGGAAAGTTTGGACAAAGTGGTTATAAAACAAGCGGAGGACTTCATGGAGTAGGTGCTTCTGTGGTAAATGCTTTATCAGAGTGGTTGGTTGTCACGATAAAACAACGCGATGGCTTTATTTACGAGCAAAGATTTCATCAAGGTGGTAAACCGGAAACAACGCTAGAAAAAATCGGAACAACGAAACAAACTGGGACAAAAATCCACTTTAAACCAGATCCAAGTATCTTTAGTGTGACAGAATTTAATTACGATACTTTATGTGAAAGATTACGGGAATCTGCTTTCTTATTAAAGGGATTAAGGATTGAGATTAAGGATCAACGCTTTGATCAAAAAGATGTCTTCTTCTATGAAAATGGAATTGAAGCTTTCGTTGAATATTTAAACGAAGATAAAGATAGGCTGCACCCGGTTGCTTATTTTGAAGGCGAAGCGAATGAAATTGAAGTAGAATTTTCCTTTCAATTTAATGATGGTTTTTCCGAAAATATGCTATCGTTTGTCAATAATGTTAGAACGAAGGATGGGGGCACTCATGAAGCAGGAACCAGGGCTGCTATGACAAGAGTGTTTAATGACTATGCCAGAAAAACAGGATTATTAAAGGAAAAAGATAAGAACCTTGAGGGAACAGATATCAGGGAAGGATTGGCTGCTATTGTTTCAGTTAAAGTTCCAGAAGGAAAACTGCAATTTGAGGGTCAAACAAAAGGAAAACTCGGAACCGCAGAAGCACGATCAGCAGTAGACACAGTGATCTCTGAACATTTATCCTATTTTTTGGCAGAAAATCATGATGTGAGTGCATTATTGACGAAAAAAGCCATCAAAGCTTCTCAGGCACGAGAAGCGGCTCGTAAAGCTCGAGAAGAAGCACGTAGTGGGAAAAAACGCCGTAAAACGGAAGCCATTCTTTCAGGGAAGTTAACGCCTGCTCAGTCCCGTAACCCACAAAAGAATGAGCTTTATTTAGTGGAGGGTGATTCCGCGGGGGGATCAGCTAAGCAAGGTCGGGATCGAAAGTTTCAAGCTGTTCTCCCTTTGCGTGGGAAAGTCATCAACACAGAAAAAGCCAAGCTACAAGATATCTTTAAAAATGAGGAGATTAACACCATTATTCATACGATTGGTGCCGGTGTCGGACCTGATTTTAATTTAGAAGACATAAATTACGATAAAGTTGTGATTATGACGGACGCTGACACAGATGGAGCTCATATTCAAGTATTATTACTGACATTTTTCTATCGCTATATGAAACCATTAATGGAAGCAGGGAAAGTGTTTATCGCTCTCCCGCCTCTTTATAAAGTAAGCAAGGGGAGCGGGAAAAAGGAAAAGATTGAGTATGCTTGGACAGATGAAGAATTGGATAGTGTCATTCAAAAGGTTGGGAAAGGATATATGCTCCAACGCTATAAAGGTCTTGGTGAAATGAACGCCGATCAACTGTGGGAGACAACAATGAATCCAGATACAAGGACACTTATTCGTGTTCGAATTGATGATATTGCCCGTGCTGAAAGAAGAGTGACAACCTTGATGGGGGATAAGGTAGAACCACGCCGAAAATGGATTGAAAACAATGTTCAATTTGGATTGGAAGAAGATCAAAGTATTTTAGAAAATGATAATTTGATGGTAGATGGGGGCCCTGAGGTATCGTGAGTATTCAAGAAAAGTTTCAAGATTTAGCACTAGAAGAAGTCATTGGCGATCGTTTTGGCAGGTATAGTAAATATATTATTCAAGATCGTGCATTACCGGATGCCCGAGATGGCTTAAAACCGGTTCAACGGCGTATTCTATATGCGATGCATATGGAAGGAAATACGGCGGAAAAAGGATTTCGGAAATCAGCTAAAACAGTCGGGAACGTCATTGGGAATTACCATCCACATGGTGATACTTCTGTTTATGATGCGATGGTGAGAATGAGTCAGTCATGGAAAGTTCGTAATATGCTTGTTGATATGCACGGAAACAACGGAAGTGTGGATGGAGATCCAGCTGCGGCAATGCGTTATACAGAAGCAAGATTATCGAAAGTTTCTTCAGAGCTTTTAAGAGATATTGAAAAACGAACAGTCGATCTTGTCCCTAATTTTGATGACACCTCTTCGGAACCGATTGTCCTCCCAGCTCGTTTTCCAAATTTACTTGTTAATGGATCTACTGGAATTTCTGCCGGATATGCAACGGAAATCCCACCGCATCATCTTGAGGAGGTAATTGATGCAGTGATCATGCGCATGGAAAAACCAACTTCTCAAGTCGAAGATTTAATGTCGGTAATTAAAGGCCCTGATTTTCCAACTGGAGGAATCATTCAAGGGGTAGATGGTATAAAAAAGGCGTATGAAACTGGACGAGGTAGAATTATTGTTAGAGCGAAGACGGAGATTGAAACGATTCGGGGAGGAAAAGATCAAATCGTCATTACAGAAATCCCTTATGACGTCAATAAAGCCAGTCTTGTAAAAAGGATGGATGAATTCCGGATTGATCGTAAACTTGAAGGGATTGCTGAGGTCCGAGATGAAACAGATCGAACTGGTTTGAGAATTGTAATAGAATTAAAAAAAGAAGCTGATTCAGAAAGTGTTTTAAACTACTTGTTCAAAAATAGTGATTTACAAGTGAATTATAACTTTAATATGGTGGCAATTGACGAACGTCGACCTAAACTAATGGGGCTTTGCCAGTTGTTGGATGCCTATATTGCTCATCAAAAAGAAGTGATTACAAATCGCTCTCGATTCGATCTTGAAAAAGCGAAAGAACGGCATCATATCGTCGAGGGACTGATGAAGGCACTTTCCGTGTTAGATGAAGTGATTGCCACAATTAGAGCTTCTAAGGATAAACGGGATGCAAAAGATAATTTAATCGCCAAGTTTGCCTTTACCGAAAAGCAAGCAGAAGCGATTGTTTCGTTACAGCTTTATCGACTAACCAATACCGATGTTACGGCTTTACAAGCTGAAGCTGAAGAATTACTAAAAGCAATTAGCCAGTTATCAGCTATTCTTGAAAGTGATAAGAAATTATTATCTGTTATAAAAAAAGAATTGAAGGAAGTCAAAAAGAAGTATCAAGATGAACGAAGAACCGTTATTGAAGAAAAGATTTCTGAGATTAAGATCAATCTTGAGGTCATGATCCCAAGTGAAGATGTGATCGCTACTGTCACAAAAGAAGGATATATTAAGCGAACAAGTCTCCGCTCCTTCGCGGCTTCTAATGGTCAAGAACTTGCTATGAAAGAAACGGACCGTCTGCTATTGCAACAAGAAGTAAATACGACAGATACGTTATTAATCTTTACGAATAAAGGGAATTATTTATATTTCCCTGTGCATGAATTACCTGATATTAGGTGGAAAGATATGGGACAACATATAGCTTCTCTCATTCCCATCGAACGCGATGAAGAAATTGTAAAAGTCCTTCATGTAAAAGAATTTGAGGAAGCAATCAACCTTGTTTTTGTAACGAAACAGGGAATGGTGAAGAAAAGTTCACTTGCCGCCTATAAAGCAATGCGCTATTCAAAGCCGCTTGTTGCCATTAATATAAAAGAGCAAGACGAGTTAATTGACATCTTTTTAACAGATGGCCAGCAAGATCTTATCTTTGCGACCCACTTTGGTTATGTTCTTTGGTATCCTGAATCGGAAGTAGGGATCATTGGACCAAGAGCGGCAGGTGTTAAAGCAATTAGCTTAAAAGAGAGAGATTTCGTCATTGGAGCGGAACCTATCTCAATAGATGGTTCTCCAACTGGAAAAGCAATCTGTATTGTCACTCACCGAGGAGCGATTAAGAAAATGCGTCTCTCCGAGTTTGAGCGGGCGGCACGAGCGAAACGCGGCCTCGTCACATTAAGAGAATTAAAGAATAACCCGCATCGTTTGATTGGTATGAAGGCCGTAGAGGAGCAAGATGAGCTTATCGTAAGAACAGAAAACGGAAAAGAAGAAACTATTCTGGTATCTACTCTTAGATTTAATGACCGCTACTCCAATGGGTCCTTTATAATCGATGAGAAAACAGACGGGAAAGCGACCCTTCTCTATAAAAAAACAACCAACAACAATAATAATGAATGATTCAGACAATAAAGACATCAAGTACAGGGATAGAATGTACTTGATGTCTTTTTCTGTTTTATCATTTGATTAAAAAGGGATAAAGCAAAAAATTTAATTTTTTCAAGAAAGTTATAAATATACTATTGTATTTATTTTTATTCACAGTATAATAATAAATATCCAATAAACCTTAAAGATTAACTTGATAAAGACACTGATTAGATGAATATGAGTATGAAAAGTTATACTCTAAATATACAGTTATGGACGAATTCATAGGAGTGAAATCAATGAAAATAGGCATTGTGGGTGCGACAGGTTACAGTGGAGCGGAATTACTGAGGATTTTACAGGTACATCCAGAATTCTCGATTACCTCTTTATACACATCATCCCAGCATGGGAAGAATATAGAAGAACATTATCCTCATTTAACTGGACTAATCCCACAAAAGTTAGAAGAGATTGATCCAGCAAAAATGGCGAAAGAAACAGATTTAATTTTCTTGGCCACTCCATCGGGAATCGCTTCTAAATTAGCACCGCAACTGGTGGAAAATGGCTGTTCAGTCATTGACTTATCTGGGGATTTTCGGATCAAAAACCAAGCTGAATATGAACAATGGTATAAGAAAGAAGCAGCTAATTCATTTTGGCTTGAAGAGGCTGTCTATTCATTACCAGAACTAAATCGGGAGAAAGCAAAGGGTGCGAGATTTATTTCAAATCCAGGGTGTTACCCTACAGCTACGATATTAGGCCTTGCACCACTAGTGCAGGAAAAGTTGTTAACGGAAAATTCAATCATCATCGATGCAAAATCAGGTGTTTCTGGTGCTGGGCAATCCGCAAGCTTAGCTACTATATACAGCGAATTAAATGAAAACTTGAAAGTATATAAAGTGAATCAACATCAACATATACCAGAAATTGAACAAATGCTAGGAAACTTGGGTTACGAATCTCCGATTACATTTCAGACCCATCTAGTTCCAATGACAAGGGGAATTATGGCGACAATATATGGAAATATAGATACGAAAGTAACAAAGAACGAAATTTGGGAGCTCTACCAACAGGCTTATGCTGATGAACCTTTTGTGAGGCTAAGAAAGCTAGGGACTTTTCCCACAACTAAAGAAGTAGCAGGTTCTAATTTCTGTGATATCGGGATAGATTTCGATGAACGAACTTCCAGGGTCACCATTGTTTCGGTGATTGATAATTTAATGAAAGGGGCTGCGAGTCAAGCAGTTCAAAATGCAAATATCATGTTTGGGTTTGATGAAACTTTAGGACTTCAGTTTAGTCCTGTATATCCATAGACTAGTTTTAGAGGAGTGTTCAAAATGAATGTAGCTAGTAAACAGCCAATTTCAAAAGTAACAGAGGGGAGCATTGTATCACCTCAGGGTTATTCTGCTGCTGGCCTTCACACGAAGGTAAAGTATAAAAGGAATGATTTAGGAGTTTTATATAGTGAGGTTCCTGCAGAGACTGCTGCTGTTTATACATTGAATCAAATTATTGCTGCTCCTCTTCTTGTTACAAAAGAAAGTATTGCTAAAGAAGGTAAAATTCAGGCAATCGTGATTAATAGCGGGAACGCAAATGCTTGTATGGGAAAGCAAGGATATTTAGATGCTGAAACGATGAGAACGTCTGTTTCTGAACGATTTTCCATTCAAGAGCATTTCGTTGCAGTTGCATCGACTGGAGTAATCGGCGAAAAAATGCCGATGGATAAAATTATTTCTGGAATTGAGAAGATAACACCAGAAAAAACGAATCAAGCAGCTTATGACTTTAATGAATCTATTTTAACAACGGATACTTGTATGAAATCGACTTGTTATGAAACGTATATTGATGGTAAGAAGATTACAATGGGAGGATCGGCGAAAGGCTCTGGAATGATCGCGCCTAATATGGCAACGATGCTAGGATTCATTACGACAGATGCCAATATCCCTCATCAACATTTGCAAACAGCGCTCCGAGACATTACGAATGAAACCTTTAACCGTATCACAGTCGATGGTGATACATCGACAAATGATATGGTGCTTGTCATGGCAAATGGTTTAGCTGACAATCATACGCTTTCACCTGCTCATGATGAGTGGGAAACCTTCAAGCAATTATTGAAGCAAGTTTGTGAAGATCTTGCGATTATGATTGCGAAAGATGGAGAAGGGGCAACAAAGTTAATAGAAGTACAAGTGCATGGAGCAATGACTTCTAGCGATGCTGGAAAGTGCGCTAAGACAGTAGTCGGCTCTGACTTAGTTAAAACAATGGTCTATGGCTCTGATCCGAATTGGGGACGCTTAATGATGGCGATTGGAAGAAGCGGGATTACATTAGATCCTCATGCCATTGACATAGAAATTGGACCATATGCATTACTTGAAAAAAGTGAGCCAGCTCATTACAACGAAGAACAATTAAGTCAGTATTTAAATAATGAAAAGGTAGAAATTACGATTCATTTAAATATGGGAGATGGTTCTGGTAAAGCATGGGGCTGTGATCTTACTTATGATTATGTCCGCATCAATGCTAGTTACCGCACGTAATTGGAGGGAATCAAAATGAAAAAAATTATTGTCATCAAATGCGGTGGCAGCATGATTGATGACCTGTCTGAAAAATTCTTTATGGATATAAAAAAAATGCAAGAGCACGGATTTAAACCGATTATCGTCCATGGTGGTGGACCTGCTATTAATCGCTTACTGGAGAATTTACAGATACAGTCAGAGTTTATTAACGGCTTAAGAAAAACGACAGAGGAAGTCATGGAAGTTGTAGAAATGGTTCTATCGGGAAGTATTACAAATAAAATTGTTCGTTCAATGCATGCAAATGGGATTTCTGCCATTGGGATGACGGGATCTGATAGTGGCTTAATCCAAGCGGAAGCGAAGGATTTTGAGAAGCTTGGTTTTGTTGGTGAAGTAACGTCCATTAATCGTGAGCTTCTATTAAATTTACTATCTATGGATCTAGTTCCTGTCATTTCACCGATCGCGATTAGTGAAAATTCCAATCAATATTTTAATGTGAACGCGGACTCTGCGGCGGCAGCCATTGCGGTAGCTATGAATGCTGACAAAATTTTATTCGTAACAGATGTACCAGGTATTTTAAAGAATAAACAAGTTATGGAGACTGTTTCTCAAAATGAAGTTCAAACACTTATCCAAGAAGGCGTGATTACGGGTGGAATGATCCCTAAAGTATTAGCCGCTCTTAAAAGTCTTGAAGGTGGAATGAATCGAGTAATGATTGTCAGTGGGAAAACACCTTTATATAGAGAAGGACATTTTATTGGCACGACGATTTTAAAAGAAGAGAAAGTGGTGAGCTTCGGATGACCGATTTATTTGAAAATTACGGACGTTGGGATTTAGAACTAGTATCTGGGAAGGGTACGACTGTTGTTGATATAAACAAGACGGAGTATTTGGATTTTACATCTGGCATCGGGGTTTGCAACTTAGGTCATTGCCATCCAGAAGTTGTAGAGGCGTTAACGAAACAGGCCAATCGATTATGGCATATGTCCAATTTATTTAAAAGCTCTCTGCAAGAGGAAGTGGCAGAGCAGCTCACAACATTCTCAGACGGAGATGCCGTTTTCTTCTGTAATAGCGGGGCTGAAGCCAATGAAGCGGCGATAAAATTAGCTCGGAAATATACAGGGAAATCAAAAGTGATTACATTTCAGCAATCTTTTCATGGACGTACTTTTGCGACAATGGCCGCAACCGGACAAGACAAAGTGAAGCAAGGCTTTGGAACCATGTTAGAAACCTTTGTTCATCTGCCTTTCAACAATAGCGAAGCGTTGGAAAAAGAGATCGATCAAGAAACAGCGGCAGTTATGCTTGAAATAATTCAAGGTGAAGGTGGCGTTCACCCAGCTACAGCAGAATTTTTACAAGATGTAGAAAAATTATGTAAAAAATATGGTGCTTTATTAATTATAGATGAAATACAAACCGGAATTGGGAGAACTGGAAAACCATTTGCTTATCAACATTACTCCATTTCCCCAGATATCATTACCTCAGCGAAGGGGCTTGGAAATGGTATTCCCGTTGGCGCTATGATTGGGAAGGAAAATTTAAAAGCAGCTTTTCCACCAGGTAGCCATGGTTCCACTTTCGGCGGTAATCCGCTGGCAATGTCTGCAGCTAAGAAGACACTTCAGCTTATTTTTCAAGAAAAGTTCCTCGAAGAAGTGACGAAAAAAGGTGAGTATCTGGCGGATAAATTAGAAGAGGCTTTCTCTCATTGTGATGCCTTCAAAAGTATACGTCATAAGGGCCTTATGCTTGGAATTGAGTTTTCGCAAGAGGTGGCTCCTTTCATGGCTGAACTAAGAAAAAATGGATTAATTGTGTTAAACGCTGGACCGAATGTTTTACGTTTTCTACCCCCATTAACGGTAACAAAACCGGAGATTGATCAAGCGATTGAGACAATGAAGAAAACTTTGCTGCAAACTGTATAAAGTAAATATTTTTTTGAAATAAAATGTATAAAAATTCATATATAACTATAAAGATACAAGAGGAGTCGGTATGAATGAAAGGTGTAATTCAATTAGAAAATCATAAGCAATATACCGGCCAATGGCACGGAGATGTGTCCCATTGTAAAGGGGAAGTCATTTTTTATACAGGAATGGGTAATTTTTTAGAATTTATGACTGATCCGGAGACAAAAGGGAAAATTGTAGTTGCTACTTATCCAGGAGTGCTACATTCCCATTTCGATCCCGCTAAATGTGAAAGTGATGATTTACAGTTGAGCGCTTTAATCATTCAACAGGAAATCTTTGGTCTTTCCGAAGCGGAGAATAACTGGCTTGCGTTTTTTAATGAAAAAGGAATCCCGATTATGAGTGGAATGGATACACGCACAATCATTAAGCAGTTATTAAAGGATGGAGAAATGGCTGCTGAAATGACAGCTGATCACCATCATCTAGCATCCGCACTCGACGATCAGAAGTCGATAAGCCACGAAAAGACAAAAGTGTTAAATCCGACTGGAAAAACGAATCTAGTCGTCCTTAATTTTGGGATTAAAAAGTCATTACTCAATTGGCTAAAAGGGTTCCATTGCAAACTTACGATTCTTTCAGCTGAGACTTCCGCTTCCACTATTGCCGAACTTAAACCTGATGGTGTGATTCTTTCTGGAGGATGTGGCGATCCTGCTGATTATCAAGCGTATTTTGAAGACTATGCTAAAATAGCGGAATCATATCCAATACTTGCATTTGGTTTAGGTCATCAAATCCTCGCTCTTGCCTTTGGAGCAAGTGTGGAAAAAATGAAATGGGGACACAGAGGTTTCAAGCAAGCTATCCTTCATACTTCCTCGCAGCAGGTATATTTAACGAATCAGAATCATGGTCATCATATTTCCTTACAAAACATAGAGAAGACAGGATTGACACCATCTTTCCTTTCCGTTCAAGATGGTGATATTGAAGGATTAATTCATAAGGACTTACCAATTACTACTTATCAATTTCACCCAGATGGAACGAATTTTAAATTAGAATCACTGATAAAAAACGCTTATTTTCAACAATTGGAGCAAAGTAAAGGGGAAAAGCTGTATGCCGAAGCGAAATGACATCAAGAAAGTACTCGTGATTGGTTCGGGACCGATCATGATTGGGCAGGCTGCGGAATTTGATTATGCTGGTACACAGGCTTGCTTGGCGTTGAAAGAGGAAGGAATCAAAGTTGTATTGGTCAATAACAACCCAGCTACCATTATGACCGATGAACAAATAGCTGATACTGTTTATTTTGAACCTATGACAGTGGAAAGTATCGAAAGAATTATTGAAAAAGAAAAACCAGATGCGATTCTTGGAACCTTAGGGGGACAGACCGGGCTCAATTTGACAGTTGAATTATATGAAGCAGGTATCCTAAAACAAAACAATGTTGAGGTATTAGGGACTTCTCCTGAATCGATTCGTCAGGGAGAAGATCGAGAGGCATTCCGGGCCTTAATGCATGAGTTAAAGGAGCCTGTTCCAGAAAGTGAAATTATTCATACTGTTGAAGAAGCAATAAGTTTCGCTAACAAAATAGGCTATCCTGTTATTATACGACCAGCTTATACACTTGGTGGTGGTGGCGGAGGAATTGTTACCTCTAAGACAGAGCTGATCTCCGTTGTTAAAAAAGGGTTAGAGGCTAGTCCAATTACCCAATGTTTAATCGAAAAAAGCATTGCTGGTTTTAAAGAATTAGAGTTTGAAATGATTCGTGATGATAATGATACTTGTATTGCTATTTGCAGCATGGAAAATTTTGATCCTGTGGGTGTCCACACAGGTGATTCGATTGTTATTGCTCCACAGCAAACTCTAAGTAGCGATGAATATGCGACTTTGTATGAATCAGCAGTTAAAATTATTCGTGCATTAAAAATTATTGGCGGATGTAATATTCAATTTGCACAAGATCCAGATTCTAGCCAATATTATCTAATTGAAGTCAATCCAAGATTAAGCCGTTCCTCGGCCTTAGCCTCCAAAGCAACAGGGTATCCGATTGCGAAAATGGCTGCTAAGCTATCTCTTGGTTATCAGTTACATGAATTAACCAATCCAGTTACTGGTGTTACATTTGCAAGTATGGAACCCGTAGTCGATTATACAGTGGTAAAAATGCCGAGATGGCCATTTGATAAGTTTCATGAGGCTGACCGTAAATTGGGTACGCAAATGAAGGCAACAGGAGAAATCATGGCGATTGACCGTCATTTGCCCGGTGCTCTTCAGAAGGCGATTCGCTCATTAGAAATGCCTACATTAGGTCTTGAATTTAAAGGCCTTGCAGATTACCAGGATGAAGAATTATGGAAATCCATTCTTTTACCAGATGATCTCCGTCTTTTCTCGATTCTAGAATTAATGAGACGTGGTATTTCTGTGAAAGAAATACATGAAGCCACATCGATACAACCATTTTTCTTAGAAAATCTTGATTTCTTAGTCCAAATGGAGAAACAAATTAAAGCAACGGATATAGGGCAAATCGAAAAAGACTTTTTCCAAAAAGTGAAGGGACTTGGCTTTTCTGATGCTTGGTTAGCTCATACATGGCAAACAAGCTTAAAAGAGGTGCGGTTAAAGCAAAAAGCATTAGGATTACAGCCTGTTTATAATATGGTTGATTCATGTGCAGGTGTATATCCAGCTGCTGCTCCTTATTTTTATTCAACATGGAAAGGGGAAGGGGATCCATTCGAGAAGAAGGATAAACCAAAAATTGCGATCATTGGTTCAGGACCCGTAAGAATTGGTCAAGGAATTGAATTTGATTATTGCACAGTCCATGGTGTCTTAGCTTTGAAAAAGGCTGGTTATGAGGCAATCCTGATTAATAATAATCCAGGTACTGTTAGTACAGATTTCCAAATAGCCGATCGCTTATATTTTGAACCTCTTTCCACAGAAGATGTACTTAATGTACTTGAATACGAACAACCTGATGGCGTGATTATCCAATTAGGGGGGCAAACGGCTATTAATTTAGCACAGGCTTTAGAAGAAAATGGGATGCCACTCCTTTCTATTTCACAGGAACAGATCGATATTTTGGAAGATCGTGATCGTTTTTATACACTGTTACAACACCTGCAAATACCTCATATTCCAGGTGTTTCCGCAGCCAATGAAGAAGATTTATTGGCTAAAGTAAAAGAAGTGGGATTCCCGCTATTATTACGCCCTTCTTATGTTATTGGCGGGCAAGGGATGATCATTATCGAACAAGAAAAAGATTTGCAAAAGCAGTTAAATAAAATTGTTTATCCTGTGCTATTAGACGCTTATTATAAAGGAAAAGAAATGGAAATAGATGTCCTCTCAAATGGTCATGATATTTATGTTCCTGGCTTTTTTGAACATATTGAAAAAGCAGGCGTCCACTCAGGTGACAGTATGGCGGTAACACCGCCCATAACTATTACTGAACAAGATCAGCAAAAGGCTTATCATTATGCTGAAAAGATTGCTAAAGAACTCGGATTTAAAGGGATTTTCAATGTGCAATTTGTCTTATATAAGGATGAAGTGTATGTATTAGAGGTAAACCCTAGAGCTTCCCGTACGGTACCAATTATTAGTAAAATGACGGGTGTAAATTTGATTGAAGAATGTATTGATATCTTACTTGGAAAAGCTATTATAAGGTATGAACAGATAAAGCAAGATTATTATGCAATTAAAAACCCTGTTTTTTCTACAGGAAAGCTTGATGGTGTAGATCCTATTTTAACACCAGAAATGAAATCAACAGGGGAAGTTATTGCTTTTGGTTATTGTTATGATGAAGCTCTATCGAAGGCCGTAAACTGGGATGGCCATTCCATTCAGCAAAATGCCGCGATCTATGTGGATAGTAACGAAGCGGATTTTACTCATATACAAGGGATTCTGAAAGAATATGATGTTGCCATCACGGCTGCTCCTTTTAATGAATGGTTAAAAAATAGTAGAGGTTCTATTCTTGTCAGCTTCTTAGACACAGAGAATGCAGCGAACAAAAGAATGGCTGCATCCGCAGCACAGCATAAAGTCATCACAGAAATGGAAACATTAGTTGCATTTCTAAAAGGGATAAAGACAGAGGTCATTCCTCCCGTTTCTTTACATGAATGGCATCAGATCAAACAGACAAAAGAGAAGGTGATGTAATGGAAAACACAGTCAATTCGTTAAAGGGGAGAGATTTTCTAACACTAGCTGATTTCTCTCCAGCGGAAATCACGCAATTAATTGAAAATGCGATTGAGTTAAAGAAATTACAAAAGGAAGGGATTCCCCATCACTACTTAAAAGGAAAAACATTGGGGATGATTTTTGAAAAATCTTCAACAAGAACCCGAGTTTCCTTTGAAGTAGGGATGAATCAACTAGGCGGTCATGCTTTATTTTTAAGCAGTAATGATATCCAATTAGGAAGAGGAGAAACGATACCTGATACGGCTAAGGTTTTATCCCGTTATGTTGATGGCATTATGATTCGTTCTTATGAGCATGCTGGTGTAGAGGAATTAGCTGCACATTCTGATGTGCCAGTTATCAATGCTTTGACAGATGATTTCCATCCATGCCAAGTATTAGCTGACTTAATGACATTATATGAAGTAAAGGGTGAACTAAAAGGCCAGAAACTTACTTATATCGGTGATGGAAACAATATGGCCCATTCATTAATGATCGCCTGCGCTAAGCTTGGGATTGATTGTTCAATCGCTTCTCCAAAAGGATACGAGCCAAAACAAGAAATAATTGATTTAACAGCAAATATCGCCAAAGAGACTGGGGCTAGTTTGCTTGTCACTAATGACCCTAGAGAAGCAGTTCAACATGCTGATGCCGTGTATACGGATGTTTGGACAAGCATGGGTTGGGAAGAGGAAGAGGCAGTACGCTTAAAAACTTTCCAATCTTATCAAGTAAATAGTGAGCTTATGACATACGCAGATAAAGCAGCGATATTTCTTCATTGTTTACCTGCAAAAAGAGGGCAAGAGGTAACAGCAGAGGTGATTGATGGTTCTCAATCTTTTGTCTTTGATGAAGCAGAGAATCGCTTACATGCGCAAAAAGCGTTGATGGTTGCTTTGATGGGAGAGTAAAAACAAAGCCTTATGGTCAACTTTTTCAAGATGAAATCATTCCTTGGTTTCATCTTTTTTTAGTTATATGGATGATATCCAGAGAGACGTTAACGTTTTAACCTAAACATTCACCCATCATAGGCTTTTTTCATACAATAAAGTAACAAAAATATAAGGGGGAGTTAGAAAATGGAAAAGCTACAGGTAGATCAGCTTACTGTGATCATTGTTCCTCCAGCAACGAATTTCGCTCCTGTGGATGGACGACAATATATAATGGAACCGCTATTCGGTGCAAATCGCATTTTAACCATTGGTATTTCTTCCAATCAGTGTTGTTCGGATAAAAATGAGCAGCCATTCGTACTGGAATGGAAGCCCAAATTAGGCGAATACGTTCTTACAGGGAAAATAAATTATTTCGAGGAAACATTTAAAGAGATAAATACCAAACAATGGAAAAATAACATTAGGCACATACTAACACTTATTATAAAGTCAGATTATTATTTATTTCAGCATGTGCCATGGTTAATGGATGCACCGATATTAATTGAATTATACGATAACCATTCACAATTAATAAAAATAGAAAATTTTGGAACACCACGAAAATATATGTTAAATGAAAAAGCTGAATATAAGCTTTAGAGAACCGGATTTTCAATATCCGGTTTTTATTTTCGTGTAGTAAAAAATCTCATTTTGTCTCACTGTTAGGAGTATACTTTTGTATTGAGACTGTAAATATTGATATACAGTTAACTTCCGATAATATATATTATGTTAACTAGTAAATTTTCAAGGACCTTTTACAAGTCCTCCTTAATAAATCGTACACTATATTCAATTACATCATTAATGAATAACTTGTTCTCTTTTGCCAATGCTTTAACTTTCATTAATAATTCTTGATCATATGTTGTTTTATATTGAATACGATCTTTAGGCCTTAATTCTTTATAAATTATAATTTCTTTTTGTTTCAGTAATTTTTTTATGGCGTTTTCAAGTAAATAATTAACCTGAGTATTCTGTTCCTTAGCCATTTGTTTAAGATGTTCTAATAAAGAACGGCTTATAGTTGTTCGGAACGAGGTTCGGGAACTATTTGTATGAAGAAGTTTTCCATTAACGAGCTTCCATCTAGGTAAGTTTTCAGTATCATCGACATAATAATCTTGCTCGGCATGCTGTGTCATATAGACTCTTTTATACACATGGAAATTATTAGAGTTTGCATCAGCGTATATAATTTCAGCAAGTCCTAGAAGACCTTCCTTTCCCTTCACCCAAATGCGATAAATTGCATTCCCTGTTCTTCTTTCTAAAGTCGTTATTTTAGAGGGTAAACCCCAGTTCAAAAATACTGATAGTAATCCTTCTGCAAAATGAAAACTAGCGGATGTAACATGTGCTACATATCCTTCCTTATCCACCCACCCATCCCCGTCAATCACGCCTCTTACAAAAGAAGGTAAATATTGATCTGGCACATTGGGAAAAGGCACATTTAAGGATTTTCTCGATTTTATTCCTAATGCTTCAAGGTCCTTCTTGATTTCCTTAGAATGGATAAGTAATGTTGGTGTTGTCATTGTTTTCCCAAAAGGTGCTAATCTATAATCTGCACCCATGTAATTTGCTACGATTTTGAGAATCCTTTCATCTTTTTGAGATAAGGACACACTAGGAACCTGCTCATTAACATGGCCATCCGTAATAAATAAACCTAAAACCCAAGCCATTTCATGAGACCATTTTTTAAAGAAATTTTCATTAATTTTATGTACACGAGGCCGCCCTGATGATTGTTCCCGATTCATTTTTACTCCTTGTTTATAGAGCACATTTCGTATTGCCCGATCAGAAAGTCCAATGATCGGTTGCATTTCTTTAAAAGGCATTCCACTTTTATACATTTTAATAATCATTTCGTCTGTAATACCTGGATTTCTAGGCATTGTTTTCTCCTATTAAAACGACATATTAAAACGATCCTACATATCCATTATAGAAACAAATGTTTGCGATTGCAAGTGGAAAAGGAATATTTGTATGAAACGCCAGCAGCATGTTTTCCTTCTTCCACCACATCCCCTTGATTAATGACTAAAATATTGTTTGCTTGCTTTCGTTCTCTTTTAAATCATTATTCTTTTTATTTTACCTTTTCATATATACCATTTTTACTATCTCAAGATACCAACGCCCATTAGGATGAACACAATCGCTTAACCAGTATGAATCGTGTGTAACCATCGGATTATTCCAAAAATTATCAGAAGAAATTCATGTTGCCTAGCCAGTAATTTAATCATTTTATTAGCCTTATTTAATCATTTTATTAGCCTTATTTAATTGTGAATAAATCCTCTTACGTCGTTTTTCAGAAAGTAGGAGACGAACGGTGAAATCCGGCAAGGTGAAAATAATCACTGGAATCTGTAATTGTGCCAATGCAAGCGCAATGTATTCATATTATGAAGATAACGTTCATCCTCCCAATGTCCTCTCAACACATCATTTGCCCCTTTCCTCCCTCATCTATCACACTACCTTTCTATCGCTCAATTCCTGCTCCATTGATTATAAGCTCCTTCATTTAAAGTTAAGGTAGAGGAAGTTTAATTTTAGATTAAGATTTGGTGATGAATCATTTACTATCTAGCCGGATGTTTAGGCGAATGTAAACGAAATACGAGTAAGCTTAATTAATCCAAAATTAATTTTCAGGTTACCTCCATTTTAACCTCGTCAAGTAATGTTGAAATGGAGGTGATTTCAATGATAAATAGTAATGAAAAATCTACTTTGCGATTAGCTGGACTTTTGGTCATAGCTTGGTCTGTTGTCAATGGTTTACTTCATCTGTATTGGTTGCTTGGAGGAGCAGGGTATCCGTTTCAGAACGATGGGTATTTATTTGAGGCTATCATTACGTATCTTCCAGACCAGTTGGGAGGTTGGATGTTCACTATCCTGTGTTTCCTTGGCATAGTGATGGGCATAGAAATGCAGAGGCCAGCAAGGGTTATCCCAAATCGGATGATCCTTACTTATTTAATTGGCATGTCAACTGTGCTAATTGTTTTTGTCCCCGATGCGCTCTTGATTACTTCGATGGCTTACGTATTTTTGTTTGAATTTCATTTCACGTGGGAGATGGGTAACCAGATTTTTTGTATTCTAGGCGCCATAGTTTTTGGTTTGACTGCGCTAGCGTTCTACAGGGAGCAACGTCAAGCATGTATTATTTGTGGGAGAACAGACAATAAAAAATCATTTTGGCTCGTTCAATGGAGCAAATGGATTACCTATCTTGCTGTCTTTGCTCCATTGCCCTATGTGATGACGCGTTATGCCTGGGCGTTGGGCATCCCGATTGGAGTAGATGGGGAATTTTTGCAAGATTTTACAGCTATCAACCCCGTGCATCATACGACTGAATGGGTACTTGGTTCTTTATGTGTGGGAGGAGCTCTGCTAACACTTGGCCTTATTCAACCTTGGGGTGAACAATTTCCTGCATGGTTTCCATTGTTTAATGGCAAAAGAGTCCCTATTTTATTAGCAGTAATCCCAGCGATGATTACCGCCATTGCCATAACGAGTGCTGGAACGGTTTTTACCTCCTCTTTTATCGCTTACAAGTTTCAAATTGTATCTGTTGATAATATTCTCTTGGAGCAAGCATGGGGCACAATTGGACCAATGCTTACCTGGATTCCTTGGGGAGTGGCATTGGGACTAGCCGCCATCGCCTATTATTATCGGCGGCGAAGACACTGTGATCGCTGCGGTAGAGTGTAAAGTATTTAGGATAATTAAGTTTTCTGAGTGTGTTGCCTATATTCACTTCACAGAAATTATGGGCATTAGTAGTCAAATTCATAATCACAGTAAATGATAGAAATCCACTATTAAATCCCTTCTTCATACAGAAGGTTGTCAAAAAAATTAAACAAAGATTTTTTGTGGTTTTCACAGCCCAAACACCCCGCCAGTGTAAACTGGTGGGGTTGTTCATGAATTGAAATGAGCTGTTGAGAAAAATTACTCCATAGGATAGTGTCCTGTTTTATCAAAGAATTTTACGAAGGCAGAGACTGACTTAAATAATGGATCGTTCCTTGGGAAGAGCTGGAGACCTCCCAAGAGATCGACATTTCTTTTGTCATAAGGGTGACAATAGACAGACCGATACCGGCCCCTTTCTTTCTAGTTTCCTCCGCGATTCCTCCTCCTCTATCTTTAATAAATAGGCTTATAGTACCATTCTGCTCTACAAAACCCATCCCGATATATTGACCAGACTTAGCATATCTGATCACGTTCTGGATCAGGTTATCCAATATGCATCGTAGCCATAATGGATCGACATCCCAGTACAACGGTTGATCCGGCAGGTCGATATCAATCTGAAATTCCTCCTTTTCCAAGACGGGATACCATTCGATAGCGATATGCTGCAGATGCTCAACAACGTCCACATTCTCCCGATGAAAAGGATGCTTCCCAGCTGATAGCAAAGTATAGGTAAACATTTTTTCAAGTAATTTTTCGATATCACTAAGTTTATGGATAATGATTTGAATAGAAGCCTTGGCTTTTGGAGATGAGGGATGACTTTGAATGGTATAAGCATGTTGGCGAATAACGGTCAACGGTGCACGCAGATCATGGGATATGTTGGCGACCCAATCCTTACGAAAATTCGTTTCCTCTATCTCGCGTTGTCTGCTGCTTTTCAATTTATCAACCATCTCGTTAAAAGCATTTTCTAATTGCCCGATTTCATCACTGTTACTAATAGGAACCCTATCAGGAATCATGGTATGTCCTGTATCTGACATTGCACTGGAAAGTCGAACCAACCTCTTGCGAATAGTTATGAAAAACAACAGGGATACGAAGATAATAGAAATTCCCGTAATGATAAAAATAAGATTCAAATAGAGTTCGGTGTTTATTAAAGAGAGCGTCGTATTTGAAATAGGAATATAGAATATTATAATGCCCTGATTCTCTTTCTCATAATCAATCATAGCGGTTACAGTAAAAAGATCTTGTTTCTTTTTCGCATCAATAAATTGAACTAAGCTTGTATGTGTCCATTGATCGGGAATGTCAGTGAGCACCTTATTCAAAAAATGAGATTCTCCTGCAGCGTCAATCCAAAACATCTCGGCTTGGGGGTATTGCTCTTGTATCTCACTTAGCTTCATATGAATAGTCTGACTATCAGCATGTTGCAGCTCCTCCGCTGTCTGGTCCCACATGGCTTCTAATTCCATCGTATCGTAGAAATGTTGTTTTTCCATTACAATGCCAGGCAAATAATAGATTGCCGGTAAAACAGGCCACATTAGAATGGAGGCAATGATAATTAACAAATATTTAAAGACTAGTGATTTTCGTTTATTCATTGGTTTAACCTATACCCTATCCCACGAATTGTATCGATAATTTGTGGTTGGCCAGGATTGATTTCTATTTTTTCGCGTAAATGACGTATATGTACCATTAACGTTCGATCCCCCTTAATATAGGGTTCTTCCCACACTGCTTCATATATTTGCGCTTGTGTTAAAATCTGATTGGAATGGTCAAGTAAATACATAAAAATGTGAAACTGTTTTCCAGTTAGAATAATATCCTTGTTCGTGTTAGTATTTATAATCCGGTTTGCTTTTTGATCGACCCGTAAATGCCCTACCTCGACAATATCATTAGTAATAGCGCCTGATCGGCGAAGCAGAATCTGAATACGTGCTGCTAGTTCATCAGGATGATAAGGTTTGGTCATATAGTCATCTGCAAAGGAAAGTCCTTGTAGCTTATCTTCGATAGAACTCCTTGCAGTCAGCATTAGAATTGGTTTGTCAGGATGCTTACTTTTAAGGCGTTGTCCGATTGTATACCCGTCTAGTCCAGGAAGCATAATATCCAAAATAATGAGATCTGCCGCCGTGACATGCTCTGATGCAGGCATCCCTGAATTCAACCAAATCACTTTATATCCCTTATCTGTCAGAAATTCACTGAGCCACGAACCGATCTCTTCGTTATCTTCAATTTGTAAAATTGTAGCTTGCATCTAAAAAACTCCCTTTTTCGAATTATTTTGTAATTTATGGAGTTGCTTATTTCTAATAGAATGCCAGTTTAATGTATATCTGTGAACACCTGATAGATAACAGGCATGAATGGTGTTTCCGCTCATTTCAATTTTTGTCATTAGGACCCCTAATTTACGTGTTCCGAAATGATGAAAAAGGATTATTCCCCAGTCTGTAATTGATATTTTTCAGTCAATTCAATAATATGGACTCTTCATAATAACGTCAAGCCATTTTTGGTCACTTTATTTATAGTCTCTACAGTGAAAATGAAGTGTCCAAAGTAGAATTATAAGAAGAAGCTCATCATTATTCTTATCCAAATGATGAACAACACTATAATTTGACTCTCGAATAGTTCCATACCCATCCTGTAATGACTATAAGCTTCTCGAGAAAGATGCTTATTTTTAGTTTAATCTTTGACGATAAACCCATGAGTTTAAGGTTGGTTATTGTATTGCCTTGGGGCCGAAAGATGGATTTTTGTGGGTAAAAGGATTCAGTGTAAATATTATGATTACTGAAAAAATCGCTAGGAAGGCGAAAGAATACTTTGGAAAATTAGCAGCGTAGTGAAATAGTTGATTGGCTTATCAATTGATGATGAGAATGATGTTTGAGAGAAATTATCCTCTCTTCCCTTTTCTATGTTACACGCGTAACTTTGAAAAAAGTTTGATTAAAAATATCGAATGAAGTTGCATTTAACAGTAAATTAAAATAATCCATTTTGAAAAAAAGACTAATCAAAATGGATTATTATCTAATAACATATATCATTTTCTACCCGCGTTGGTAACAATCGTGTGCGATCACTTAAGATCATAATTATGATATTTAACTCTTTAACTTAGTTAAACTAACGTACCAACTAGCGTAATGAATGTAGAGCTTGAATAACTGACTGTTCATCAGTCTTTAAATCGAAAAATTCCTTCGCAAAGTTTGATTGGTGAATAACAATTTTATTACTATCATGAAATTGAAAACTTCTGCGATATGGCATCTTATAGTTCTTCAAATCTTGAAAAAAATAAATTAATTGAACATATCATCCAGAAAATCAAAAGTAACTTGGCGCATACGACTTAAATTATTTACTTGACAATGTGCAGCGGCACCTTCATCGACCGAAAATATCTTTAGAAGTTTTTTAGAAGATGCAATATTTCCATGGAATTGCTGCGCTTGATTGATAACCTCATCGCCATCTTCTTCACCAGTTAATGATAAAGTAGGGCACACGATTTTTTCTTCCAATCCGTTAATGCGGAAATGATCAAGTTTGGTCATTAATTCATGTAATGATTGAACACCAAAAGACCTCATTGCCACATCCATAATTGCTTTTTCACCTTCAGATATTATTTGATCAAGCGTTTCAGAAGGTAATTGCTGCACTTCTTCTGTTAAAACAGTGCCCAATAAGTCATGCAAACTACGTAAAGGAGAATTTGGTATTAATGCTTGAATTCGAGTATCATAAGCTGCGGCGCGAATCGCAACATAGCCCCCAAAACTATAACCTGTTATCGCTATTTTTTTAGGATCAATTTGGTCAAACTCCACCAATTGATCAATTACTGAAGACACGGACTTTTCACAATCCTCCGGTTCTTCTAATGATAACTCTGACAGATAATACGAACCTGGGTTATGCGGTCCTTCAAATAGTAAAACATTATAACCGCGACGAAGACATTCTCTCCCAATCCACAAGTGCATTTCCATAGCCGTTCCTTCTCCCCCTGTAGCTACAATGAGCGTAGGGTTGGATGACTTTTTACTCCGCGGTGTAAATAGGTAACAGGGAAGAGTTCCTTCTTTATAAGAGACATCTAGTTTTACAAAAGGTTCATCTAATAGGTCACATGCTTTTTCAAATTTTATGCGAGATTGTTCCCAATACCGCTGATGATCTGGATGATTTGGAGATAATATTCCCATAGCAGAGCGATAATAGCTAGCCGCACGTAGGTTTAACAAGCCAGCGGATCGTCTATTTTGTTCTCGTTGTACCTGATTCGCAATACATTCTACTGTTTCTGCAATCTTTGACCAAGCATTCGCAAAACTGTAAATATTTCCATCTTCTGTATTTTGAACAACCTGTAAAATTTCTCCAATTTCCGCTCCACCCTCGCTCATTGTTGCTAATGTACGCATTAATTGAAAGTCCATTTCCTGGTCCTGAAATAAATAAGGACGAACACCACTTCTTCCCTCTTCAAAACTCATTAAATCTCCTCCAACCTATTGTATATTTAGAAAACTTGCTACAAAACAATTAAAAATGATCAATGGCTATCTTTAGTTCCTATTCCTTCAATCAACTGCTGAGCAGCTTTTCGAAATCGCTCGTCCAGTGACGTGATATTTTCTCCCATTAATGCAAAATAAAAGTAAGTGCCTATGAGCTGATCAATTACAAGATCAATATCTACAGTAGAACGAATTTGCCCACATTCGATCCCCTTTTCTAGAATCTGGGTAAATATCTGTCGACGTGGAAGGATGTATTGCTCTCGATACATTCTCATCAATTCTGGATGACTAAGTATTTCAGAAATAATAGGTGTAACCTTTTGCACCGAAATACCAAATGACTGACTTACTGATTCAAGCATTCCCTTTGCGACTTTGAGGAGATCTTCAATTTTGTTGCCAGTATTGGGAATCTGAACTTTATCCGCAACTGAACCAAATGCCTCGGAAATTAACGCCTCTTTTGTTTTCCACCTCCTATAAATAGTTGTTTTCCCTACGCCTGCTTTTTCTGCTATTTTTTCAATTCTTAGTTTTGCAACCCCACCCTCCAGCATAAGTGATCGCGTTGCAGACAATATAGCTTGATGTGCCTCTTGACTACGTGGACGCCCCACATTTTGCTGTGTGTAATCTGATATTTTCTTCATATTAAAAACACCTACCTTTACATTACGATACGAATCGTATCATAATAAAAATCAGGTGTCAAATCCTTGGATGTTTTAATTAACCTTCCTTTCTCAGCTTTTAATAACTCATACGTCTCCTTTCTTTCTGCTACATTTTGTTATTTAAATTAGACATATGAAAAGTGACTTTTAGTGGTATAAATCCAGCAAAAGTCACTTTACAGCTCCAATTTATTTTTTTCAAAAACAGTATACTTTTAACTATCCTTTGTTTTATTCATCTTTTTTAGTTTGATTTCTATCCTTTTCTCTTATTGGACGAATCACTTTACATGGATTTCCAGCAGCGATAACGTTAGGCGGAATATCTTTTGTTACTACACTCCCTGCACCAATAATAGTATTTTCTCCTATGGAAACCCCTTGTAAAACAGAAACATTTCCACCTAGCCACACTTTATCGCCAATATAAATTGGTTTAGCATACACGACATGATTAGCTCTATCTATTGGATCTTCTGCATGGTTGGCACAAAATAAAGCGACCCTTGGACCTATATAAACATCATTTCCAATCGTTACGTCGCTACAATCAAGAATTACCATATCGTGATTAATGTAAATATTATTGCCCATCGAAATATTAAACCCTAACTCACAATTAAAATTGGACTCTATATAAACATTTTCCCCCATTTTATTAAAGAGATTTTTTAAAATGTCTAAGTCATATTTATTTTCTGAGTTGATTAAGAAATTATATTTTCGGCATTCTCTAAGCGCTCGATTTCTATATCTGTCCACAAATCGATCCATATCATCATACTCATTACCATTCTTTGTTATTTCTTTAATATGCTCTATTTCTTTTTGCATTATTATCCTCCATTTAATTTCATTAATATGACGATTATTATAGAGTTTTTCTTTGTCATAATCAACGAATGTTTTGTCCAAAGATTCTCCAGCATATTCTAAATTTCCAATCAAATGTTTTAAACTGAAACATTCTTAATTCATTGAACTCATTAACAGTTTGGTATTTCACTATCTTTCATATTTCGTATAAAAAATTTACCAGTTGGGAAAAAGACTTCATTATGTCACGATTTTCATGGACAATAGTCTGTTGGACTTTGATACTTCTAATCAAATAAATTTGAAAAATATGTATAATACTGGAATTTATTGGAAATCCTGCCAATATAACAAACTATAAATCGGAGGTTTACCCAATATGAAGTACAACATAATGACAAGCATCGTTTTTTTTGTTGGTCTATTTGTTTTATTACCAAACGTTCATGCAGATAATGGAAAAATATATAAAGTTGATTCGGCAACCATTGAGTTAATGGATGCACCTGCTCCGGATGCAACCGTTCTTGCTAAATTAGATCAGGATGAAAAAGTGACTATTTTTGAAGAATCTTATGGTTGGGGAAAAACATATTTTGATGGAAAAGAAGCATGGGTTGCCTTATATCAATTAATATCAGTTAACAATACACAAGAATTGTCAGAAGCTGAACAGCAAGATCAAGCTAATATAGTAGAAACAACAGCGAATGAATCGCCGGAAAAGGGACAACTATATCGAGTTAAAGCATCTGTCCTCAATTTGCGTAATGCTCCTGATATGGATGCAACGATTATTACTCATTTGAATAAAGGTTATAAAGTGTCTATTTTTGAAAAGTCATCGGGTTGGGGGAAAACGTATTTTGATGGAAATGAGGCATGGGTTGCCTTAAATTGGCTAGAGACAGATAATGAATCAATAGATAGCGGGGTATCAGAGGAAAATGAAACAAATGATTCATTACAAGCTGAAGAGGAAATTGAAAATGAAGAATCCGAAGCAGTGCATGACCAAAAAGATGATGAAAATAGAAAATTAACAGTTGAGTCTACAGATAATGATGAAAAACAAAATACTCAAACAAAGCAAATTAGCGGAAATTCGCTGGCTGGTTATCATTTCGTTATTGACCCGGGCCATGGTGGAAAAGACCCCGGCGCGATCGGATCAGAGGTATATGAAAAAACATTGACACTCTCGACAGCCAAAAAATTAGAAAGACAATTAAATAATAAAGGAGCTACTGTTACATTAACTAGAGCAGATGACACGTACATTTCATTAGAAAAACGGACTGAAATCAGTAATTCCAATAATACAGATGCATTTATCAGCTTGCATTATAATTCGTCGAATGATCAAGCTGTCCATGGAATCGAAACCTTTTATAGCGGAGATGATGATAATCGCCAGCTCGCAAATGCTGTTCATTCATCAGTGGTGAATCATGTAAATCTCAATGACCGTGGAGCGAAACAAGCAGATTTTCAAGTTTTAAAAGAGAACCAACAACAAGCTATACTCATTGAACTTGGTTTTATCAGCAATCCTGATGAACAAAAGCTTATCCAAACAGATCGTTATCAAGAAGAAGCAGTTAAAGGGATTACCATTGGATTGGAGGAATATTATAATGAATAAATTAATTTTGCACCTTAGTGCAATAACCTTTGGTAACCCTTTACTCCGAAAAAACTCAAGGAATATAATGGGATGACATTATATACAAATGATAAAAGAGAACACTAATTACTAAGGTATGAACTATAAGAGTTAGAATGTTTTAACGAACATTTCAAATTTACAATACTCTTTAAATCCAAGCCGACGTAGTATCGGTTCAGATGTACGGGCACGAGCTTGTACGGTTAGAAGCTGACACCCCTCCTCTTTAGACTTATTAAGTCTATATTGCAATAACGAATGGTAAACTCCTTTATTACGATATTCAGGTAAAACAGCAGCACCTATAAGATACATAGTTTGACCATCAGAACTAATTCGAAATGTGGCGTTTCCAATTGGCAATCCTCCATTGTTATAGGCAACGATGTAGCCACCACGTCGTCCTGGTAAGGATATATAAGACTTTCTTTCACGTATTGCTGCTTCCATAGAGTCTAAATCCATACCCCATATCTTAGCATTAATGGACACGTAATTACGCAGATCAGGTTCTGTTAGAGCTTCCCTAATAGTCCAAGTCCATTGAGCTGGCTTAAATGAAGATGCTTTTTGAACGGGGATCGCCAACCCCGAATATACATCTTCTAAAGTAAAACCTTTTGATTTTAAACGTATGGATAAGTCATCAGGTTGAGATTTTGGACCAACCCACCAAGCAAAGCTTTTTTGTTTTGATTCATAAAAATCGATTACCTGTCTAATTTTATCATCTGGATTGGAAGTAAATGCAGAGCGAACAACCTTATTGGCAAAGATGCTAGAGGAACCCTCTGATAAACGTAGGATAAGTTCATCATTTCTAACTTCCCGCAAACCAGGAATACGAAGTGTAGGTTCAAAATCGTACTGCTCAGCTTCGATTGCTAATATAATACTGTCTATATTCATTATTTCACCAACTCTCAATACTTTACAGATTAAACATTCTTTTCAAATATCCTTTCTCGAGCTAAAGCATATTAAGTTTAAGTATAGCCTTAATTAATGCAAGTTTAATTTTGTAAGAAAAATTGTCTTTTTGTACTTCAAACAGGACCTATCCCCTTTTTGCACACAAAGAAAGCAACCAACCCGATGAGGTGCATAGGTGGTTACTTTCTGTTGTGGTGGTTCTTAGGTTTAATAGGTCCACACTTTAGCTTGAAGTTCTTGTACTCCAAATTCCAGTGCATCGTCTAAGTCTTCCATATAAATATCCAAATGGCCATTTGTAATAGCACTTCCCCGGTCTTCACATACGTATGTTTCATCTAACTTCGGGATATGTATTTTCGTACCAAAAGGAAGAGATTGTGGGCATGCAACTGTCCTGCCCTCCTCTACCACTTTACCAGATGCTGTTATACCGTAAGCCGGATCACCAGGTTCTTTTCCTGTAGATTCAGGTCCAGCCGTATAAGCTGTAACGGTAAAAGAAGTTCCAGATTCATCTGGTATTTTTATTGTTTGCCCTGGTTTAATATATGTAGGGTCTGATAGGGATGGATTTGCTGCAATGATAGCATTTACATCTACTTGATAGTTTTGTGAGATACGATATACATTATCTCCTGATTGTACTTCATAATGCTTCTCAGCAGCTGCTGCTCCCGCGAAGAGTACCAACCCGAGCAAAGCAAGAAAAATCGAAGAAATATGCTTGATAATAACACCTCCCTCTCCAATGTATAATTCCTATCTACCCATCTTTTTAGCTTGTAAACTTGGATTCTATTTATATGAACATTTTTAATTTAATTGTAATGAAAATGAAAAAATAGAATTTTTTTACAAGACATGGCTATTCCTGCCTAAGAATTTTGCTGCTGGCGGAATGATTTTTTTGGAATCCTTCTTATACTTGTCTTTATTTAGAGTTTCTGAAGAGGCCTATGATTAATAACTAGGGATAGAGAAAAGGGCGGCCAATACAGTTGGAGTTGGACCACCCTTTTCTATAAAAAACAATCAACTATAATCATCTCTATCATTGCAAATGGTATATAATTATAGTTGATTTACTCTACTAGCTTTTTTAAATATGCCTTGCGTATGATAAAAAAGCTTAAAATAAACAATAGAAAAAAGATTCCCACACCAATCGCAGTCATCTGATAAAATGCTGGTGCAATCATATTACGTAAGCTAATTAGAACGATAAACAATAAAACCGCAGCAAATGTAAAAGGGACAAAAATCAGAATCGCTAGTTCTTTTGATACAACAGAACTAATTTCTTTAATAGATAGACCAATTTTACGAATACCTGCATATTTTTCTTTTTCTCCTGCTAGAGAGGTTTGTAAGTAAAAATAAAGAATACTCATGGCTGCACTTAAAAAAATTAGACTCAATATAAAACCAATAAAGAACGTGATGCTTTTTATAAATGACTCGGTATCATATAATGAAATTTTCGACGTGACCAAACGTTCACCCGGTTCAGTCGTTACTTGTGATTCTATTTTTTCCGCAACATCCAGTCTCTCCGTCCAATCTTCCAATTCGAAGGCAAATACACTGTATTCCGGATAATTCATTGTTTCATACATCTCATTTGGTATAACATAATATACTTCACGTAGGGATGTTGAAAGAATCATTTCTTCTTCTAATCCTACATACTGCATGTCGCCATCCAGGTAATCTTGAATCGCATCTGTACTTGGGGTCGTGGCTTTATTCCCCGCGACTACATAGTACTCATTTTCATTTAATGTTATCGGCTGATGTGAACCAAGTGCATTAAAATTCGCATTCGACATAAACCCAATTCGACGTTCTTCGTCCGTTTTGAACGCAGATTGATAAGCCTCGTAATCTCCAACAGTCTGCTTAAGGGTTGTCTCGATATACTCAATATCTTCCTGCTCTTTTTCTACAGGATTATCTGGAAGTGAAATATACTGAAAGCTATATGGATATACAGCTTCTGTACTTTCTTCGACATTATAATATGAACTGTATAAAACACTTGTACAAACAAATACGGCAAGCAATAAGATACTAAGCAAATAAATAATATGCACATGCGAATTGCCTTTTGCTTGTAAATTTGATACAAAAAGCAGGTTCGTTTTCTTATAATAAGATGAACTCTTTTGCAATCTACGAATAGCAAATAACATTCCTTGGGTTAAAACAAAGTAAATCGTACTTAACAAGCTGATAAATACAAGGATGTAATAAAGGCTTCCCAAACTTTCAATAATGCTTGAACCCATTTTGAACAGTAGTAATAAAATAGCAGTCATCAAGATGGATAACAGTAGCCTCCATGGAGTTGGAAGGATTAATTTTTCTTGTGTAACATCCGCTTTTAATAGCTGTACCGCTTCTTCTTTCTTGATAAACCGGGTCGTAAATCTAGAAACAATCAGAAATAAAACACTGAACAAAATGAATGTCATCATAATAGCTTTTACTGGGATATACATCCCAAAACTATCCGCTTGTAAGATATTTTTAACCACCATTAAAAATAAAGGGGATATTATTAATCCTGCGATGAGCGCAGTAACAATAGCAGCAGCGGCAATTAGTATATTTTCTCGAAAAACCATTTTCTGTACTTGTTTCATCGATGCTCCAGAAATCATAAAGATTCCTAGACTCTTGGTTTTTTTCTTTAGAAAGGCAAGCATTGAATAGATGATAAAAATAAATGAAAAAATATAAACAATAAAACTGCAAAACATCATTGTCATCCCTAGTGTACTATCTGGATTAATTGCATCCATCATCGGGTGAAATGCCGTAATCAAAAACAAGAAAAAGACTAAAATCGAAAAAACACTGCTTAAAAAATAGGAAATATAGGTCCATTTATCCCGTAAAATATTTTGAATGACAATATGATTAAAGCTCATGATGTCCACCACCCAGGAATGTCAGTGTATCCATTATCTCCTGATAGAATTGCTGCTTATTTTCACCGCGCTGTATTTCATTGTAAAGCATCCCATCTTGCATAAAAATCACCCGTTCAGCAAAACTGGCTACATATGGGTCATGCGTTACCATTAATAAAGAGGTTTGAAATGTTTCGTGGATCGATTGAAATAGTGTCATCACACTATTCGCTGCCTTGGAGTCTAAATTTCCAGTCGGTTCATCAGCTAATAGCAGGCTTGGCTGATGAATCACGCCCCTTGCAATAGCTACACGCTGTTTCTGCCCACCTGAAATTTCAAATGTTCGCTTTTTCATTAATTCTTCAATTCCTAAAAACTCGACGACTTGTGTTAAACGGGTTGTCATTTCTTTTTTATTCATTGTATCGAGTGTCAGTGGTAATAAAATATTTTCTTCTACAGTTAATGTGTGAACTAAATTAAAATCTTGAAAAACAAATCCTAATTCACTACGCCGAAATTTTGCAAGCTCCTCATCATTTAACACATAAGGATTTTTAGCGTTTATCATAATAGAACCGTTTGTCGGGCGGTCAATGGTTGAGATACAATTCAGAAATGTTGTTTTTCCACTTCCAGATGGTCCCATTACGGCAACAAATTCGTTATGCTGTAATTGAAAATCAATTCCTTTTAATGCTTTATAATTGACTTCTCCTATATATTCTTTATGAAGTTGTTTAATATCTAAAATGATGGCTGACATTTTTTACTTCACTCCTGTTTCTTTTATTTATTTAAGTATAGCGAAGTCCACCCATTGCTTAACATTTGATAACATGACAGCCAAGTGACAAAATCGACACATTCAAAACGGCTGTCTTAATTGACAGCCGTTCCAATACTTTCTGATAAATCAATGGTAAAGGTCGTTTCTTGTTGCTGTGATGTTAGCTCAAAAGAATGATTTAGTGTCGTCAAAATCTTTTTCACTAAATATAAACCGATTCCTGTCGCTTCATTTCTCTTTCTCCCCTTCGCTCCTGTATAAAACAGATCAAACAAGCGATTAATCTCACTTTTTGAGATGGTCTCCCCTCTATTGTGAATCGATAACTGTCCATTTTTATATTGGATATGAACAGTTGATTGCTTCTCTCCATATTTAATCGCATTGCTCAGCAATTGATAGATAACGACTTTCATCCATTTCCGATCTGAATAAAGAAGAACTCCATCCGCTATTGCTACCTTTGGAAATATTTCCTCCTCAATAAAGTAATCCTTCAAATCATTAATAACTTCTTGTACAATCTTTTTTAATGGCATCGCTTCGATTTTTAAATCTGCTAATAATTTGGTAGAACGGCTATAAGACAATAGCTGATTTAACGAAAAATTTAGCTTATCGCATTCGATTTTTACTTTCTGCCATGCTTCCAATGAATTAACATTGTTCATTTGATTTGCTTGAACAAGCAATTGCATCACTGAAACTGGGGTTTTCATCTGGTGCACAGCATGGGAAATGAGTAGCTGCTGTTCCTGCAAGAAGGTTTGATGCGCTTTCTCTTCCTCTATAAGCATAGATGAAGTAGCCTTCAATTGATTGGCATATGCTTTTTCTATTGGGGCACTAGGCTGATAGATAAGGAAATGGGCTTGATTCAAACTTGATTTCTTTAATTGTGCATACATTTTCTTACGACGTAGATAACGAAGAACAAGCAGAATAATCAGTAAAATGATAGCTAAAAAGCTAAAATAGCCATAGTGATTTTCAAAACCGTCTAATTGGCCAATAATAATCGGCAAACCAATAAATGTCAGCAGATACAAAAAAATAATACTGAGGTGGTCTTTTAAAAACAGCTTCATTTATTTTTCTCCATGAGTTGATAGCCAATTCCCCGAATGGTTTTCACTTCTAAAGAAGAATGAATTGTTTCTAATTTATTTCGTAATCTTTTAATATTTACCGTAAGTGTATTTTCTTCAACAAATGCTTCTTCATCCCAAATTGCTGCAAGTAGCTGCTGTCTCGATACTACATTCGGAAACGCCTCAAAAAGCATATTACAGAGCTGAAGTTCCTTGACTGTCAGTACTTCTTCCTCTATCGATGTGGACAAACGCACGGTATCCAAATTTAAAGCAGTATTACCCTTTTTTAAAATTCGTGATTTGGTATCTTTGGCATACTCTCCATAGATGCGACGAATTTGTCCATTGATTTTTGCTAGTACTACATCCATTACAAAGGGCTTGGTGATAAAATCATCAGCGCCATTTTCAATACCATATACCTGATCTATTTCACTCATTCGAGCAGACAGAATCATAATCGGACATGTTGATACCTGCCTTATTTTTCGTGACCAATAATAACCATCAAAGGCAGGGAGGTTAATATCCATTATAACCAAATGTGGTTCTATCTCTTGAAAAATATCTAGTATCTTTTCAAAGTCTTCTACTATATGGCATTCATACCCGTATTTTTCAATATGATTTTTTAATGTGCTTGCAATACTTGTTTCATCTTCCACAATTAATATTTTATACATAAAATCCCCCGACTCATTAGATACTCTTGTATTTAAATTATATATTATCTGCTTATACTTATAAAATACAATGGCCAAGGATTGCTTTATACTTCATGCATGTATCTCACTAAGGACGCCCCATGGAGACAGACATTATTCCGTATTATGCTCTATCAAGTTTATACGCCATAACCTTCATTAAAATCTCTAAATTTACACACTGATTCTATATAAGAGCATGATTTGATAAAGATTAATCATGCTCTTAATTATAGTTGAAATTTTATTTAGTTAAGTTTATTTTTAAATTTTCCAAATCGCCATTTACAATGTAATCAAGATTTTCGTTTATCAAGTTTATATCTTGATTCCACCACTGAAGTTTGATCCAGTCCGCGATTATATCATCAGAAAATCTCTTTTTTATTAGTTTGGAGGGGTTTCCGCCAACAATAGTGTAAGGGTCAACATTTTTGGTGACAACAGATTCTGTTGCAACTATTGCACCATCGCCTATTTTTACTCCAGGCATGATTGTTACATTTCTGCCAATCCATACGTCGTTTCCAATCTCTATATTCCCTTTTAGTGGCAGATTTTCTAATGTTGGTGTATGACTCTCCCAACCATTTCCAAAAATATTAAAAGGATAGGTGGATCCGTCCATTCGATGGTTAGCTCCATTCATAATAAATGTAGTACCCGGTCCGATTGAACAAAACTTTCCAATTATCAATTTATCCCCAATAAATTCATAGTGATAAAGAACTTGTTCTTCAAAAGATTCTCCTTGTTTACTGTCATAATAAGAAAAATCTCCAACTTCAATATTGGGTTTGGTTAGTGACGGTTTAATAAATTGGACACCATTATTACCTGAAATTGGGTAAATCATATCTGGGTTAGGTCCCAGTGGTCTTTTAGAGTCCATAAAACTGTCCACCCTTCATTCCATTAAGTTTAATTTTCCAATCTTGTTACATTCTAATGCAAACCATACGGTGCCTTCTTTATCACATACAATTCCGTGAGGTTCAGAATTAGGTGTATGGATTGGATATTCTTCAATCGATTTATTTTTTGTTATCCTTCCTATTTTATTTGTACCCCATTCGGTGAACCATAAGTCCTCATCCAATCCTTGAGTGATTGCATGAGGACGTGCATTTGGTGTAGGGATGTCAATTTCTGTTATTTCACCAGAAATAGTAATCCTCCCGATCTTATTTCCCGATATTTCTACAAACCAAAGTGCATCATCGTTTCCTCTTGCTATACCTACTGGTCCTGCTGAGGGTGTAGGTATTTGAAACTCCGTTAGTTTCCCCGACTCAGTTATCCTTCCAATTGCATTGTTTTGATTTTCAGTGAACCAAAGTGAGCTATCAGGGCCTAGCGTAATAAAAGCTGGGTAGGATTCTTTATTGGGTAATTCATATTCATGAATCACACCGTCCTCCGTCAGTTTACCTATACGGTTTCGATTCATTTCTGTAAACCAAATATCTCCATTGGAGTCTTCCGTAATCCCATATGGTGCTGAATTCGAGTGTGGCAAAGGATACTCTTTAACTATGCCAGTTGCTGTAATTCTTCCTATTTTGTCTGTTCCATTTTCCGTAAACCAAATATCGCCTTTTGAAGAAGCAGTTAAACACATTACTCTAGCATCAGGAGTTGGAACATTATATTCCTTAATCTCCCCTTCTTGATCAAGACAACTGATCTTATTTGCTTTATGTTGGGTAAACCATACCTTTCCCTCTTGTGTGACAGCTATTCCATAAGGACCTGAATCAGAATGTGAAATATTTATTTCTTGCTGCTCAAATCTCATATAAAATCCCTCCATTGAGAATTTTCTAACGCAAATAGCCTCCTATACTCATTTTCTGAGATAGGAGGCTATGCAAACTAGTCCAGACTAAAATAGACTTGTTTTTAAAGTCCTTTAGTCTTTATAAGGTACATTTCACAATAATCCTATCTCAGAAAATTAATCAAAAAACATAACCTATAACCATTCAGACCATGGAAAAGCTGAATGTATATGTTAAGTTATCGACTTTTCTAAAAGTTAGAATTATTGGATCATATCCTTTTTTCACCCTTCCGTCTTTCGATAATTTCACAATAAAACACTACCTCAGTTTTGTCAACTACCTTTGTGTAAAGCTTCAGCTTATTTTTAGATATTTTTAAAATGATTTGCTTGATAATTCCAAAATTAAATGATTTGTGTGCTTTTTCCATTAAATAACTATTTTATAGATTGTCTTTTGCAATTCTTATTGGAGATTTATTAGAGAGGTAACAAAAGGGGATATGATATGTATGGTCACATTATATTTACCGTAAGCATAGAAATAATGGATTTGGAAGCTAGAACAAAGTGCTTCCACCAAAGGAAAACCGAATTAGTATGTGCATAACCCTCGCTCCGGATCCGCTAAGGTAATGCAATATTCGTCTGTTGAAGCTTCGCATTTTAGTATTGTCCCAAAAGAAGTTTATCACAAATCATTATAATCTTTCTATTAACTTAACTTTATTTAGATGAATCTTTTTAAGTATTGGTGTTTTCTAAATAAATACTAATTTGTTCAATGTTCGTTTTGATGTTATTGAATCCAGGGGAGAGAATCATTACAAAAAGAGCGGCAGTCTGCTCTTGGAAAGTTTCTTATTTCCTTTTATCATACCAATCCATCGAATCCATCATTTCCACATTTCTTATTTGCTCGAGTGTACAACTTGTAACTCGCCCATCCTTTAAGGATAAGTGTATTTGATTTTCAACATAGCCGGATACTTTACACTCTAAGTCTTTATAATAATTCCCATCTCTTCTTATCACATTTGCCTGAATCGAAACCGGTGAATTCATTACAAAAGCTTGATACAACACTTGGGCGATTTCTTCTTCTGTCATTTCTTTTTTCGGCTCAACCTCTAGTAGCTGGTTATTTACTTTCTCTTTTTTGAGTGCTTCTGAATGGTCGCTTAGCATCATCCCTAACCATTTCACAATTCCTCTATCTTTATATCCCAGCTGTTCCGGTGTGATGCGTGTGATCGATATTTTCTCCATTTTCACTCTTCCTTTCCAGATCGATGACCGCCAAGCAGTTTCGCACGATATCTAGCCATTCCACTTTCAAGTAAGCTGGAAGCGTGCAGTAGTGACGTGTATCCATGTTTTCTTTTCACAAAATCAATCGCCCTATCCATCTCTTCATTTTCTATCGTTTCTTCTACTGGTTCGAAGAAATCCAGTTGCAATGACTGCTTTGGCTGCAGTTTTCCAAAGGTGATATTAACGACTCTTACCGGTACATTTTCTTGATAATATTTATGAAAGATCATCAGCATATACTTCTTTAATTTTTTTGACGAATCGGTTGCATCAATCTTCATCTGATGATTAAATCCGTCTTGCGCTATCGTTTTCGAATAGCCAATGGCCAATTTAACAACACCAGCCACTAGCTGGTGTTTCCTTAGTCTTGCTACATTCTCATCTGTCATTTCCCGAATAACAATCTCAATGTCATGTTTCACTACATAATCTCTGTTGAGTATCTGGTTTTTGCTGAATGACGTACTTTTAGGTTTGTATGCGTCCGCTAGTAATGTTCGGTCAATTCCGTGTGCGTGGCAAAAGAGTTGTTCTCCAATCACGCCAAACCTTGCCTTTAATACACGAATATCATACTGAGACAAATCATAGATACTTCTAATACCTAGCCGATTGAGACTAGCTTCTGTTTTCCTTCCGATTCCCCAGAAATCAATTAATGGTGCTATTTTCCACACGGTATGTGGTACATCTTCATAACGCCACTCACCTATGAATCCATTTTGTTCGTCATGCTTCGCCTGATGATCGAGTGCTAATTTTGCTAATAGCGGATTATCCCCTATTCCCACAGTCAGGACTAGGCCTAATTTTAGCCATACAGCATGTTGGATTTTTTTTGCTATATCATGTGTGCTGCCGAAAAGTTTATGCGATTTAGTTACATCAATGAACGATTCATCAATAGAATAAGCAAGGACATCATCTTCTGCTACATAACGCTTAAAAATACTTAATATTTCTAAGTTTCTTTTTACATACAATGCCATACGAGGTTCTACAATTTCTATATTTGCTCCGTGCGGAATCTCATATATTCTTGTTCCTGTTTTAACTCCATACTCTTTCTTTACTAAAGGAGATGAGGCTAAAACCAAACCACCTTGGTTATCCGGTTTAGATACAACCGCAATCCGGGCTTTTAAAGGATGCTGATTGCGTGCTGCAGCTTCTACGCTTGCAAAAAAAGATTTGACATCTATGCACATAATATCCCGTCTTGGCTCATTTGAATAATCCATCATCATAATATTTTTCATTGTCTCACCTTTTGTACGAATATATGTTTGTATACATATTATAAGAACGTACATTCTATTAGTCAAGATCAACACGATGAAATCACGATGCCAATATATGGAAGAAGAAGCATGCGCCGCACGTCTCTTCTCCCTCTTCCTACCGATTCTGTTTACCAAACAGGCTTATCTATAAAGGTAACTAGGTCGATCCCAAAAGCGTTGTTTAGCCATTGCATCGATAAATGTTTGTCCAAATTGGTGATCTGTATCGATCACAACTCCCGGCATTTCTTTAATCCCCATTTCCTTCAATAGCTGACTGCTCTCTTCCCTAGCGCTTATTGGCTTGAAATGATTATACATATTCATAATAAAGGTCCGGGCTTGATAATAAAAATAGTCATCTGCTTCGGCTCCGCCAACTAGATACGCACCCTCATAGCTTAATGGGGATCCCGTGAGAAAGCTTTGATCAACCTGATATGTTACTCCTCCGCTGCCACTTACTTCACCAAGCTTATCGCTAACAATAACAGGATGCATCTTCGCCTCCTTCCATTGTTTAAGCAGGGCATCCACTTCCTTGCCAGGAAAACCCTCTGCAAGAAAAACAGCCACTTTAAGTGTATCCGCCATGAACTTTGTATTCATCAGGCTTACCGCGGGCGATGATTTCGTAACAGTGGATTCTTCTACATCTGGTACTGTAACGCCAACATTATTAGCAACGGCTTCCGCAAGCTCTTTGCTGACTCTTGCTAAGCGGTCAACCATTTGCTGACGTACAGGCACATGAAGGCATCTTCCTAATTCAAAACTATAGGCCCCAATAATATGCTCTCGTTCTACTGGTGTCATGCTATTCCAGAAGAGCCTAGCCTGTGAATAATGATCTTTGAATGATGGTGCTGTTTTACGCTGTTTCAATCCTTCTACAGTGGAAGGATAAGTTACAAAGCCTCCCTTATCTGGCGGAACTTCGGATGGGGTATTATCTGCCAATATGTTTTTATGATAAGAAACTTTTCCGCGGTCAATCACATGACGTGAAGCACCATCCCGCTGGTTGTTAAAAACAGGGCAAACCGGTTTATTGATTGGAAGCTGCTGATAATTTGCACCTACTCGTGCCTGTTGCGTATCCGTATACGAAAATAACCGCCCTTGCAACAGGGGATCGTTGGAGTAATCAATTCCACACACAATATTCCCTGGATGAAATGCACTTTGCTCTGTTTCTGAAAAAGCATTATCGACCGTTTTATTTAGCGTTATCTTCCCCATCTTTTGAAGTGGAACTTCCTCTTCCGGCCAAAACTTTGTCGGATCTAAAATATCGAAATCAAACATAAATTCTTGATCTTCCCGAATAATCTGTACAGCAAGTTCAAATTCCGGATGATTTCCCATCTTAATATTGGTCCAAAGATCTCTTCGATGAAAATCAGCATCCTCGCCAAGCTTTTGCGCTTCATCCCAAATTAATGGATGAACCCCTAGCATAGGCTTGATATGAAACTTGACAAAATGAGCTACTCCCTCTTTGTTCACAAAACGATATGTGTGCACACCGAAGCCTTCCATAGTGCGGAAATTCTTGGGAATGGCCCGGTCAGTCATAATCCACATCGCCATATGGGTCGTCTCCGGGTTACTCCCCATAAAATCCCAAAAAGTATCGTGCGCTGTTTGGCCCTGAGGGTATTCATTATCGGGTTCTGGTTTGACAGAGTGAATTAAATCGGGGAATTTGATCGCGTCTTGAATAAAAAAGATAGGGAAATTGATGGCCACAATATCAAAATTCCCGTCATCTGTATAGAACTTAATGGAAAACCCTCGCACATCTCGAACAGTTTCATTACAGCCCCGTGAACCAATTACTTGTGAAAATCGGACAAATAATGGTGTTTTTTTAGAAGGATCCTGCAAGAAATCTGCCATCGTTACATCACTCATGGATTGATACAGTTCAAATTCTCCATAAGCACCAGTTCCTCGTGCATGAACAACCCGTTCTGGTATTCGCTCTCTATCAAAATGCGCTATCTTTTCTCTGGCAAGAAAGTCTTCAATCAGAGTCGGCCCACGATCTCCAGCGGTCAGTGAATTTTCGTCATCGACAATCTTTTTCCCTTCATTGGAAATCATCTCTTGATTACGTGTTTCTCTCACATATGCTTCTAATTGTTTTTCCTTTTTATTTACATCTTGGTGTTCACTCATATAGATCCATCTCCTCACAATGATAATGACGTTTATTTTTAGCAAAAAAAGCTAAATGTATTCAGAAGGTTTTAAACGCTGCATGAAGTGAGAAGGAGATCTTTTTTCTATGGAAACGTTCGTGAGACTAACAGCGTTGGTCAGGATCAATCATATTTCCTCGTTATACAACTAAGAAGGACCCCGATAGCTAAATCAGGGCCCTCATCATTATTTATTTAAGTAATCTGTAACTGCACCAACGGAAGCACAAGATACATTATGCGCATATTTTCCTAATACACCTTTTTTATATAATGGCGGTGCAACCCAATTCTGCTTACGGCGTTCAAGCTCTTCCTCGGAAACTTCAAAAGAAATTTCCTTTTTGTTGGAATCAATCGTTACAGTGTCCCCTTCTTTTAAGAAAGCAATAGGGCCACCTACCTGGGCTTCCGGGGCAATATGGCCAACAACTAGTCCATGTGTACCACCGGAGAATCTGCCGTCTGTTAATAATGCAACTTTTTCCCCTAATCCTTTTCCAACTAAAATAGAAGAGACGGATAACATTTCTGGCATACCCGGAGCACCTTTTGGACCAATATGGCGAATAACGAGCACATCGCCTTCCTTAATTTTATTATGTGTGACTGCTTCGGTTGCTTCTTCTTCTGTATCAAACACACGAGCAGGTCCAGTATGCCTGGTTACTTGCACACCAGATACTTTTGCAACCGCACCACTAGGCGCAAGATTTCCTTTTAGAACAATTAGCGGACCATCTGCGCGTTTCGGATTATCAAATGGCATAATAACCTTCTGTCCTTCCACAAGATCCGGTGCTTCCGCGAGGTTCTCGGCGATTGTTTTACCTGTAACTGTTAAGCAATCGCCATGAAGGTATCCAGCTTCATATAGCATTTTCATGACTGCAGGTACACCACCTGCCCGATGCAGGTCTTGCATAACATATTTACCACTTGGTCTTAAATCAGCAAGATGTGGCACTTTTTCCTGAATGCGATTAAAGTCTTCCAGTGTCAAATCGACTTCTAAGGCATGGGCGATTGCCATTAAATGCAAGATCGCATTTGTCGATCCACCAAGCGCCATTACAACAGTAATCCCATTCTCAAATGCCTTTTTTGTCATAATGTCTTTTGGATAAATGCCTTTCTCAAGCAATTTATAGACTGCTTGTCCTGCTTTCTCACAATCTTGCGCCTTATAATCTGACACTGCCGGATTGGAAGAACTGCCAGGCAGACTCATGCCCATTGCCTCAACAGCAGATGCCATCGTATTTGCTGTGTACATACCACCACAAGAACCCGCGCCTGGACACGCATGACATTCGATTGAACGTAATTCCTCATCATCAATATCACCATTATTATGTTTACCGACACCCTCAAATATTGACACAAGATCAATATCTTTGCCGTTTAAGGAACCAGGTGCAATTGTCCCCCCATACACAAACACTGCAGGTACGTCGGCGTTGGCTATCGCGATCATACAGCCTGGAATATTTTTATCACAACCACCAATCGCTACAAATGCATCTAAATTTTCAGCTCCAACAACAGTTTCTATTGAATCAGCAATTAGATCACGACTTGGTAAGGAAAAGCGCATTCCTTGGGTCCCCATAGAGATACCATCTGAAACTGTAATTGTATTAAAAATCAATGGTACGCCACCGGCCGCTCTTGCTCCCTCTTTGGCATTGACAGCTAAATCATTAATATGGATATTACATGGTGTCACTTCACTCCATGTGCTAGCAATACCGATCATTGGCTTCTTAAAATCCTCATCCGTTACACCGACAGCACGAAGCATCCCTCTGTTTGGCGCTTTCAGGGTACCTTCACTAAAAACATGACTTTTTATGCGTAGATCTTTTTCCATCTGAATACCACCCTTCTGTGGACTATTATAGGAGTGATTTTTCAATAATTCAATGTATTCAGGTCAATGAAAGGTTTTTCTCGAAAAAAATAACCCAATCAAGATGATCCATGATAACCTAAAGGTTCTTACACCAGAAAGGAGATCAGATCACAGATAGGGTTACATGTTTAGAAATCATACGGAATTAAATCCGATTTATTTTCTAGCTAAAGATTGAGGTTGGTATCATTCTTTATATTCATGCTCCCGCATATATTTCTTAACTCGTTCTAAATCTTCGTTCATTTTAGTACGATTATATGTAACATTTTCTGGTAAATGGTCAAAAAATCCGATTTTCTCCATATCATAATCAGGTAGTTCATCAAATCTATCGACATCGGCAAAATATACTCTTCCATTATTATGACTGTAATAGTCCCAAAGTGGTGTAATGATAAAGTTAATCGCACCTGTTTCTTCATATAACTCCCGTTTGGCTGCTGTAAGAGGATCCTCACCCTCTTCTACATGCCCTCCTGGAAACTCCCACTTTTGACGTTTTTTATGGAAGCATAGAACCCACTTACCTTTGTGTTTTGCAAATATTTGAACAAAACGGATCTCATCGACTTTACCTACAGGATAATTCATTCAAATACCCCCTTCTTTTTACTTATTACTCGTCACTTTTGAACAATCAAAATTATTTTTCATTGATATTTGGATTGGATTCTACATTTAACCAATGTTCATACTCCAAATCACTAAACAAATAAACTCTTTTTAAAATTTCGAGCTAATTGAATGCCATCTATTATTTCCAAAATGTTTATTCCCATCCGTTATTAGTGGGGGATACATATTTCACCGCCTCCAGAATTAACATGTTTTATTTTGCTTGTTCAACATAATGAATTTTGTGTAAAGAGATATTATAGCGAAATTTTCAAAGAGTAAAAATTTTTTGTCTTTATTATAAATTGTACATAGTTTCTTGTCCATATAAAAAGACAAAAAATATGTACAAAATCAAAAGTATGTATTGTAAAATCAATATTATTATACCTTCAATTTGTTGTACAAACTTTTATGTCCTTTTACATATACTCTTTAGCAAGCGTTGGGACATAATTCAAACTTTTTTCATTAAAATCATTGAAAAGTTTGGATTATAAAAAGGTTTGGATAAGGGAAATCGAGTGTTTTTTCAAGGTGGTCAAGTCCAATCTGCGACTAGCGAGTTTCAATGTCGCAGCTGCACATACTACGATTGTGTTTCTACGATATATGATGTTGTCACTTAGTGGCCGGGAAGAAGAGGATCCCAAGACCATTGGTCAGCCATTCTCTTTGTGCTGCAATGAAATGGAAGATATTCGTTTTGCACAGGCACTGATGACTATTTTGGAAATCTCCTACTTAATGCTGGGGCAGCATGATAATAGAATTGAACCTATCCCTTTCATACCAAGCGTTAAGGCTTATTTAGCATGTCCGAAACTCGAGTACATAATATTTAGAACTTCGTTTGCACAAATAGCCCACACTCTATGTGAAATTCAATAGCGAGCTTACAAACAATCTAAATCTATTGGGTTTATGTTACAAATGCGGGTTTAGCTCCACCGTCTTTAGAGGGTATCAGTTTTTAGCCTTTCCCTTATATGTCCATGCTTTAGTAAGATTGACGAATATATTTTAAACATGCTCTGTTATACAAAAGATGTTTGTGAATGCAAATAAAAAATAAGACTGTAAAATTTATAGGAGTAATTTTTCAATAATTCAATGTATTCAGGTCAGAAAAAGGTTTTTCTCGAAAAAATAACCCAATCAAGATGATCAATGATAACCTGAAGGTTCTTACACCAGGAAGGAGATCAGATCACAGATAGGGTTACATGCTTAGAAAAAGCCGCGGGGCTCTTTGCATTTCCGAGATAAAAGGTTTAATAGACTGGCAAAGGACTGCCTCTACCCTCTTATTTTTTAGTGTATAAGTGGGAAAGCAGTTCTCTGTTTTTTGCATCAAATTTCGCGTTGTGAGAAGATATATAAATCTCTGCATATGCATCTGGCTTAAGATACAGCTTTGCTTGGTTTACTGCATTCGCTGCATCATTGTATGCACCAGCAATTAATCGCACCTTTCCATCGAATGAAAGAATATCACCAGCAGCATATAAACCAGCTATGTTCGTTTCGGCTTTACCAGATCCTTTCACGAAAAAATCGCGTTCCAATTCTATTTGTAATGGACTTTCTTTAATAAATTTCAGTTCTCTGTCATACCCATAATTAATGATTAAGTCATCCACTTCAAACCGAACCTCTTCACCGGTTTTTTGATTTCTCGTCAACACCTCTTTGACACGATGACCGTCCTCGTCAGCAATTAGCTTTTCTATCTTTGTATTTTTATAGATGCTGGCAGAGGAGGCTTCTAGATGAGCGATGTGTGCTTCCATCGCTTTGAATTCCTCACCACGATAAATCAATGATACTTTTTCGGCGATGGGTTCCAGTTCATTGGCCCAGTCGATGGCTGTATCTCCCCCACCAGAAACGACTATTTTCTTGTCTTTAAATGCCTCAAGACTTTGAACCGTATAATGAAGATTACTTACTTCAAAACGGTCAGCTCCTTCTATATCTAATTTAATTGGTTCAAAGATCCCTCCGCCAGTTGCCAAGATAACTGTTTTGCTTACGTATTCATGTCCTGTATGGGTTGTTACCACAAAGAGCTCATCTTGATTCTTTTCAAGCTTTTCCACTTTTTCATTTAAAATAATGTCCGGATCAAATGTACGCGCTTGCTCTTCCATTTGCTCTATCAATTGAGCACCGGTAATCGGTGTTATACCTCCTACATCCCAAATCATTTTTTCGGGATAGACATGAACCTTGCCCCCAAGCTTAGGTTTAAATTCGATAATACGGGCGGATAAATCTCGCATTCCACAATAGAAAGCTGCATATAATCCTGCCGAGCCACCACCAATAATTGTTACATCTTTGCATTCTGTCGTCATTTAACACCCCTCCTTAAGTTAAAATTTCTAGTCTCCTTAGCATCTTCTCTTTTTATATGTTTTAAATTTAGTAAGTGGGTTCAAGAGTAGTTCACATGATGCCGTCCAATAGGTATCACAGAAGGTGATCCTGAAACTGGGTCCTCTATCACCTGGCAAGCTAAACCAAAGATCTCCTTAATCAATGTACTTGTAATAACTTCAGATGGCTTACCTTCTGCCATTAATTTTCCATTATGCATCGCAAAAATATTGTGTGCATAACGTGCAGATAAATTAATATCATGAAGAACCATCACAATCGTTGTTCCGTATTTTTGATTAAGATCAGTAAGTAAATCTAAAATTTCAACTTGATACGTAATATCTAAAAAGGTTGTAGGCTCATCGAGAAATAGGATATCTGTTTGCTGGGCCAGAGCCATTGCAATCCAGACCCGTTGCCTTTGTCCACCTGAAAGTTCATCTATATGATAATTGGCAAGTTCTGTTATATTCATAATATCCATTGCCTCAGCTACTGCTTCATAATCCTTCTTTGACCATCCGCTGAGTAAGGATTGATGAGGAAATCTCCCTCTTCCAACTAAATCCGCAACCGAGATTCCCTCTGGAACAATGGGAGATTGTGGTAAAAGTCCTAGTGTTCGAGCTAATTTTTTAGATGGTATTTTTTCAATTGACTTTCCATCCAGTACAATATTTCCTGAAGTAGGTTTTAATAGCCTGGCCATCGTTTTAAGGAGGGTAGACTTACCGCATGCATTTGGTCCAATAATGACACTTATTTTATTATTAGGAATAACAAGACTCACTTTATGAATAATCGTTTTATGATCGTATCCAGCTACTACTTGCTCCACTTCAAAATGATGTTCCGGTTTCATTATAATTCTCCCCTTCGATTCATTCGAATCAGTAAGTAAATCAAGTATGGTGCTCCAATGATTCCTGTTATGACGCCGACCGGAAATCTGACATTAAAGGCAAATTGTCCAATTAGATCTGCTGCCAAAACTAGATTCGCACCTACTAGACCTGCAGGAATGATCGTTGAAAATCCTGCCCCTACTAGTCTTTTCGCAATGGGTCCCGCAAGGAAAGAAATAAATGCAATGGGTCCCGTTGTAGAGGTTGCCAAAGAAATCATGACAACAGAACTCAAAACAAGCAACATTCTTGTCATGTCTGTGTTCACCCCAAGAGAAACGGCCGATTGCTCTCCAAGTTCTAGTACGCTTAAATGTTTGGTTAAAAGAATAACAATAGGAACCAAGATGAGAACAGATATAATCAAAGGTGGCAACTCATGCATTTGTGAACCGTTAAGGCTACCGTTCAGCCATCTAAGTGCGGCAGGAAGATTTTGTTCAGCACTAACGAGCAACAGATAAGATATAAGAGCATCAAACATTGCTTGAACACCAATGCCAATTAGGATTAACCTGCCAATTGAAAAACCTCTTACTCTTGATAACCCATAAATCACAATAACAGTAATGAGACCTGCAACTAATGATGCAACAGAAATAACAGCATTACTTGCCTGCAAGATAACGATGCAAAACACTGCCGCCGCACTGGAACCGCCGGTGATACCAAGTACATTTGGATTCGCTAATGGATTACGAAACAATGTTTGAAAAATCGTCCCGGCAATACCAAATGCAAGGCCAGCAAAAAAACCTGCTACCATTCTCGGCAATCGTATAACATTCACTGCAAAAGAAACGCCTTGAATTTGTTCCCCCATAAGTGTCCGATAAACTTCTTTTATTGGATAAATCGTATTCCCAAGTAATAGCATAAGAAGACATAGAACGCCTGCTAAGACAGTGAGAAGAGTTGTCACGACCATCCAACGCCGCCGTCTTTGCTGTCTGCCTTCCATAATATATGCGATAGAATCATTTCTCATAATGAACTCACTTTCGATCTAATAGCTAGTGTAATTAATAACGGTGCCCCTATAAATGCTGTTACGACACCAACTTCTAACTCTCCAGGACTGCCAACAAGCCTGCCGACTACATCTGACAATGTTAAGATAATTGCTCCGGAGATAGCTGACATGGGTATCACAAATCGCAAATCGGGTCCGAGAACAAGGCGCATGACATGCGTTGATAATAGTCCGATAAAGCCAATTGGACCTGCTAGAGCAGTAGCTGCTCCACATAAAAGAACAGCACCAAGAGAGGAAATAAACCGGAGAATTCCTGTTCGAACGCCTAAACCAGTTGCAGCTTCGTCCCCTAATGCCATTGCATTTAGTGCTGGAGCAGTAAATATGGCAATCAATACACCAGTGACCAGGAATGGGACAAATGTAATGATACTATCCCATGTTCCTGATCCGACACTTCCTACTTGCCAGAACCGAAATTGATCCATAGTGTGAGAACGCGGAATCAGAATTGCGGTGACAAAGGAAGAAAGCGCAGCACTGATAGCTGTTCCTGCCAGAACAAGCTTAATGGGAGTAGCCCCATTACGTCCCATCGAGCCAATTCCAAAAACAATAACGGTTGTAATTGCAGCACCAACTAAAGCAAGCCAAATATATTGACTGGCACTACTAATATGGAAAAAAGCAATGCCAATTACAACGAATAATGACGCTCCGGTATTTACTCCAAGTATACTCGGATCAGCAAGCGGGTTACGGGTTACGGATTGCATAAGCGCTCCCGAAACCCCAAGTGCTACGCCGCATAATAGACTAAAGACAGTTCGGGAAATTCTCTTGCGAACAATATTAGCATCATATGAGTCTATGCTTGGATGAAATAATCCATTGATTACCTCATCAAGTCCAACTATTTTTGAGCCAAACACAAATGAAGCAACGACACTCACAGCAAGTAAGATCAAGCCAACCACCAGAACAAGTACAAAATATTTCGGAATATGCGGGTTTGGCTGTTGTACTTTTGTACCTGAAAATCTATTCATTTATATTTTCAATAGCTCCTCCAATTAATTCCAAGTATTCATCAATTGTATACGTGATCGAAAGTGGAGTTGGTGTTCCCGCAGCCACTAAAGGCGTATCGCTATCAATAAATGCAACAGAACTTCTTTCAATTGCCGGAATTTTACCAATCAATGGATCCTCTTGAAGCGTTTTTAACAATTCGTCATTCCCATAACCGACAATGATATCTGCATCATTTAGCGCTCCAGCATTTTCAGCACTTAGATTCAAGGAATAACTGTCTGGATCATCGAGCATTTCCGTTATACTTTCCGGGTATTCCAATCCTAATTCATATAAAAAAGCGCCGCGAGAGTCTGTTGGTGTGTATATATGCAATTGAGATGTATCTTCAGCTGAGAAGTTAACCCATACCACTTTTTTTCCTTCAATTTCTGGATAGCTCTCTAACTTCTCAGCAATTGTATCTTCTACATCTTTAATAAGCTGTTCTCCCTCTGCTTCTATTCCCATCCCTTTTGCATTATAAAGTACTTGCTCACGCCATGTTGTCGTCCATGGAGAAGCTGGATATGCCACAACTGGTGCAATTTCATTTAGTAAATCGTAATCTTCCTGTGTAATACCAGAGTAAGCTGCAAGAATAACATCTGGCTGCGCATCTGAAATTGCCTCAAAATCAAGACCATCCGTATCCTGGAATACATTTGGATCTGTGACATCAAGTTCTTCAAGTTTTTCCTTAGTCCAAGGCAAAAGTCCACTGTCATCTTGAACGCCAAAATTTGCTTCCGAAAATCCTACAGGGACAACTCCAAGGGCAAGCGCCACATCTTGGTTCCCCCATTGAATGGTAACCACTCGTTCAGGTTTACTTTTAATTTCCGTTTTTCCAAGGGCATGTTCTATGACGATCGGATATTCCGTTGCATCTTCAGAATCAGTACCAGAAGAATCTGTTTGTTCTGCCTTTTTGTCTTCAGTAGAGCTTTCTTTGGATGCCGAATCTGAGGAACATCCAACAAGGCCAAGCATAATCACAAATAACATAAGTAATGTTCCTAATTGAACTTTTTGTTGTAATTTCATTAATATATCCTTCTTCCTTCGTAATAATATGTATCTATCACACAACTAATTATCTTATTGTAAAGTTTCCATTCCCCTTTCCAATTAAATTAATTAATTAAAATATCAAGAATTGGCAATATTTCAAACAAATTCTCTTAAGCTATTACAGCTAAAGTAGAATTACCTTGATAATGATTCTCATTATCAAGGTAATTCTATCCTCAAACTAATATATTGTCAATATAATTATATCCAATTGACGTTTTATAGAGGTTTATATATTCCTTTATGCATAGGACTAGGAGCAGATTATTCCCCTTGCATTTCTTTTACTAACCATCTAATTTTGATAAAGTTTGATTATTTCATCTAACTTATGATATATTCGACTATATAATCAAACTTCTCTATATTGGGATAAAAAAAGGAGTTGTTTTGTTCATGTCAAATGAAGTCTCTGTCTTCATCATGGATATAAGTAATTCGTCTAAAAAAAATAGCGGGAATGTATTAAGTGAATATCTGGAGCAATTAAAAAGTCACATTATTGAGTGGACACAAAATACAGCTGTGACGAAGGTTAGTCACCGTGCCGGCGATGAATTGGTGGTTATAAGCAGCGGCTATGCATCGGCATATGCACTTGCTTTCTATATAAGCCAGATTTGGAAATTCACAAATCATAAACCTTATTTCGGATTATCATTCGGCGATATCCAAGAGGATGTAAGCGAAATAAACATAGAAACTTGGATTCATCCATTAATGAAACAAGCAAGAAATGCCAATGATTACCTGAAAAAACAACAGAACAGATCGCTATTTCACTTTACATTATTAGATTTTTCAGATGAACGAGGTTTCACCGCTTTCAACAAACAGTTTGAGACACTAATCAATACGATTTTAATTCTTAAACAGGAACACATGGACGAGCAAACCGAAATACAATCCCTCGTCTGTTCTTTGTATATCATGCTCGGACAACAAAATAAAGTAAGTCAATACCTCGAAAGAACAACAGCTACGATATCTCATCATATGAAACAGGGTAAAACGCAAGTCATTTTACATGCTTTTTATGATATTGTAAAGGTGCTGGATTCATTGGGAGCGCAAGATAAGCATCAACTAACAGATAAACTGCAAACAAACATTAAACAACATGTCAGGAATCATCTAAACGATTATTTTCCTAAAGAAAGGAAATTACAATGACTGTATTATTGCTACTTCTCGCACATTTAATCGCTGACTTTTGGCTGCAATCAGACCAGATGGTGGAAAACAAAATAAAATATCTGAAAAAGCACTTACTTCACCATCTACTGACAACAGGACTCGCACTTGCGGTTATCTGGGGGTATCAATACGAATTTCAACATATAATCTACTACTTTATTCTGCCCTTAGCTTTTATTATGCTCACACACCTTTTGATTGATTTATCAAAGATAAAATTAGTAGATTCCATGCCAAAAAGCGCAACCGATAATATGAAACGGCTTGGATACTTTCTATTAGATCAAGTATTACATGTTATTATGATACTACTAACCTCTATCCTCTTCTTTTCTATGAAAGTGGCAGAAATGACAGCGAGTTTTTTAGACTTATATGGGACAAGTAGTTTAAGCACGTTCAACACAGCATTATCTTTGATCATCATTTATATTTTAGCAACAAGTGTCAGCGGCCATATCGTAAAATATATCATCGGTTCCTTGCCATCCGAGTTTGCAAACTTTGAAGGTGAACTGACATTGAACAATCAAATTAAGGCAAGACAAGAAAAAAACCACCTAACAACAGAAAGTAGTTTCACGGAGAAATATCATTATCTTACCTACTCCACCCCACTTCGTTCACGCGGAAAATTGATCGGCTATATAGAAAGATTGCTTGTTATTATCCTTACAGTAATTGGCGCATATCCATCGATTGCATTTATTATCGCCGCCAAATCAATTGCACGCTTCAAACAGTTGGATGATCGCAACTGGTCGGAATATTTCTTATTAGGAACACTAACTTCTATTTTTCTAGGATTAGTGCTTGGGCTTGTTGTACAGGGAATCATTATGTAAAAGACAAGGAGAAAAAAGCAGGTAAATCAAATTGGAATAGTAGCTAATCGACATTCCAATATTTCTGTTAGATATTTATAGAATCTACAAAAGCCATCCCTTCTCAATAAGGGAATGGCTCCTATAATTATTTGTGCTTTTTATTAAATCATCTAAACTTCTGACAATAGCATCATTATCAACATCAGAAAATAACTCTTCTTTAGCAGACTGCCTAAATGTGATTTTTCCTGACTCATTGTTGTCTGCCAAAATATATAAGATACTTATTGAGGGTTTTTTATCCTTTAGGTATATTTCCATTTGGACATTCATGAACATTTCTTCCGTTTTCCATATAAACAATTGATGAATTAAATGCTTGTGCTTTAATGGTAGCTACTTCACCTAAAAACGGCCTCATTTTATTTAGATTACTAGGACAGATTTACCTGGGGGATTCCATTCCATGCAGGGTACTTACTTGGTATTAACAGAATTTTAAATAAAAATTTGCAATCCGTGTACTTCCATAACCAATGATAGCTCCGGCAATGGGGAGTTTTATTGGAGGTAATCCTCACTTTACTTTTTTCAGCCCCCTGCGGCATAAAAAGTAAATCAACAGTAAAACAATTGTTGGGATATTTTGGGCAATAAACATATAAATCTTCATACTTAATGACATATCAGAAAAGAAATCTGATTTTAAAAACATATATATGCAATAACCCAAGGCTACTAACGGGAAAAGAAGCCCCATTAATCGATTCTTTCTTGTCGATAAGTAAAATTGTATCCCTAAAATCAAAATCCCGCCAACAAAGATAAGCAGCAGTTCAAATAGACTTAAATGCATAACCTTTACCTCTTTCATATAACAAATTTATCGCAGTGTAACTGGCTGTAAGGCTCCCACTTCAAGAAATGAAGGAAACTTTTTATTTCTAAATGGGAGGTCCAACAGCCAGTATCGGCCAGATTCGTTCAACTAACCTTCAGTGGGAGCTGAAAGACCCCCCACTGAAGGAAGTTTCAATTTATTGAACAATCTTGTAATAAACGCGTGCCGTTATCCGGTAAATAATCACGTAAACAATCAGGAAAAACAGAAAAGCGATAAGTACGCTTATTGGAAATAAATTTACCTGATTGATCATAACCAGAATCATCAATTTTCTCATTAGGAGGAAAATCGCTAAGATATGAATTCCTGTTACTATAACAGGAAGAAAAAAGACGGTTAAAATCTGAGATTTAATGGCTTTTTTAATTTCCGTTTGATTAAGTCCGATTTTTTGCAAGATGGAAAATCGCTCTTTATCATCATAAGCCTCCGAAGTCTGTTTATAGTAAATAATCAGTACTGTCATTAACAACAGTAAGACTGCTAAATTCAAGACGATGAACAAAACACCACTCCTGAGGGCTTGTAAGTCACTTGCTGCTTCTGTTCGGCTATCTACGACAACAATGTCCATATCTGCATTTTCCATGTTGAATCGCAGCTGCTCTCCAAACGCTATTTCCTGCTGTTCATTTACACCCTGTTCCAAGCTGATTTGTGTAGACACGTTCGTACTTGCAGCATAGTCCTCCAATATTTCTTTTTGCTGCTGTTCTAACTGACGAAGGGTTTCTAGGTCTTCAACGATAATGTAATAGGTATCGCTAATCAAACTTGTCGTTTCACTGTCTAAAGAGAATTCTTCCATATCTTCCATGACATTGACGGAAAATTGATAATCCATCAGCGCAAGGGTATCCTTTGTATATTCGTCATCTGTGCCATGCACATATATTTCATTTTCATCAAGCGATATATTATCTCCGGTTAACTGATTATAACTTTCCTGATCGGTCAAATATAAACTGACCGGACTCTGTTTTGCTAACATCGAATAGGCATCTTTTGTAACTTCAAACCCATCGTTCGTAGCTAGTGTCACTAAATTAAGATAGGTATAAGAGGATGAACCGGTAACTGTATTATTGGTCTCAGAAGCTGTTTGATCAATTAGCTCACTTAATTTTACTTTTACTTCTTCATCTGTATTCTCCGATAATCTTACCTCTGAAATCACATTCCCTGCATATTGTGAATCAGCATCATTGCCAGATATAATATATAAGGAGACAGCAATAGAAAGTAACAGAATCACACCGACAGATAAAATGGTAATATTGCCAAGACCTACCGCATTCTTTTTCATCCGGTAAAGCATACCGGAAACAGGGATAAAATGGTTGGTCTGATAGTAATAGTTTTTATTACTTTTTAAGATTTTGAGTACGGCAATACTTCCAGTAGTAAATAATAAGTAAGTACCTGCTATAATTACTATTGCTGCAAGGAAAGCATAGGGCATACCACTAATAGGAGATTGTAATGTTAACGCAATATAGTATCCCCATCCTGTTAATAGAACACCGAGGATCGAAAGAAACCATTTTGTTTTTGGTTCTTTTTCACCAACATTTCCGCTTTTTAAAAGATCGATCGGATTTGCTAAGCGAATTTGATAGACATTCCCCAATAAAATCAACATAAAAATGATGAAAAAGAAACTCAGTGTCCATATAACTGCTCCGGAAGAAAACTCAAATCCAAGAGCTACAGAAGCACCCATCATTTGGCGAATCAATAATACACAAACTTTATTAAGGATCGTGCCTGCGACGAACCCGACTACCATGCTAAATACAGCAATATAAAGGGATTCGTAAGCAAGCATTTTCGTGATATGTTTTTTATCCATACCTAAAATATTGTATACACCAAATTCTCTTTTTCTATTTTTCATTAAGAAGCTGTTCATATAAAATAGAAAAATAGTAGAGAATAATATCAATACAAAATATCCCATAGAAAGAATTGTTTTTAAGTTCTCCCCGCCAGGAATTTCCGAAAGTCCCGGGTTGGTGGATAATGCTTGGATAATATACGTCATCATAATCGTACTAATACAGGAAACGATAAATGGAAAATACATTTTCCAGTTTTTGCGAATACTATCTGCCGCCATTTTTAAATAAAAGCCATTACGCATCTCCATCTTCTCCTGCCGCTAATATTGAAAGTGTATGAGAAATCTTTTGAAACATTTCCTCATTTGTCATTTGTCCTTTATATAACTCATGAAATACATTTCCATCTTTTATAAATAATACTCGTTTGGAGTGACTTGCCGCTCTGATACTATGGGTTACCATTAGAATCGTTTGTCCTTCTGCATTAATTTGGCCAAAGTGATGTAAAAGATCATCAGATGATTTTGAATCCAACGCCCCAGTAGGCTCATCTGCCAATATTAATTCCGGATCAGCAATCAGCGCTCTAGCAACTGCTGCTCTTTGCTTTTGCCCGCCGGATATCTCATAGGGGAATTTGGTCAATATATGCTCAATACCAAGTTTCTTCGCTATCGGTATTAGTTTCCGTTTCATTTCGTTATGTTTTTTTCCTGATAAAACTAAGGGAACAAAGATATTATCCTCAATAGAAAAAGTATCTAACAGATTAAAATCCTGAAAAACAAATCCCAAATTATTGCGCCGGAATGCAGAAATTTCTTTTTCAGCTATCTGAACAATATCCTTATTATTCAGTAATACATTCCCACGTGTAGGCTTATCCAATGCAGCCAGAATATTTAGCAATGTTGTTTTACCAGAGCCTGATTCTCCCATAATCGCTATATAATCTCCTGAATCTACGCTGAATGAGACATCAGATAATGCTTCTACTTGATTTCCTCCAAACCTTGTTGTATAGACTTTCATTAAATGTTGAACCTGTAAAAGTGCCATAATAGTCTCCTTTCTTTTGACAATTGTCTTATCGCTACTTAATACAATAGCAAAAAGGAGAAATGCCATTCCACAGTTCTATCTGACATTTCTCCTTTGTTTCTAACAATTTTGTTAGATTAGCTATTCTGTTGTCATTTGTTTTTGATCAAACACGATAGAAACCTTCGTTCCTTGTTTAGGTTCCGATTCAATTTTTATTTTATGTCCCAATTTCGCTAAGATTTGCTTGGAAAGGTGAAGTCCAATCCCACTAGCGCTCTTATGCTGGCGACCTGTGAACCCTGTAAAATTTCTTTCGCCCACACGGGGAATATCTTCGGGTTGAATGCCTATGCCCGTATCCTCTATCACTATAGCGCTTTCTTCAAAATAAATGGAGATTGAACCTTCGTTTGTATATTTTAACGCATTGGATAAAAGTTGTTCCAACACAAAACTCAGCCATTTTGAATCAGTAATTATACGTTGATCTATCTCATCATATCGAACTGGCAGTTTTTTCCGAATAAAGATAGAAGCGTATTTTTTGATTGTCTCGCGAACAACCGTATCCAAGTCCACCTTTTGAAAATGATAATCTGTTGATTGGCTTCCTAATCGCACATACTGTAATATTAATTCTACATATTGTTCGATTTTGAATAACTGCTCTCCCATTTCCTCAGACACTTCATTATCTTCATCCTCAAGAATTAAATGAAGTGCTGAAATTGGTATCTTTATTTGATGTACCCACATAGTGAAATAATCTAAAATCTCTTGTTCATTCTGTGTTTTTACATTTTCCAGCTGAGAAAGTGCTATACTCAATTTTTCCAGTAATACTTGATAATCGCTTTCTATTAAATTGCTCGGTGAGGGTAATTGGTTTATCTCAACATGTGCTTGGCTTTGATGAGACTTTAACTCCTTATGGCTGCTATAATAGTTATAAAAATGAAAACTGCCGGCAGTAATCCCAATAAATCCGCATACTGCCAGCCACAGAATAGAGCGTTCTAACGGCACCTGATACAAATAACCAATAACTATATTTATCAAGCCAAACAAAATCCATAATGCAATCGGTATTTTATAGTTATTCAAATACGTTAAAAAGATTTTCATATTATCCCTCGATGATATATCCTTCGCCTTTTTTTGTTTTAATAAAATTCTCCAATCCCATTTGATCCAATTTTCTTCTCAAACGGTTTACATTGGTGTATAGAGCACTATCATCTACAAAGCTATCTGATTCCCATAAAGTCATCATTAACTTCTCCCTCTTGATGATTTTCCCTCTATTTTCTATGAGTTTTTGAAAGACTTTTGCTTCATTTTTGGTTAATTCCTCTGTTTTACCCTCAAAAGAAAGGGTAAAATTATTTACATTAAAAATTAGACCTTGATGCTCCATTAAATTGCTGCCACCACTAAAATCATACGTCCTCCGCAGAATAGCATGTATTTTGGCCATCAGCACTTCCCAATCAAAAGGTTTAGTTATATAATCATCTGCCCCCATTTCAACAGCTCGGACAATATTTAAATTATCGGAGGCGGAAGAAATAAAGATAATAGGGATTTTCGATACCTTTCGTATCTCCCCACACCAGTAATAGCCATTAAAAAACGGAAGTGAAATATCCATGAGCACCAATTGCGGATCAAAGGCAATAATTTCTGAAAAAACATTTTGAAAGTCCTCTACCACAGAGCCTTCATAACCCCATTTTTCTATGTGTTCTTTTATTTTTTTGGCAATAACAGCATCATCTTCTACGATAAATATTTTCATCTTACCAATCCCTTCTAAATTAGCGTCCACTCGTTTTCACTTTCGTAATACTAGAAGAACAAGTAAGCATTTTATCTCTATTCATAACAAAATTAGTAACTGCCCCTCTACATTATCAAAAACTGCGACAAAACCAGTAAAATTTAGAAACTCTATCTTACCATGAAGTTAGTTTTTTAGCCCTTCGCTAAAAGCTCTTTGGAACTTCGGACCATAACCAAGGGTTTTCTAAACTAGAATAAATCCAACTGAAAATAAAGTCCAGTTGGATCGGATAAAATGAATTATAATTTAGTCTTTTCTTCATTGGTAATAAAGGACATCCTTTTTGGCCAATTATGATAACTTGCTTCGAGGATGAACGGATCCTGTTAATTGTAAATTATTTTGACTAACGTTTTGTATCCTTGTGTAGTAGAATAATCCCAACTATATCTGACTAAATGATTTCAAGCATCCTGCCGTTTAGCAATTATAATGGATATTATCAGAAATATAAGTGGCCAGCCAAGCACAACCATCCATGCTTCAATTGCTGGAGGTGCTCCTTCCGGTGGTGTTGGAAACCAAAGCGTGGCACTGGCGGTATCAGGAAGATAAAATGAAAAAGGCTGTCCAACTATTAAAGGGCTGATGATAAACAGATACAGAAATAATCCCCCTATGATTGGAATCGATCTTTGAACTAGAGTACCGATCGCCGAACTAAGAATTGTCATCAACAAGAGATAAATTGCTGCGTTAAGGATCATACGGATGGTCAACCACATATCGAAAACTGTATTAGTATTGCCGAGCAAAATATAAGTAACTGTAATAGTTGTAACGCAAACTAATAGAGCACTTACGAACGTTATTGGGATTAATGCCACTGTGGCCGCAAGCCGCTGTTCGATCCGATTAGGTATTGCTAAAAAAGTGGTACGAATTTGTCCGCCGATATATTCGGAACAGGATGCAATGACTCCAAAAATAAAAAAACCGGCTTGTATATACGAGATTGGCGTCATTCCTAAAATAACAGCGTCTGTTGCTTCTCCACTAATACTGCCGCGTGAACTCAAAGTAAATATACAGGCAAAGACTATGGTGATTCCCAGTGCTCCAATAAGTACAAGCCAGAGGAATGGCAAGGACCACAGTTTTGACATTTCAGCAGATACGGAATGTGAAAAAGTCCGAGTTGATTCCATTTTTTTCACTGTTTTCATCATCCTACATCCCTTCGTGAGAAGGCAAGTCCTGCCAAGATAAGTAGTAAAAGTACCCAAGCAGCCATGACCATTCCACCTGCAAGTGGAGTAAGCTCTATTCCCGTATCTACTCCTCGAAAAAACATTTTTTGTCCCGCCATATCAGGTAGATATGTAGCTAGCGAATTCATCTGGGTCAGTATATAAGTGAGCGTTATTGCGGATGAATTGACGACCATCACAGCGATAGGAATAATGGCATTGCGAGTCAGTACTGTTAATCCAAATGTCAATAGAGCCATAAGAATCCAATAAATAACGACACCAACCATGCGAATAAACATATCTCCATTGAATATCAAGGTTCCGGGTTCACTAATGAACTGAATCGTAGTAAATACACTGATTATAGCAAAAAATGCTAAAACTGCCGTTATAATAGCCGTTGCACCCACTTTTGCAGTCAACAGGCGGATGCGGGATGGGACAGCAATTAAGGAGGTCGTAATTTGCCGTCCGCTGGCTGCGTCCTCGCCTTCTGTCACAAATTCACTTCCAATCGCCATGCCGCCAAGGACAATAGCTCCCAGTACACCAACGGATAATTCAGCAAACCCTATATCAATCGTTGCTGCATTGGAGCCATTACTATATGCAATCAATGCAATCCCATTTGGTACAATAAGTCCAGCTATAAAAGCGAACCAAATAAATGGAAGGGAAACAAGTTTAGATACTTCTGATATGAATACTTTCATCTCAGATCCCTGTCATTTTGAGAAGTAAGGGCAAAGAAAGCTTCTTCCAGGGTAAAGTATCCATTCATTACTTCCTCCAAGGTTCCACTCGCTACAATACTTCCCTTATTGATAATCACCACATCATCTACTATTTCTGCTAGTTCACCCATTAAATGACTAGATAATAATACGGTGTTTCCAGCATCTGCACGTTCACGTAAAAACATTCTAATCCATCGTATCCCTTCTGGATCAAGCCCGTTCACTGGTTCATCCAGAATTAATATCTTTGGGTCACCAAGTAGAGCCGCAGCTATCCCAAGCCGTTGACTCATGCCAAGTGAATATTTGCCAATACGCATAGACGCAGCTTTTGTAATATCCACCACTTCTAATACTTCATCTACTTTTGATGTTGGAAATCCAGCGGAACGAGCAACCCAACGCAGATGTGCCCTCCCCGTTCGAGTGCGATTTGCACCCGCTCCGCCCAAAGCAGCTCCTACCGTCGTAAGTGGATGAGGGAGTTCACGATACGCCACGCCATTCACCTGTGCACATCCCGATGTTGCTTGATCAAGACCTAAAAGGATACGGAGTGTGGAGCTTTTCCCGGCACCATTTGGACCCAAAAAGCCCGTCACTCTACCTGGATGAGCTTTAAAACTGATATTCGATAATACTTCTTGAGAACCGTACCGTTTGACTAAGTTATTAATCGTAAGCATGCATAACACTACCTTTCTTTTTGGTTATGGCTTCTACTATAACGAAGTCAGGTAAAATCTAGGTGTGTTTTTGGGTAAATTCTAGGTAAAAATATGATCAACTTCTATCTATTTTCACGATAGTGCCTTGGTTAGAAGAAGAAAAATGTGCTTGCAGCTTCATTTTTTTCAACATATAGTTTGTAATGGATAAACCAATCCCTGCCCCTCGATCATATGAAGATTCCTCCATACCGGGTCCATTATCAGCGATAACAATCTGTTCTTTTGTTACATTCATCGCAATTTTTGCATATTTCCCTTTTGCTGCGTGACGTAGAATATTTTGAAATAAATTATCAAGTATCCGCGTCATCCATTCTGGGTCTACTTCCCAGTAAAAAGTCGTATCCTCTGGCAAATCCACATCAAAGTGAATTTGTTCCTTGTCAAATACGGGATACCAAGCTACAACAGAAGCCCTCACCAAACGAAGCATATCTGTTGAAATAGGATTATATGGGTATTTCCCAGAGGTCAACAAAGTATATGACAACAAGTCCTCCATTAAATCACTGACTCGTGTAATCGTATGGTCAATTTCATTTAAAGACACAGAGCCTTTTACACTAAGGGATTCATGTTCTAATTCGGAAACATGTCCACGCATAATCGTTAGCGGTGTACGTAAATCATGGGATAAATTCGCTATCAGCCAACGTTTGAGAGCTTCTTCTTCTATTTCTCGTTTCCGGCTTTCTTCTAACTGTTCGATCATCCGATTAAAGGAAGCTTTGAGTTGATCAATCTCATCCATTCGATCTGTCCGAACAACGACAGGCTTCGGAAACGGGTGCTTCCCTTCTGGAATCTCCATTGCTTTTTTTAGTCTGCTAATTCGCTTATGAAGGTAGAAAAAGAAAATCCATGAAATGAAAATAATGATAGTGATGAGAAAAATAATAAAATAGATGAACTGGTAATACTGTTGAAGGAGACTGATATCTCCCTCATTGATAGCAGGGAGCATACTGATAACTACGATAAGTAACGAAACGGATAATAGAATGAGGAACAAAAACTGAACGAGTAAATATCGACGAAAGAATGAAACTGTTTTTCTCATCGCTTCAACCTATAACCTATACCCTTAAAGGTTTCAATAATTTCGGGATTATCAGGATTCTGCTCCAATTTCTTGCGAAGATGACCAATATGCATGAATAACGTCTTATCTCCATGAATATAAGGTTCATCCCAAACCGCTTCAAAAATTTTTTCTTTCGGAAGAATTTGATTGGCGTTTTCTAATAAATACAAAAGAATTCGGTGCTCTTTACCAGTCAGTATGATTTCTCCTCTTGTATGTTTATCAATTACAGTTTGGGCGCTCAAATCCACCTCGATATGCTCACCTAGTTGAATACGTGCACGTGTTTCTGAAGCGTGATGCCGGCGAATTAATACTTCTAATCTAGCAATCAGCTCATCTGAATGGAACGGTTTTGTGACATAATCATCCGCAAATTGTAATCCATCCAGCTTATCATGGATGGCGGTTCTGGCTGATAACAGTAATATCGGTATCATTGGTGACACCTCTTTCAGTCGTCTTCCAACCGTAAACCCATCTAATCCTGGGAGCATAATATCCAAGATAACAACGTCATGATGAAGCACTTCTTTTTCTGCCCCTTCCCCAGAAAGCAGCCATTGTACTGAAAAACCTCGTTGTTCGAGTTTTTCTTTCACCAAATTTCCTATTTCTATATTATCTTCAATACATAATACGCTTTTTTTCAAGTAGCAACCTTCTCTCTATACTTCAAAATTATCTAAAATTATAACATAGCAATCTGATTTTCCAGAAAAAGAATTATGAAAATATTAATCAAAATTCCCTAAATTTAAAAGCCAAAAAGAGTCTGTATAAGTTTAGATCATAGACACGATCTCATGTATCTTCATCCGCACCTCAATAGATGTTTCTATGTTCAACACGAAGATTTCGTATAGGCAGGCTTACCATATAGCTTTCATACTATTGGATCAACATTTTATCCTCCAAAGGTGGACAATGTTTTCCCTTTTCATATCCTTCAACTAGATTTTAAGCGAAAAATCGCCGATGCGAAATGAAGGCATAAAAGCGAGCCAATCAAGATCATGAAGCATTGTTGGAAAAATAATAGTAAGAATTAATAATACACCTGATACATGTAAAATAAATCTCAAGAAAACATAGGATATTTTGTGAATCATTCTCTTCAATACAGTGTATAATTCATTTTTCAAAAAAAATATCACCGCTTTAACACCCCTTTTACATACCCACGATGATATAAGTTTACTTTGAGTATTCCTAAAGAACAATGAACAGATTATTCAATAATGTACATTGTTTTTTTAGCATATTCTGTTTAGACTTAAAAATTGAAGAACATTTAAACATGATGCTCTAGGAAAATAGATAATGATATATTCATTTGAAAGGGGTTTTTTATCGATGATTAGATTATGTAATGATGAAGATAAGGAAGCAATCTATCACATTATTAATGATGCTGCCCAAGCATATAAAGGGATCATTCCTGAGGACAGATATCATGAACCCTATATGACAATGGAAGAATTGAGCCTTGAAATGACTGATGGGGTTGTGTTTTGGGGGATGGAAGAAGATAACATATTGCTAGGAGTGATGGGAGTTCAGGATAAAGGTGACGTATCTTTAATCAGACATGCCTATGTTAGAACAAATCAAAGGAACAGTGGAATAGGAGGACGGCTTTTGTCTCATTTGTTAGGGTTAACAGATAAGCCGGTTCTAATTGGAACATGGGAAGCGGCCGAATGGGCGATAAGATTTTATAGAAAGAATGGATTTGAACTTGTTTCCAATGAAAAAAAAGGCAAGTTATTAAATAAGTATTGGAATGTGCCAGAAAGACAAGTTGAGACATCCGTTGCTTTAAGCAATGATAAAAGATTTTTATAGCAAATGATTATAAGACGCGAGTCAGACGTCATGACCTGTTTACATTTACGTTTAAAGATAAAAAAACCCAACTGAAATTAAAAACAGTTGGGTTCCATCATTGCGAGTAAGCGCCGTATAACACTCTTGCTTTCCCAAGAATGACCATGACCGGTGTGAGTAGAGATAGAATTTAGTCCCTTCTTTTCGATATACTGATAAAACTAGTGTTTTTCATATAAAAATCTCCTTTAATACTTGTATGGTTTCTTTTTCAAAGGTGACATCACTAGAAAAAACAGCATATACACCAAAACCATAAGTCCGATTGCAAAATAGCTTTGTTGTAAACCGAAAAGATCGGATGCAGTCCCACTAATCATCGGTCCTAACATCATTCCTACAGAATAGGCCGTATTATAAATTGCAAAGGTCACACCGTAAGCCTGTGTATGATTTTCCTGCGCGATATCGGCAAGTTCAGGAAGTGTCGGTGCAAGCACAGTCCCCATACTGATACCAATAAAAGCTAACGCAGCAATTTGCAGCCACATATTTGTCGGCAAAACTACAAGTACCAATGATACAGCAGTAACTGCTAAACCAATGGTGATCGTTTTAGGATGACCAATCTTTGTGGAAACACTTCCAACAATAGGTGCTGCAAAGGCATAAGCAAGTGAGGGCACGCCAAATAATAAACCGATCACTCCAGGAGATGCATCAAACACACGTTGCAGATGCGCTGGGAATGTAGGCTCCAGTACACTTGGAATAGCAGCGCCGATAATAACTGCCCCGACAATCATAAGCAAGGTGCGATTTTTCAATAAACGTAACACACCTGATCGTTCTTCTTCCTGTCGAGAAGGCTCCTCTTTCAATAAAAACACCCGCAATAAACCATCTATGAAGGCAATGCCTGCTGCCACAAAAAATGGGAGCATATAGCCACCGAATTGAAAGAGCCAGCCTCCAAATGCCGGTCCTAACAGGGTGCCCATGGCCTGACCGGACAAAGCAATTCCCATTACTTTCCCCCGATCTTTTGATGGGTAAAAATCGGCAAGGAGCGCAAGACCAGCAGTCCAGGTAGCAGCTGCTGCAATCCCTTGTAAAATACGGCAAATAAGCAAGAGCCAAAACGAATTTGCAAATGCAAATAACAGAGTTGCGATAGTAAGTCCAAAAATCCCCCAGAGCATCGGACCACGCCGCCCAAATTTATCGGAAATAACGCCAAAAACAGGTGTGGTTATTAATAAAGCCGCCGCATAACTTCCGAATAAAATGCCGATTGCGGTTTGTGATAAGCCTAAGTTTTCAGCATAATCCGGCAGAATAGGAACAATCATTCCATAAAGCAGCATATCGGTGAAGATTGCTAGTGTGACAACAAACAAGGCGATTCTTTGGACTTTTTTATTATTTTGTTCTTTATCCATATTTTTCCCTCTTTCTTTTGATTCTTTGTTGTTTTCATTAACAACCGTTCCTCTTTGCCAGTGTTGAATGCCTCCTTTCTTCCTCTATTCCTTAAGAGGAAAAAAGAATAGAAGTTTTTTACCGCCTCGTTAACGCTCCGCCTCCACCGATAACCGCAACAATTCTTGATTTTACTTATATTACTGCGGTTATCCACCTATAACACACCACTATTATTTTTACTCATGGTTGTTTAGTCAACGTTGACTAAACAAGTATATTTTTCTCCCTCCAATAGAGGGAGAATTATTGATCAGTTTGTTCTAAATAAGCCAATGCTTGCTCAACAAAATCCTGTTGCTGCCGAATAGTGGCAAACATATTATCAAAAACCAATTGCACCATTGGAGGGATATTATCTTCCATTGCTGCTTTCTTTTCCCTCCAGCCTGCTTGCACACTTCTATACTCATTCTCCAAAGTGACTTGCTGCTTTTCCAAGGCTTGACGTGCCTCATCAACAGATAGCTTATCAAAAAATGAAATGCCTGCATATAAAGAGGAAGGATATTGAACGGATGAACTAGTTAATGCCTCACGAATCAATTCTTTAAGGTGTTCTTTGCCTTCTTCTGTAATTCGATAGGTGAATTTTTGCCGATGACCGGTTTGTTCCACCTTGTCAATCGCAATATATCCATCCTTTTCTAATTTTTTGAGCGCATGATAAATCGAACCAATTAATACACCGCCCCATCTTTCAGCATCTGTCATTCGCAGTGCCTGCTGAATATCATAGCCGGACATCGGTTTTGCATCCAACATACTGAGTACGAGCAATCGTGTCATCAAGATCACATCCTTTACTTAACGTTGAGTATTATATAATGAATATATTCGCAAGTCAATTTACTGTAATGAAAAGAATCATATCTAAAAAGAAAAAGCGCGTTCCCTGGGTCCCCTATAGAGATACCATCTGAAACGATCATTGTATTAACCATCTCGCTCCTTCTTTGGCATTAACAGCTAGATCGTTAATATGGATATAACATGATGTCACTTCACTCCATGTGTTGGCACGATTGGATCTCGAAAAGCGAAGGAAATAAGGTGACGTATGTTAGTAATGAACCTTGAGTGGATGAATAGCCATATAGAATATTATTATAATGGCGATCTTTTAATCATATTTGGGGTATTATCGAACAATAAAAATGCCAAAATGTCATTTTTATTGTTCCAAATCAGCTGCCAGATAATCCCGATTGGCTTAGCTAGATATAACACACTGCAATCCCTTTGTTTTTCGATTTCTATATTTTACTGAACGTCCAATGTTAGCCTTCTGCTGTTTTTCTTTTAACGAACAAAGAGATGGAGCCGAACAAAATACAAGTATAATAAGTGATAAAGCGCCAAAAAAACAAACATAAGACGAGCGTCGCTGGTTCAAGAATAAGACCGAATAGCAGCGAAAAGCTGAGCTCTGCCCCGCCACTTCCGCCTGGGATCGGAATCATGGAAGAAAACATAATAATAAAAGAGTGAAACGCAATGACTTGAAATAAATCTACATGCGGTACACCAACACCTTGCAAAACAAAGTAGGGGATGCAAAAAAATAGCCATAATTGCCACGTTGTCAGCACACTGCAACGCAGCAACAATTTCACATCAAAACTCATTCGATTACTTTCCAAATGAAAGGAATGCAATTTCTGATCGGCGCTGTTTTTCAATGTACCGTACTTGTCTTTTTTGATGAAAAAAGACACCGATTTTAGCAATATATGAACGATAAAAGAAGCGATTCGTTTGCTTTTTACCACGGTTATTAAAGCAATAATGACCATAAGGTTAAGAATAAACCCGGTAATAATCAGCACGCTCAGCTTTGGAATAGATCCGTACAGTAAGTAATGATGACCAAATAATAAGACGATTAAGGAATTGACAACGAGCATAGCCTGGTAAACGATGAATTTGATCAGCAGAACCGAACTCCCGACTCCAACGTCCATTCCGTTTTTTGCGAGCATATATAGTTGTCCCGGCTGGCCGCCGCTGGCAAACGGCGTAATCGTGTTAAAAAACTGACCTGCCATCGTGATCTTAATTGATTGCAGAATAGTTTGCTGCGTATATACTTTCCTTGATATTCTGTAAAGAACGAGCGATTCTAGTAACCAGTATAAAAGCATGACGAACATTCCAGCGAGCAGCCAGATAATATTAGCATGCTTTAATCCTTCCCAGACAATAGCGATATCTACCGTCCGGAAATGGTAAGCGATAAAACCAAAGCTGATGACAAAGATTAGAATAATATTAAACTGCTTGTTTTTTAGTACATTAATTCCCACTGATCTCATAATAAAAGTCCTTCCATATTTCCCAGAGACGCTCCTCAGAATAATGGTTTGCTCCTTTAGCAGCATTTTCCTTTGCTTCTTCATAATAGTCACGATCATTTTCTAATCGCTGAATGGTTGCGACAAATGCTTCGATTGTATCGCCTTTAACGCAAAAGCCATCCAATATCACCGTGTATAACTCTAAATTCCTGATCAGAATCGGAAGTCCGCTGTTCATTGCCTCTAGAATAGCCATAGGAAAAAGTTCATTGTAAGAAGGTAAAAATAGTACATCTGAGAGATTATAGTAATCATTCATTGTAGAGCGGTCGAGTATTCCGGTAAATTTTACGTTTTCAGGAGGATTATCATATATTTTTTTAAATTCGTTATACCCAGCAGTGATTTTCCCAAAAGAAAATCCACCAGCCCAAATAAATTGAATATTTGGCAGTTGCTTAGCAACTTCGATAAAGTCCAGTATACCTTTCCGATACTGGATTTGACCCGCCCCGATGACGACAAAGGCATTTTCAGAGATGCCATATTTTTTCCGTTTTGCTATCTTTTTCTCCTGATCAACAGGGTGGAACATTTTTTTAGAGACGAAATTTGGAATGTATTTTATTTTTTCTTTGTGGATTCCATATGCTTTAAGCTTAGGTATAAACGATGGATTAACGACGACTAGCCAGTCCATACGTCTGTAAAAGGATATTAAATAACGGTTGAAAAGCGTTTTTATTCCAGGAAGAAGCTTTAAGCTACCCTCTATCGTTTCTGGCAGAAAATGTACATACCCTACTTTCATACCTCTCTTTTTGGCGGCAAACGTGGACAGATAAAATAAGAAATCAACAGTATGATAATGAGTTACATCTGCGGTAATATTTTTATTTACTGTTAAATGGTAAGTGTTCTGATTAACGTTGTTCAATAAATTGACGAGTTCCCTGTATGCGGAAGCAACGCCTTGTCCTTTTACTTTTTCTGCTGATGACATCATATTCAGTTTTAGCAAAGTCTGTCTCCTTCCTGTTTGATCATTTACTCAGCATAAATAAAGAGTGTATTCAATGTCTTCTGCTCGCATGGTTTACTGCTTCGGGATACAATTTTATTGGGAGCTTTTTCACAGTTATTTCCCGGTATACATCCATGATGTTCTCAGCGAAACTAGCAACAGATAAACATTGAATTTTTTCAAAGGCCGCAATAGCAATTTGTTTCGAGTAAACTTCATTAGAGAGAACGTTGTTTACCGCATCGGCCAAATCATCGTCCGTCTGATAAACAAAGCCGGACTTTCCGTTAACGATTACGTTGTCAAGGCTTTGATCAGCTTTTGCTACCACAGGTGTTTTCGCTGCGATTGCTTCAAAAATCGTCAATCCTTGTGTTTCGGTAGTGGATGCACTGATAAACAAATCGCTCAATTGATAATATTTATTTATTTCCTGCCAGGGCATGGCCCCAGTAAAAACCACATAATCTTCAATTTGAAGAGTGTCTGCCAGTTGATTTAATTGCATTTTCATCGGTCCATCGCCAACGATAATCAGCTTTGTCTCAGGAAATTGTTTTAAGATAGCCGGCATTGCCCGCAATATTGCTTCAATATTTTTTTCATGAGATAGGCGTCCGACAGATAATAAAACCGGTCCTTTAGTAATACCTAATTCTGCCTTTAATTGTTTAAACTTGGGCAATGTCTGCTTTTGTGCAAATTGATGAAAATCAGTTCCCGTTGGTATGATTTTAATTTCATTGTTGACACCATAATTTTCCAAAACTGTTTTCGCCTTTTTTGATGGAACAATTATTTTTTCTACGTAATTGCAATATAATCTGCTTGCTTTCCTAACAGTAGTAGGCTTAACGAATTTTCCGTTTCCAATATAGTGCAAGTAATCTTCATACATCGTATGGTATGTGTGTACGATTGGTAAATCGTGTTTTTTTGCGGCAAATATTCCCATCACTCCTAAAGAAAACTCCGTATGAGTATGAATGATATCAAGTTCGAGTCGATTCACTAGTTTTGTTAGCCTGAATAGTCCAGCAAAGGCGAGGCGTCTTTCTGGAAAAAAGATAAACGGAAGGCTTGGAAAGCGAAATACTTTTCCTACCTCTGCCTTTATGTCTGCTTTAGGGTCAGTTGAAGTAAAAATGTATACTTTATGTCCCCATTCGGTCAATTGCTTTTCCAATAGATTAATAGACGTTACCACACCGTTAATTTGCGGATAATAGGTGTCAGTAAAAATTCCAATATTCATAACCCTCTCTTCTTTCTTTCCTAGGTGTAATTATACTCATCTAGGTTAATTCACCGTCTGGATCGGCCTTATTATTTGCATCAGAGATGATACCTTTACAAATTTACTTTTCTTTTAAAAAATTTTTTGGCAACGTAATAATAATGCTCCAAATACTTATTCCTGCACCAACTAATGAAGCGATACTGATTAAGACTGCATTAAAGCCCAATAGTCCTGTTGGTATAAGTACGACAAATCCAAAAAGAAATATTAATTGATAAATGGATGAAATAACCCTGCAGGCACTATTATTTAAAAAAGACAATACGAACGGAGGAAAAAACAAAATAACCATTAATATAATACTTGCCTGAATTACTTGTGGATCATTCAATGAAAGAGTATTTATGTCTCTTTGAAAATAAGTAGTTAAAAATAAAGTTATTATAGACACTATTAGCAATAAAACCAATAAACTGAATCTTTTCAACTGCAGTCCTCCTTTAATAATCTGTTTCAATTAAAATATAGGACACAATTATTTTACGTTATATCTAAAGTAAATCTTTGTGTTCAATATTTCTAATAGATAAATAAGAAGCAACGATCCCAATGATTGTAAGAGTTAACGGAACGCCAATAAAGGAACCGATCGATAAGTCCTCATTGCTTGCGCCAAGAAAAACAGCAATGATAATAGATGTAATAATCGTCGTTCTAACAGATTTTTTGAGCATCCCGAAAAATAAGGGAACTAAGCTTATACCGCTGGCAGAAAGGTCATATAGAATTGTGTTTTTAAAATGTTCGATGAGCATATAGATCGTTACATCACCATCGATAAAACCTAAGTTGCTATTTAACATGTATAAAACAACTGCTGCAAAAATTCTCGATAGAAGCATGGAGAAAAAGGTAAAGGATATAATAATCAATAGCTTAGAGATAATAATCTTTTTTCTGCTAATTGGATACGTAAACATCAACGTAATCGTTTTATCATTGTATTCTTCAATCACTAATCTCGAAATCAATACACCCGAAAATACAATAAAAACCATTCTTGTAATGCTATCAACTAGGAAGAAAAAATCTGTACTGCTGGCAGCAAACAAATCTCTATCGATATACAGCATGAAAAATAAAAATCCGGTAACGGCAAAGCATGCTGCTAAAGCGCTGTTTGTGTATCGTCCAAAATTCACCTTTCTTATTTCCAAACTGATTAGCTTAAGCATTTTTCTCACCTCTCTTAGTGTTCAAATTGACAAAATAAATCAGATTGACTCCATTAAACGCTTTAACTAAGTCTTGCATTCTTACAATGTATCGCATCATATGTCCGCCCTTTCTTACTTTGTTTTGGTTTGATTACATATGCATAAATAGAGCACCCGCTTTCTGAAAAGGTTTCTTTTGTACTTTCCTTCACAAATTCATCCCGATCCTGTTTCTAGTCAAAGCTTTTTACTTCTTTTACTTAAATCTAAGGAGAGCGGAACATAATTGTGTTTCCGTTTTTTGAATAGAAAACCTGCATTATTGTTTTTCGTATTATAATTAAAATACATCCTTACGCTCAATATTTCTTATCGATAAATACAAAGCAACCACACCAATGATGGTAAATGTCAATGATCTGACGATGAAGGAATTTATTGATAGGTCTGCTAGGTCTTCATTGCTTGTGCCCAAAAAAACTGCAATGATAATAGATGTAATGATCGTCGTTCTAACAGATTTTTTGAGCATTCCAAAAAATAAAGGCACTAGGCTAATACCGCTGAAAGAAAGGTCATAAATTATTGTGTTTATAAAGTATTCTGTTATCATCTGAATCGTTATATCTCCATCGATAAAGCTCAAGTTGCTGTTTAATATGTATAAAACAGCTGCTACAAAAATTCTTGATACGTGTATGAAGAAAAATGTAGAGCAGATGATAATCAATAATTTAGAGAGAATAATCTTTTTTCTGCTGATTGGATACGTAAACATCAAAGAGATCGTTTTATCATTGTATTCTTCAATAACCAGCCTCGAAATTAATACACCTGCAAACACGATAAAAACCATTCTTGTGCTGTCAACCACGAAGAAAAAATCTGAACTAGTGGAAGCAAAGGTATTTCTATCAGCATATAGAGAGAAAAATAACAATCCGGTAAGAACAAAGCATGCTGCTAAAGCACCAATGACATAACGCCCGAAATTTATTTTTTTGATTTCTAAATTGATTAATTTAAGCATTATTCTCGCCTCCGATTAAGGACAAGAAATAGTCCTCTAATGAGGCTGTCTTCGTATTGATTGATGTAATGGAAATATCATTCTCTGTTAGTGTTTTAAATATTTGACTTTGTGGCGTCTCTGTTTCATATATCCTAATTTTGTTAGTATCAAGCACTTTGAAATTTTTGATATTCAGCTTTGAATCAATAATATATGTCGCTTGCATGGCATGGTTCGTTTCTATTTCAATGTACTCTGCATTATTCTCTCTAATCGATTCCATCGAAACTTCTTCCATCAAGTACCCATTTTTCATTACTCCAATTGTGTCAGCAACTTGCTCTATCTCAGCCAAAATATGACTTGAAATCAGTATCGTGATCCCATATTCTTTGTTTAACATTTCAAGTAAATCTCTAATCTCGATAATTCCTACTGGATCAAGCCCATTAACTGGCTCATCTAATATCAATAACTCGGGTTTCGTAATCACTGCTCTGGCAATCCCGAGCCGCTGTTTCATACCTAAAGAGAAATTTTTAACCGGCTTGTTATCAACGTTTTTAAGATTCACAAGGTTTAAAGCAGCCTTTATATCTTTTTTATTGTGGTAACCCATGTATTCACAATGCAAATCTAGATTATCCTTAGCAGTAAGCTTCTCATAGAAAATGGGATACTCGATAATCGCATTCATCCTTTTAAATAATTCGTAAGAAGTATCTGTCAATGTTTCGTTAAAAACCTCAATCGCACCTTGAGTTGGTTTTAATAGATTCAAGATCATTTTCATGACCGTGCTTTTCCCAGCACCATTCGGCCCTAAAAGTCCATAGATTTCTCCCTTCCGAATGTTCATATTCACATTGGAAACAACATTGCTCCCGTTAAACCTCTTTCCTAAATCATGTGTTCTCACAATATACTCCATGATACGTCCTCCTCTTCCATGCAAAAAAATTCTATATCAATAATGGTAAACGTTAAAATTATCTTTTTTCTTAACCATATCTTACGATTTTCTTAAGTTTGCAAAGAATTAGACAGACTCAAGTTTTCGTTAACCTACGAAGCTATTTTCTTTAATTTAACGGTAAATACCGTTTTTTCATATGCTTTACTGGATAGTGATATATCTCCTTCAAGACTTTCTACTAACCTTTTGGTGATGGTAAGTCCCAACCCACTTCCTTGATATAGCTTATTTCTTGAGTCTTCAAGTGTATAAAGTCTTTCGAAAACGTTTTCCCTATTCATTTCGTCAATGCCCTTGCCCTTGTCCCAAACTTCGATATAAGCGAATAAGTCATCATGCTTCAAGTTTATCCCTATGACATGACCATCATTTCCGTATTTTACGGCATTCGATATCAGGTTCCTAAGGATTCTGTCAAGCGCCTCTTCATTTCCTGCTACATAAATATCCTCATCTGGAATCTTAATAGAAACATCTAATCCTTGCTCAGTTAAGATTTCATAAAACTCTAAAATGCTTTTTCTACATGACTCATTGATATTGATCTTTTCAAGCGGTATTTCCTTATCACCAGATTCCAGTTTTGCCAAATCAAAAAAGGTATTGATCAGCGTAAGTAGCTCTACCGCCTTTTCATATATTTTATTAACTTCTTTTCCTAACTCATTTTCTATGGCCTTATTCGATTTGATGATTTCTAAATATCCTACAATAACTGTTAATGGTGTTTTCAAATCATGGGAAATATTTGAAAGCATTTTTCGAATGGATGCTTCCTTTTTTGCATAATTAGCCAATATTTTTTTGTTATGGTTTAAAAGATTGTTAATCCCAATTAATAAATCAATTAGTTCTTTATCATCGGTGAAAACAAGAAGGTTCTCACTTGTTCTATCAGCTACAATTTTATCTAATTTTTGATGCATATATTTTATTTGATTATCTCTTGTTCTCTTAGCTCTATATTGGAAAATAATAATCCCAATTAAAATCAGGATAATCGTTACTAAGAAATAAACCATATATCTTCACCCTTTAATAAAATTTATTCACCCAATTTGTAACCAATCCCCCATATTGTTTTAATATATGCAGGCTGCGCTGGGTTGTCCTCAATCTTCTCTCTTAGCCTTCTTATATGAACATTGATTACATTCTCATCACCAAAATAATCATTACCCCAAACCGTGCTATATAGTTGAGCCTTTGTAAAAACGTTTTTTGGATGTTTGAGAAACAATTTTAAGATATCAAATTCCTTTGCAGTCAGTTTGATTTGCTTCCCATGTTTTTTAATAGAAAAATTATTTATATCAACTATTAGATCCTTATAGTTTATAACACTCTCTTCTTGTTTAGCTTCAGAATAGTTGGTAGCACGTCTTAGTGCTACTTTCACCCTAGCAGCCAGTTCAATCATGGAAAAAGGTTTAGAAATATAATCATCTGCACCAAGCTCAAGGCCTAAAACCTTCTCAACATCCGTATCCTTCGCAGATACAATCAGGATCGGTACAGAACTATCTCTTCTAATTTGCTTCATTACCTCGATGCCGTCTAATTTAGGCATCATGATGTCGAGTATGATTAAATCAAACGCGCCATTTTGAAACCTTTGCATTCCTTCTTCCCCTTCAAAGGCGGTAACCACCTTGTACCCCTCTTTTTCTAAGTAGGTTGTCATCAATTCACTTACGGAAATATCATCTTCTACGATCAAAATTTTATTGTCCATACTACTAAGCACTCTCCTATAATTTTTTTCTTTAAAAAATATTTTCTTTCATTCTATCGTGAGCTGACCATGCTTGTCTGCCATTTATCATTTTTTCATAGATTTCTACACAAGTATTTGATAAATTTTAGCATTAAAATAACATCAATTTCATAATCCCTTATGAAATTGATTCACTTAATAATACGCAAAAAAAGCAGTAAACACTCAATGTCTACTGCTCTAAAAAGTTTTATTACTGCGTTAAATCATAGCTCAAATCTAAGAGATGGAAAATTTCTTCATTTGAAACAGAACCATCCAATACAATGCTAATCCAGTGTTCTTTATTCATATGGTAAGCGGGTAATATTGCATTCTCTTTTCTTAGAATGCTAGCCAATTCTGGATCACATTTAATATTCAGTATGCTTGTCTCTCCCTCTCCTTCAATGCTCAACTTATTTCTGTCCACATTCATAAGCAATCCATACCATTTGTTATTTTTCTTATGTCTGAGCACAGCATAGTCGGATAATTTCCCCCAAGGATAATCAGGATCCGTATCATACTTTTTTTTTGCATATGCTAAAATAGCTTCTCTGCTCATTGGCATCACCTTCTAATCAATTAGATCTAATTTAAATTTCTAGACTGTCGTTTCATTGAACTAATACTCCCGGAATGTGGTTAGTTTAAGCTATTAGTTTGATAGGCGTAATAGCTTTGGCTTTGTGAAGTCTTGATTATCAACAAAGGCATTAGCACGAGAGGGTGCTAAGGTCAGTTGTTCATAGAGTTCGTGTGTGGGAACCCAAAATTGCCGGTATCTCTCTTCAACGACCTGAGTCGAGCCAACCCATTCCACATCTCTTTTCAGAGCTCGATTTACCATGGTTTCGTTATCAATATCTAGCCATATTACATAATCCCAGTGACTGGCTAGCTCCGAGTGGAGAAGAAATATACCATCGATAATGGCGATATCTCTATCTCCCACATTGTCCCACTGCTCTGGCACCTCTTTGTCGTGAAATGAATCCCAAAGCACTGTTCGGCATCTTCGATTTCCACCAGGACCAAGAGGCTCTAATACATAGTTGGCAAATGAGGTGTAATCAAATCCATAATCGTAATAAGATTGTGCTGTCCATTCTCTTTGCTGTGAGCGATTTTTATGTCCTGGATAATGGAAATGATCAATGGAAGCCCGAATAACTCCACGGTTTAGATTGCGGACTGTTTTAGCTAACTCATCAGCTAATGTAGTCTTTCCGGCAGCAGATCGACCATCTACTGCAACCCTTGTCGGGTGGTCTAAGTTTATAGAGACGATTTCTTTGGCAAGAGCAGCGATCACAGCATTTTTCGATCTATCTGGTATCTTCAATATGTTCTTCCCCTCCTAAAATCCTATTCAATTCATAAACTGCCAATTGGTTCAAGTTTAAAGCTATATGCACCGCGGGCACATAACTAACATACACGGTTTCTAAAAAAAGTAATAGACTTATATTGTCTTTTTTTATATACTATTATTTAACTACGACATTTTAAGGTTACATATTCAATAGGTATGATTGCTTAAACTGACACAGATATTGTGGCAGTTTTTTTTATGGTCTTCTTCCACCAAATTAGGAATCTTTTACGGCTTCATTTCAAGCATCGATCAGCACCAAATTGGATAGAAACTTTCCATTACTGTCCCCCACTATTTTTAGCTAACAATTCCCTTTTATAAATGATTGGAAGTATTGCTATAAAAACCAGAGTAGCTACAATCAAAGCGATGTATTGAGTGGCGGCTAAACCATTGTTAAAATTATGCAAGATAGGATTAAACCATTCAAAAATATACGAGAAAGCCCATATTTCTGAAAATGCTCTAGCAATTGGCGGTAAACCAGCCACACTTGAATATCCACCAGCGCCAAAAAAGGTAGCCATAAACGTAACAATGATGATTGGTTGAATGACTCGATATTTTTTTAATAAATGAGCAAGTATTATACCCAGGATGGCACAAATAATAAGGGCTGGTATCATCCCGATAAAAATGATCCACAAATTCTCAGGTTCTAATCGAAAAGCAACCATACCAACAAGCATGGCAAACATTCCTGATATGAATGCCATGAAAACGGATGTTAGGATAATACCCACACCACCCAAAAGATTATTTAAAGGGGTAAGCGACATTTCTTTCTGTGTCCGGTTTTCGATATCAAAAGCAAATAAATTTGCTGCTATGATCGTGGCTGTGAACATAAGTGCAAGCAAAACAGTGCTGCCTGCAATAAACGATTCTCGCCACACATCCTCTTCTTTTACCGTAATTAATTCTGGGGAGACTTGAAGCTCAGCTTTTTCTTCAAGCTGATTTAATACTGCATGTTCCAAACGTAATCGCACATTTTTCATCATATCTGTATTAATATTAAATGTTTCGGTATAAACGGTTTGGGCTTGCTGAAAGTCATCAGGAATTCGGATAAGCATTTGCAATCTGCCTTCTTTCACAGCATCGCTGGCTTGTTCGTACTCCATTTCCCTAATCGAAAAATAAGGAGTAATATTTGAATGTGTGCTCTCTAGCGTTTCAACAAATTCTTGTGACTCCACGCTTTCCGATTCATTTACCAAGCCAACTGGCCAGTCATCTCCACCTGCTCCCATAATAAGAGCTGTCAAAATCATAACAACTACTGGCATAAGGAAAGGCGCTACAAGGAATTGCCTTTGCCGTAATAATATTTTCATATTTTTTCTATTCACAGCAGCAATAGCATAATACCATGTTTTCCATTTCATGTTTATTTCACCTCTCTCGATTTGTTCTCCTACTGTCCACTAGAAGAAAATAAATTATTTTTCAGTTTAATAATAGAAGCCCAACTGAATAATAGAATCGTCGCGGGTATGGTCAACATACTTATATAAAAACTTGTCATTGTTGTTAATGGGTTGGATGCGCTTGTTAGTATATGGCTTTTTCCAGTTACAAAGATAAACCTCATCGTATCTGTAATATAGGACATTGGTAAAAAGCTGGAAAGTCGCCAAACCATTTCAATTGGTCCTCCATAAGCAAACCCGCGAATGGAAGATTCATTTCCACAAAGTAAGTAAAGCGATATCCCGATCACTGCGGCTAAAGTAATGACTGGTAAAGATTTTTTTATGGTCACTCCGGCAAAGGCTCCAAGTGAAGCACCGATTAAAAATAAGATAACGAGCCAGCCTATAATAGCTAGAGATACATTTCCAATCGGGAAATTTAATGTAAAAGCCATTAAAATCATGACTAAAATTGTAGTAACCGTAGTTAATAGGAAAGCAGTAATCGCTTTGGCTATTAACAATGGAACAAAGCCGTTTGGTGTTAAGGATATTTCTTTACTTGTCCGCTCTTCCCACTCTCTTGTTAGCAAGGTGCCAGTATTTACCATCCCAGAATATATAACCGCAAACATTAATAATCCAATCGATACATATAATTTCATCGAAATATCTGTTTCGAACATAGACGACTCTTCGATTATATCTACTATATTTTCATTATCCCTGTTTGCTTGAAATTGATATAAAGCATGCGAAAGTCGAAGCTGAAAATTCTTTGTGGCGTCTGAATTCAAATTATTAACATAAAGCTTTACGTTGGAATGGCCATTTTCATGTAAATTCTGGTCAAAATCCTCTGGTATTTCAACTAAAGCTGGAGCTTCTCCCTTCTGATACATGCGAAATGCTTCGTCTGGATCAAGTGTCATAATCTCATAATAAGGACCATCCTCTATTTCCATTTCCTTCATAATTGTCGTTAACTCTTTACTTGCAGAATCATCCGAATGTTGAGCGATAACGATAGGATTGGTTGTTGACAATTGTGAAATAAGAGAGTAGAGAAAAATAAAGACAATCGGAACAATAATACTCAAAACGAGCATACTAGGATTTCTAAAAGATGTTTTTAAATCTTTTAGAATCATTCCTTTTATGGCTTGCAACATGCTACACACCTCCTAATTTCGTAATTCACGTCCAGTAAAGTGCAAGAATACATCATTCAAAGTTGGTTCGTTCATTTCAAAACGAATGATTTTATTATTCAAGAAATAGATTTGATTCATCAGGGTAAAAACTTCTTTTCTCTCTTCTATTTGAATATCTACCTCTGTTTTATCTTGTTTCAGTTTATAAGTATTTTTAAGAGTTTTCACAGCTTCTTTAGCAGCAGCTTGATCTTGAAAACTAAGCAAAAGGGTATTAGTATCCAGTTCATTTTTTAGATTTTTCGGCGTTCCAGAGATGATTTCCTTGCCGTGATCAATAATCATAATATGATCAGCAAGGGCTTCTGCTTCTTCCATTGAATTAGTTGTTAAGAAAACCGTTTTTCCTTCTTTGGCTAAGTTTCTAATTTGGTTCCAGATCGCATTTCTGGATTGCACATCCACTCCCAACGTCGGTTCATCCAGCAATAATAACTTGGGTGAGGTCATTAATGCTCTAGCAAGCGCCAGTCTCCGCTGCATTCCGCCTGAATAAGTTCCTACCCGATCATTTTGTCTTTTTTCTAATCCAACTAGATTTAAAGCATTTTGAATGCTAGCATGCCACTCTTTTTTGTTCAGACCATAATATTGTGCATGGAATTGCAAGTTTTCCTTTGCTGTTAAATCATTATAAAGAGCTGTTTCCTGAGGTACGACAGATAAAAGACTGCGTACTTTTTTCATATTTTTGACTGGATCTAACCCCATCACCTTTACATCTCCATCTGTTGGCCTGTTTAATCCATTAATCATATTGATCGTAGTTGTCTTGCCAGATCCATTCGGTCCTAATAATGTAAAGACCATCCCAGCCTCGACTTCAAGGTTTAGATTCTTTAATGCAAAAAATGTTTCTCCTGTGCTTTTGTTGTAAGCTTTATTTAAATCGTGAATGGAAATAGTTTTCATTTGTATTCCCTCCCTATTCATTCCCTAAAACAACATGTTGTTGCTTTTATTGTAATTCGGGTATAATTAAGATACAACCGAATGATTTTGCTGATATGTTGTTTAACAAACACGAAGGAGGAAAGTGTGTATTAACAATCAGATAACCAACAAATAAGGAGGAATTGTCTGATGGAAAAATCAAATGATTTACGGATAACGAAGACAAAGCGGCTTCTTAAAGAAGCATTATTAGCGCTTCTTACAAAAATGGACTTTGAAGCGATTACGATAAAGAAACTAACAATGCATGCTCAAATCAACCGATCTACATTCTATGCACATTTTTACGATAAATATGATTTGTTAGAGAAGACAATGAACGAAGAATTAATCGCTTTTGTAGAAGAAGTTGCCCCAAAAAGTGAAGAGGAATTAGTTTTAGCAGATATCCCGAATCCTTTTTATTTAAGAGCAACGCAATATATTTACCAGCATGGAGAGTTCTTTAAGGTGATGATGGGAGAGAATGGAATCCCCTCTTTTCAACAGCAATTTTTAAAAATTATTGAGGAGTATATGTTAAATCATCTCGAAAAATATCACCCTTCCCCTAATAGAATGGAAATCCCTAAAGAACTGTTTATTCATTATGTGGCAAATGGGTATGTAGGGGTTATTTCTTATTGGCTGGAGAATGACATGCAGTATTCGTCAGAGTACATGGCGGAAAAACTCTCACAAATGACGATAAAAGGTCCTTTTAGTGTTGCAGGGTTAAAATAATTTAACAGAAATTATCGAGGTATTACTTTCTTTTCTTGAGTTAATTTCATAATTATGAATCATTCACACCAGTTGATTGGAGCGGAAATCAACATTGTGCAGATTTTTAACATAAAATTTGTATTATGAAATGGACTCTATTGAAAGATAGATCAAGCAGACTGTCTTTACCATATGCTAAGAAAGGGCGCAATCCTTCCCTCTTTTTGCGCCCTTAATTAATATTGATCAAAAATCCCACATTTTTATTTCCTTACTCTCGGCCATAAAGGCCGGTGGACATATTTAATCATCGTATTGAAAACAACTCCCCATTGATTGGCTGTTAGGAATCCTATTGATGTATCATTCGTTACACCCAAATTTCTTCTTAAATGTTTTAGCTGTGGAGGAGTAAATATCCCTTTTAATGCAACACTAATCGGAGCCTGGGGGTGTTTTAAGCCATATTGTGCCAATCCAAGGAAAATGAGGTAATCCTTGTGCGGTATAATAGGCTCTTTCTTTCTCGTTATTGTAACCATTGCGGAATCCACTTTTGGTGGCGGAGCAAAGTTGTTTCTCGATATTTTTCTGACATAACATATGTCAAACCACATTCTCCAAGCTAACACATAATAATCTTTGACAGACTTTGATGTAAAACGTTTGGCTGCTCCCATCTCCATAACAATCACCCCTTTTTGAAAAGCGCTTGAAGGATTATTTAAAAGCATTTTCATAATGGGAGTTGTAATAGAGTAAGGTATATTTGATACAACGACAAACTCTTCTTTTGGCAAACGGATTTTCAAAATATCCTCATGAAGAATTTTGGTATCAGGTTTATCTGCTGTTTTTCGTTTGAGAATATCTACAAACTTGGCATCATATTCTACAGCGAAAACCTTGCCTGCTCGTTGATTTAATACAGTTGTTAAAGCTCCCTTTCCAGCCCCTAACTCTAAAACAATGTCTTTTTGACTTATATTTGCTTTGTCAACAATTTCATGAATCAGCCTTTTATTATACATTAAATGCTGCCCTGAAAAATTGGGAGGTTTCCCAGGCCTCAATTTTTCGCTACTATACTTATAAGTTTTTTTGGTCATCTCTTCCCATCCTTTCTAAATAAAAAAATCACAGATAATCTGCCTGTGATTCAAAGTAAAGGGAAGTAGACCCATCCTTATTCAGTTAGGAGCAAATTGGCAGCCTTTAGCAAAGATATTTAGACATAAATAAAGAAAGGCAGAACAATCCGCCTTTCTAAACATTACATATCGTTTACTATCATTGTTCGTTGCTGAAAGATAGTATAAGAAATTCACATGATAATTTTCCCCTCAGGAGTTTGTCCAAAAAGTCTGGTAAAAATGACACTGCTTTGAACACGCTCATTAAGGGTAAATTATATGCACTTATAATAAATAATATGAAATGAAGATTATTAAAAAAGAACAGACTAATCCCGTTTACTCTGCATACACAAGCAGAGCCTTTGAAAGTATTCAATTACTGATTCAAAGTTGGGAAACGAAGTCTATTTGCATATGACATTTTTTAATAATCCTCCTTAAATTAAGGTAAATTTACATGTTACATTATAATCAGTATTTTATTAAAAGTCAAACCATTTTGAATCCTGCATTCATAATGGAAAAGCATCCGATCCTATTATAGTAATCGAATAATCCGATATTTAAGTTATATACGCGCATTTCTTATCCGATTTGCTATTTTAGAATATGTCTCTTGTTCCTGAAGGAATGGAAAAATAGAAATTATTTTTTATCACCTTAGTTCATCCAAGTAATAAACATAAAAAATTCATATTATCTTTTTACCAAGCCAATGGGCAAAAAGTAACACTGGAAAGATCAAAATAATGAAAGGTGTGCTGAAAAACATCATATTCCACGTTATAATTTTATTTTCAAATAGTGAATGAAACAATATGATGCTGTACGGAAGGACTATAAATATTGATGTTATAACTCCAGGAGTAATGGACTTAAGAATAATAGATTGAGCAATATGAGTAAATATATGAAGAAAAATGATCAATATCATAATGGTAAATAAATATATATTGCCTAGTGGGCCACCATTAATATATTGACTAGCCATATAGGTCGAGCTGCTAACAAACAAAAAAATAACGAATACTGCAACTGAGAATTGTGCTGTTGACATTGAAAATTGTTTGATCACTCTATCGGCAATTTTTCTTGGTAACTTGGCATAAATAACATCTGAATTTTTATCCATCCACTTTTCAACCATAATTATTTCTTCTAAATCATGCAGAACAAATATCACTGGAAACAGCCAGATAAGCGTTTGAACATCAAGCCATTGTTCCATACTGCCATGCCCCCTAATCTATTTATTCTACTATTCTCTCTTAATTGTTTTCGGATATTCATAAAGTCTTATATCCCGTCGGCGTGATTCCCCATAGAAATAGACAACCGGTTCCACGTATTAATCTGGATAATGACCATGACCAGTTCAACGTATTCCTTTTCACTGCAATATTCTCTTACCTGCTCATACAACGCATTACTAACACCGTTATCTGAAACCATTGTTAGATTCTCTGCCAATTTTAGTGCCACCTGCTCTTCCTCAGAAAATATCCCCGATTCTTTCCACTTCTTTACTGTATCTATCTTTTCATTGGACACCTTTAATTTTTTTGCTGCCTTGGTATGCATATCCAAGCAATAAGAACACCCATTAATTTGTGAGACTCTAATTTTAATAAGCTCCTTCAGCTTTCTGTCAATGGATGTTTTCCGCACGTATTTCTCAGATTCCATAATCGTTTCCATTGCGTCTGGAGCCACTTTAAAATAATTTATTCGATTATCCATTTTCATCATTCCTGCTGCTTTGACAATTCCTTTATTAACTAATTTCGCCATATTCATTCTCCTCTTTTATAGTTTGAGCCTGCTTCATGTTTTTAAGCGACACCGAAGATCCTATTCATTACATCGATACAAGTGCAACACTTGTTGCATTTTCAAGGCTATCGTATACTAGTAGTAACGAATTAGCAATACAATATGAATAAGTCCTACAAACCACCGTGATGTGTGGGATTTAAAAAGAGGAGCGCAACAAGATGTCTCTTTCATCCAATAACCCCTCCGCCATCAGGTCGCAAGAGTGGCTAATGGAAGCCCTATTATCGCTTATGGAAGAAAAGCCTTATGATAAAATTACGATCAAGGAGATTGCTGAAAAAGCGGATTTAGATCGAAGTACCTTTTACCGACATTTCCATTCCAAGGAAGCTGTACTGGAACGATACTTCGATCAGCTAGCACAAGAATACTTACGGAGACTGGCTGCAGGGGAAAATATGGATATGGGAAAAGTGGCTAAAATTTTCATTACCTTTTGGATTGAAGGGATAGAGTTTGCTCGCTTAATCCGCAAAAATGAACTAGACGGCCTATTATTAAAGACTTTTAATAAACATTTACCATCTATCCACAGACTGACCGAAGACAAGTTTGCCTATACCATCAGTGAAGAGAATATGGAATTTGCTTTAGCATTTAATGCAGGTGGGATGTGGAACATCCTGATGAAATGGATAGATAGCGACTTTGAACATTCTTATGACGATTTGGTAAAAGCCTTTGAAGAAATAAGTCGGTTTAACTATTACAGATAAGAAAATCTTAATTAAATGGGGGCGATATTGCTGGAGGTTTGCAGGTAGTCCCTCTGAATAAGGCATCGTGAATGACTTAGCTCATTTGTCTTCATCCCCCACTTAGACTTCTTTGAATTATCCTAGTCTTGAAGTGGGAGTCTTACGGACGGTTGCATCGGGATAAATAAGAAAGACAGAACAATCTGCCTTTCTAAACATTTAAATATTGTTTACTATCATTGTTCGCTGGTATAAAAAATTCACACTAAACTTTCCTAAGACAAATACATGTGCTAATAATGTGAAATGAAGATTATAAAAGGCAATTCAGTTTGAAGATTCACTTTACGTCTTTCCAAGCTTCAAATGAAAATGGAACACTAAGCATTTTAGCAGTTAATTCATCGTAAGATACTAAGTCTTTTTTTGATAACTCTTTTAAAGAGCGTTTCCCCATCGCTCTTAATGCCATTTTCATTTCTTCAATACTTGCTGTTAGGAATTTTTCTGCTGATTGCGTGCCTTCGTCGATCTTAAATTGATTCTTGAATTTCCCTTCATTCCAAACAACTTGTGTAGGTGGTTCAAAAGGTAGGGCATTCAGAGATTGAGAATGTGCAACTGTAAATAAAATGGTTGAACCTAGATAGACAGCATCCGCACCTAGTGCAAGTATTTTTAAAAAGTGTCCCGGTACAAATAATCCTCCCGATACAATTAAACTAATTTGTTCCTTTAGTTTTCTCTTTTTTAGATGATTGGCTGCCCGGAAAACCGCATGTAATGTCGGAATCCCAAAATCATCAGATAAAATTGGCGGGGCTCCATGGGTTGCTGCTTGTCCTCCATCAATTGCAATATAATCAACCCCCATGTAAATTAAATGATCAATATCTTCTTCAATCTTTCCTCCTGCACCGATTTTTGCTCCGATTGGAATACCCCCTGTTAAGGTTCGAAGTTCATCAACAAGTTCTTTCAAATCATCTAGTGTTTGATCCTCATAAAAATTATCATAAATGACAGCATCCTCATCTTCCTTTAATCCCATTATCTTACGAGCACGTCCTGTTAAATTTTCAGGTGAAATTTTTCCTCCTGTTCCCAATAAGGCACCCTGCCCCAATTTAACTTCAATCATATCAGCTCGTTTAAGAAGTTTGTCTTCCTTTGACCACTCTGTTTTAGCAAATTGCAAAATATATTTTCCGGCGGTATCTAATTCCTCAGGAAGCACTCCGCCTTCACCAGAATTGATAGCAGTGCCTACATTTTTTGCTGCTCCTGCCAAAGAAAGCCTCACTTCCTCACTTAGTGCGACACCATAGGCCATACCACTAATGATCAGTGGAATCTTTATTTTCATCGGTTTTTTCGCTTTTGGTCCAATCGTAACGGCAACATCGACTTCTTCCTCTCCATCTAAAGGGAATGGTGATGTTTGAGCAGGGATAAACGTGAGCGTATCTAAATTTGGCCACTTTTTTGAAGAACCAAGCGGTCGATGGAGAACATCGCCTGTTTCTGTACGTAGACTATTTTCCAATATATTTTGAATCCCCATATGTCGCAGCCCCGGTAGTAACTCGATAATATTTTCTTGATAACTATCGGTTAGAATTATTTTTCCTATTTGTTTAACCATTCGCTTCATGATCCAGCGCCAACCAATAAGTATGAATAATATAAGGACAAATAATAGGGAAATCATCACGAAAGACACATAATATAAAAAGTTCGGCATAATCACTTCTCCAATATGGTATAAATTAAGCATTCATTTAACCATTATTGCCCAAAGAGAAGCATTTAAATATTCTATATCGTGAAAAAAGAGCAGGTATTAAACTTTTCTTTACGGAAAGACTACAAGAGATCTTTTAATTTTAGTTGTCACTTTATTTTACACTTAATTTTCGTTAACTTTAGGAGTCTTTTTCTTGTAAGAAGGAGGTCATTTAATGGACTTATTAAATGATAGCAATCATCGGCCTTTCCCATTCCCTTCGAAAAAGTGGATTATGCGACAAACATGGAGAAATCTATTGTTTTTGCATTGGCCTGTTTCACCGGAAAAGCTACGTCCACATATTCCTTCCTCCTTGCAAATTGACACCTTCCATGGATCCGCATGGTTAGGCCTCATTTTATTCGTGATAGAGGGGATTTACCCCCTTGGATTTTCAAATGTTTCCCTTACACCTAAATTTCCAGAAATCAATGTAAGGACATATGTAAAATATAATGGCAAACCTGGCATTTATTTTATGTCTATTGATGTGGAGAACTGGGCGTCATTAAAGATAGCAAAAAACTGGTATCATTTACCCTATCATCCGGCGAAGCTTTCTTTTCGCAAAGTAGAACAAACCTTTCATTGCCATAGTATTCGTAAAGGAAACAACGATCCTCCTGTATCTTTTAAGGGCCAATACATTCCTGTATCAGAAGTTTATTATCCAAAGCAAGGAACACTGGATCATTGGCTTACTGAGCGATATTGTTTATATAGTTCGAATAACAGAGGCAATATCTATTGCGGCGAAATACACCATCGACCTTGGCCATTGCAAAAAGCAAAGATCGAAGTAGATAAAAATACTCTTTTTACTCCTTATCAATTAGATCTTGCTCAAGGAGAACCGATCGCTCATTTTTCAACCGGTGTTGATTCACTGATGTGGAATATAAAAAAAATTCAGATTTAACAAATCCAGGAAATTTATTGATGTAAATAGTATCGAAAGTATCTTTTTTTAAGGAGGAACTTGAGTTTAATGGTTAAATTTAATAAGAAAATTGCATTTTCGCTCGCAACATTAATTTTGCCCTGGCTAACGGTCCCTTTTATGGGGAAAAGAAATATTTTAAGGTTCTTACCTGTTGCAAGTTTTATCAATTTATTCTTAAGCGTATTTAGCCTCATCTGTAACAAGAAGAAATGGTGGAAAACGAATAATCCTATATCTCCAGGGCCAATCGATTTTACATATATTTTAGGTCCTTATTTTGTCGCAACCCTGTGGATATTTAAATTAACGTATGGGAATTTCCGCAAATACCTAATCATGAATATGGTATTGGATTTAGTAAACGCGTATCCTATGCCTTATATTGGAAACAAGTTTGGCATTGTCCAATTTAAAAAGATGACACACACTGGTTGGTATATTATAAATGTATCCTTAGCGGTTATAATCTATGGCTTTCAAGCACTTGTTGAAAAAGCGATTAGGAAAAGCAGTTAGTTTAGCAATATAAAGTTTAATCAAATAAGAACTAAAACAGCTGCTTTTTTAAATTCCTTATTTTGCGTATTCTTTGTTTCGTGCTTTGAAGAGGATAATTTTCAGAGTATTCCAGCATAACATAAATAAAGCCCTGAATTTTCTCATTGGTGCAGAAAATTCAGGGTAATTAATGTTCCTAACAGAGGGCCTGTAAACCGCAAAGTGAAACCTGAACTTTAAACCTTCTTCCATAGACTATCTCCCTTCATATACATCCGTAGCGCCATAGCCAGCAACTTGGCTCTATCTAATGTTTTCTCCTCCATTTACTTGCTTCGAGTCTGTTCTTTATTCTCTTAGCCATAAGTTTTCTTTCTAATTAAGCAAAGGCTTTGCTCATATGGTTCGTGTATCCATACTTTCTTTTAAAGAAATGAATTTCATCTTATCTAAGTGTTCTTATCCCCAAAACAGGAAATGCTCTCCAATATATTTGTATCAGCTTTCCGGATGTCATCAAAAAGTTGATGAAGTCCTCCCCACTCTTTAACCGTACTGTTAAATTTCTTCATCGCTACAACCAATTTATTAATCATACCAATTTTCCGATCAAAGTTTTGGCCAATAGGACAACCGAACATAACCAATTATCATTTGTAATCTCCAAAAGACTTGTATATTTATACTTTACAAGAGAGCAGTTTTTGGCGCCTGCTACCCTTAGAGCAATGGGGCATTAGTGAATATTTTTTATAAATTAATAGAGGTTTTTTTAATCAATAACAGAATATTTATAGATGTAGTTTTTTTGAAATTTGCAATCAGCTTTGTAACATAATCTAATCGTTAAAGTGGGGATAGGAGGAGAAATAGTATGGTTCATTCTGTATTAACAATGTATAAGTACCACATATGGGCAAATGAAGTTATTTTAAATCGCCTAAAAGAACTACCGCAAGACGTTTTCCATAAGGAAGTTAACAGTGGTTTTTCTTCAGCGGCAAAAACAATGTGCCATATATACCTCACAGATTTAGCCTGGCTTGAGATTATTTCTGGTACAAGCATGAGCGATGCAATGGCATACACAAATCAATTGACGGAACAGATGGAAACAAAAAATATTGAGGAAATGAAAGTTGTTTTTACTGAATTATCTAAACGATACAAAAAATATTTAAATGACCAAACAAATTATGAAAAAGTGATTGAAGTTGATAATCCATATGCTGGGCTTCTAGAAACTACAATTTTTGAAACAATTCTCCACCTCGTCACACACGGATCCTATCACCGTGGAAATATAGCTACCATGTTGCGGCAGATCGGTCATACCTCTGTAATGCAAGATTTCGGACTATTTTTATATTCAAATCTTATGGGAGGTGCTCATAATCAGTCATTAACTATGGAGGATGTGAATAATCAGCGATGAAATCAAATCAGAATAATAAAAACTTAAACAAAGTAATAAGTTCACGTGCTCTAAACCGAACACTTTTAGAGCCAGGCAGCTTCTTATAAAACGATCCAACATGTCGATTCCAGATGCCCTTGAGCATCTAATCGGAATGCAATCTCAAACCCCTAATTCACCCTATGTAAGTTTGTGGACTAGAGTAGATAACTTCAAGCATGAAACATTATCTCAGTTATTATTGGATCGCGGCGTTGTACGCATTGCACTTATGCGTTCCACTATCTTTCTTGTTACCAAGCGTGATTGTTTGACACTTCGTCCCTTAATTCAGCCAGTTTTGGATAAAGCTTTGAAAGCTAATTTTGGTCGACGACTAACGGACGTAGATATGAATGAGTTGACAAAAATCAGTAAAGATCTTGTAAAAAGTCAGCCATGTACATTAGGAGAACTCGGCAAACTGCTAAAGGAAACATGGAAAATACAGATTCGTCTGCTCTCGCTGCTGCGGCGCGTAACCTAGTGCCATTGGTCCAGCCTCCTCCTCGAGGAGTTTGGAGAGCTAAAGGTAAAGCCATTCATACTTCGGCTGAGAACTGGTTGGGTCAATCACTTGTTAGTAATTATAGTCTGGAATCACTTATTTTACGCTACTTGAATGCTTTCGGACCAGCTTCGATCGCAGATATACAGACTTGGTCCGGACTAACCAAAATCCGCAAGGTGATTTAGGATCTAAGATTCCAATTAAATACCTTTTTGGACGAAGATGGAAATGAGTTGTTCGATGTCGACCACGCTGATTTTCCGGATATTGATACGCCGGTACCCGTTCGTTTCTTGGCTGAATTTGATAATGTCCTTCTTTCTCATAAAAAACGTTCAAGGATTATAGCTGATGAGTATCGAAGTCGAGTCTTTACAGTCAATGGTATTATTAAAGCTACATTTCTTGTAGGTGGTTATGTCCAAGGGCTCTGGAGAATTGATCAGAAAGGAAAATCCTCCACACTCATTATCGAACCTTTTAAACCATTATCGAAGGTTGATAAAGAGGAACTTGCTATTGAGGGAGACAAATTAATGAATTTTGCTGCTGTTTCCGAGTTTAAGCATATTCAATTTTTGGACCCAATTTAATGAACATCCCTATCACATCGATTTGTCCCTTAAGGTTACAGTAAGAAGTGAATTCAGCAGTCTTTTCAATGCAATGTAGAAGAAATTTACTCTATGATGAAAGCTTATTTGAGCAGCATTCAATCGACCTTTCACCTGCTCTGATGAGTTAAGAAAACCAGCTAATCTATTGACGGAACGAGAGATTAGCTGGTTTTTATCAGCAACTAGAATTATGAAAACTATGAAGTTCCCCTTCAAACTGATATCTCATCAGCAAAAGTTTTCAGTAACGCATCTAATCATGAAGTCTCGTTTCATTAAGCCATAACAAGGCAGCAGAACTCGGTCTTTGCCTTTCGAAATCATTTTATATGCCTTAATTTATCAGGATTGGCCACCATGTATATTGACTCGATTTTTGCGTCATTCATTTCAAAAGAAAGGACGTATTTGACTTTCCCGCTTGAATAAAGGATCATCCCTGGATTTCCATTTACTTTTGCAAACTTGAGTGAAAAATCTTCGGGGATTTTAGTTATAACCCCTAGGAAAAAGCGTGAAATGTATTCGGCACCGTATACTGGCCGAATAGCTGCTGTAACTTTTCCTCCACCGTCGGAATAATAAATCGCATCCTTTTTCAACAATGCCAAGACTTCGCTGATATTTCCGTCTTGCACAGCTTGGGTAAATTTCTCGACATACCCACTTAATTGACCGAAATCCTGCTTGACTGAATTCGGATTGTGCGAGATTCCTTTTTTGGCCCGATGAAAAATCTGCCGACAATTGGTACTGCTTTTACCAACAATTGAGGCAATTTCATCATAGTTGTATTGAAACATTTCACGCAAAAGGAATACTATCCTTTCTGTCTCGGTTAATTGTTGTAATAGCAAAAGATAAGCAGTGGATATAGATTCCTTGGTCATATAGAAGCTTGAGGGGTCATCTGAATATTCTTCTACAAGTGGCTCGGGCAACCAGGTTCCAATATAGACTTCACGTTTTTTTGCCGCAGAGCGTAATGTATCAATGCTGCGATTCGTTACAATTTTGCATAAATAAGCTTTGATATCGTGAATCTCCTCTGAGGGATCTGCTTTTTCCAACAATAGAAACGCCTCATGAACAATATCCTCAGCATCCATGACACTCCCCAGCATGCGATAAGCTAAAGAAAACAATAACGGTTTATATGTTTGATACAGCTTTTCAGTCTTCATACAAATGCCCTTCTCTCATCTAAAAACCTTGTGGTTCTCTAAAATATGCATGGCTGCCCGCTTCCCACTCGCAACTGCCGCATCAGTAAGTAGTTCTTCATCCCCTGCCCAATCTCCTGCTACATAAAGACCTTTGATTTCAGGAATGGCAGGACCGGGTATGCCCTCTCTATCAACACGAGGAAAATCATGAACAACAGTCATTCGCGGTAAAAATTGCTGGTTGATCAATCCTTCTCGCCATCCAGGTTGAAGAAGATCCATTGTTTGTTCCAATTGTTTCTTATTAGCTTGAGGATCATAGCTTTGATCCCCAGGATGATGGTATTTTATCAAATGTACAATAGCTTCGTTTGCACTGCTCAATCTTGCGGCTCTTGATTCATTGGTAAAATAAGTTGGTTGATCCAAACCTAAGACAAACTGGTGAGACGGGTTTGGTAAATGGCTTAAGCCTAGATCCAGACAAGTCACTGTAATCGGAACTGCTTGCTCTTTCCACCGATGCAAAGAGGTGCTTTCTACACCTTTTATCAGGCGGCACGCTTCTTCTGGCGGGGTAGCAATCACGACATTTTCAGTTTCAAACGATTCACCATTGGCACAATGAACTTTTTGCACATGGTCGTCATGTTCAATCTCCACCGCTCTAGATTTGCAAAACATTTCTACCCCCTTGCTTATTCCGGTTTTTCTTAATTCTGAAACAATCGTCTCCCACCCACCATCAACATACATAACTTCCTTTTTCATAGATCTTTGAAGTTGTCTAATTACTGAGCTGATAAGTTGTAGATCTGGAGCATATGCATAAGTCGTTGTACGACTTAACGTATAAAAATGGTGTCTGACCATTGGACTTTTAACTTCCCGTTCCGCCCATTTACGCAAACTCATGATAGGCATTTTTTCTGCATCCATTTTCCACACTCGAATCATCAACTGTGCGAATTGCACTTTTTCAGACCATGAGAGCAATGAAGACGTGATAAGTGAACCAAATCCCGTTGCCAATGGGTACACTTTATTTTTCCATATACCATGAGTCTGGGCAAAAGCGTTTCCCCCATAAATCTTGATACCAAGTTGTTTAAAAGCAGCCATGGCTTCTCCATCGGTAAATAGTGCATGGGCACCGATATTAAATAACATACCGTTAACGTGGTTCGTAATAGCACGACCCCCGAATTGATTCGATTTCTCAAGAAGGATGACATGTTTCCCCTCTTTAGCTAAATAATTCGCGGCAGTTAGACCGGCTATTCCCCCGCCAATAATAACAACATCGACCTTTTCCATTTAAACTTCCCCTCCTTCTATAATCAAGACGATTAAAGGTGAGGTTCTGTGACATGGTTGATGCACAAAAAGGTTTCAAGCAAATTTCTTATTGCTTGAAACCTTCTTGTTGAGGCTACTCCAAGAACATTAGTCTAGCTTTTTCCAAACATCCCACTCGCCAGAATCAGATGGTTTTTCACCACGCGTCCACCATTTTGCTTCATAAAGAATACCGTTATCATATACCTTATCTCCTGCTACATACACCTTCGATGATTGCCAGTCTGAAATATGATTAGGGCCTTCATGCTTAATTTCCTTCCAGACATCCCATTCGCCAGAATCGGAAGGCTTTTCCCCTCTGGTCCACCATTTCGCCTCATAAGTCTTACCTTTATAGTTGACACGATCCCCTGCTACATACACTTTGTCTGCAGACCATTCTTCATCTTGCTTTTCTTTAACAATCGAGAACGTTTCAAGATGCTTGTTTTCATTTGTCTTCGTAGTTGTATAGGATGTATTAAAAGTAATTTTCTCATCTGTTACCGTGACTTGACTATATGTCATCTTATTTCCCTCTGGGGAGGCTTCATCTTCTACATTTGTATTTTTTATATCAAGGAAATCATAGTTAGGAATAAGCGGATCACCAGCTGTGACGGAATAATTTTTAGGATTATAAAATTTTAAACCGCCTGAAGCGATTGTGTAATATAACGGTGCATCAGGTGCAAAAACGGTTAAAGGATTGGCTGGATGAACTAGCTCAGCCTTTTCCTTCGTACCATCACCATTTACAAAACCGCGGCTGTATACATGATCATGACCAGAGAGGACAACATCAATCTTTAATTCATCCAATACTGGTGAAAGGGCAGTGCGAAGCTTAATAATACCTGAGTCGGTAATGTGGCTCGCCCCAGAATAAATCCCTTTATGGAATAAGACAATTTTCCATTGCTTGTCACTAGCCTGCATATCTTCTCGTAACCAATTAATTTGCTGATCAATCTCTTCATCTGTTATATTTTCCGTATTTAATGATGCAAAATGAGCAGATCCATAATCGAATGAATAAACATAAGGTAGCTCAAGATCTGTAATTTGCTTTCCGCTTTCTGGTGAAGGAAAATAATTATCTAAGTAAAGTCCACTGGCACTATCATGATTACCAATGACAGGTACCATAAATGTATCCTGATAAAGATTATGTGAAACATCAAAGAATGTATCCCATTGATCCGGATTATTTGCTGTGTTTGTAAAATCTCCTGCTAGATAGGTGAAATCAACCTTATCCTTTAATTGTTTTGTCGCATTCTTTAACATCTGTTCTGTTTTCTTCCCATCACCTGCTGCGGTGTCAAATTGGGTATCTGAGATATAAAGAAAGGAAAAATTCTCTTCTGTACTAGCAGTCTTAAACTGGCCCTCCTCACTCCATCCTTTTTCTGAACCATCTCCTACGCGGTAGCGGTATTTAGTATTTTCTTCAAGAGAGCTAGCAGTAACTTTACTATAAGCACGTCCATTTTTGAAGGTGATATCACTACTTGAGAAAACTAATTTATTCTTGGATGAGAATCCTTTAGGGTCTGATTTCTTGACGATTTGCGCAACCGCCTTTGTAACCTCCTGATCATGCGTTTCCCAAGCGAGTGTCATGCTGTTATTAGGGGTCTCAGTGACAGTGGAAGTAATGACCGACGGCGGGATCTCTGCCGCAAAAATAGGTTGGGCAACACCGATTGACAGAGCTAAAACTGAACTTAATAATATACTAGTTTTGAATTTCAAGTGAATTCTCCTCCCATATTCTTATTCTTTCTCAGTATAATTGACTAATATTTATCGTTTATGAATTGAGAGTAAAGAATAGTTAAGAATATATGAAGGTTACAAATACTTTGGTTTTTGAACAAAATGGCCAAGGTGCAGTCCCTTCAAAAAAGCATAGCATTTAGTAAGGGGGAGCCTCCGCAGTCTTGACTTTTGATATATTCCTTTATGACTGATACGGTGCTCCCCCTGTTGTTAGGATGAGCTAGCTTTTTACTCCAAAAATACGGTTTCCAATAATGTAGAATAGTTTTTAATTCACTACCTTGCATTATTCAGTACTCTATGCTATTATTTATCGTGTAGTACTGAATAATGAATAGTAGTTACTTTTGCGATCTATGTCTAATTTTAACCAAAACACGGACTCTTTGTTCACTATGTCGATACATATCACATAGTTTCACACGCTATGCAATTCGAAGAAGAACTGTTCAGTATTTTTAGCATTGATTGATTTATCTAGCGTAAAGGTCATCCCTAAGCGGATTGGCGATAACTCGAAAGGCGGTACATCCATGTTTGACATTAGTTCAAAGAATCAAAAGAAAGTACACAGAAGTCTGCTACCCAAGATTCCTCTTCCAGGCATCTCTCCTCTTCCCCCCGGATGGAAAGGAGCTATTTTTGGAGTGTCACTTGTTACATTGTTCATTTGTTTAGTGCAAGCTTCCTATTATCTTGGGTCACGAGGGTTTCAGGACTACTTCATAGGTACAGTATTATCTCTGCTAGCCATTCTGGGAATCACGGGTCTTATTACTAGCGGGTTGCATTGGGCTAAAAAAATGCCTTCTCGGTATGTATGGTTTCTGCTATCCTCCATTTGTTTGCTGTATCTCAGTTTTTTAGGCCCCTTACCGTTATCGTTATCCGTCCTTTTTTGCATCATCTTCTCCTTTTCCCTGCTTGGATCCTTAGTTTATAGATTTATAAAGGGTTCCTATCGCGAAACTTCAAGATGGGTAAAAGTAACGGCAGGCACGGGAGTTGCAGCGATGTGCATTTTCATTTGCTTATTGGGATATTGGCTCACTAGTGAAGGCTTTGCTAACTTGGTAGTTCAGAATCCTTTACAAACCGTTAAGACTACGAACAATTACTCAAGCTCCGTGGCCAATCCGGCTGACCCTGGCCCATTTCGTGTAAAATCAATTGCCTATATAAGCGATCCAACGTATCGCAAAGATCTTGATTCCCAAGGACACTTGACGACAGAGCCTGTGGATGGCTCGGCATTTGTGGACAATTGGTCTTCCAGACGTACAAACACCTTCGGTTTTGGTCCAGAAGCGATGCCGCTGAATGGCTCGGTTTGGTATCCTGAAGGTGATGGTCCCTTCCCACTTGTACTCGTTGTACATGGTAATCATCTTGCGACTGAATTCTCTGATCCCGGATATGCCTATTTGGGAAAATTACTGGCAAGTCGTGGATTTATCATGGCTTCGATCGATGAGAACTTTTTAAATATTTCTCCGTACGATGATCTATTTATTTTAGATGGATTAGAAGATGAAAACCGTGCAAGAGGTTGGTTGTTGCTCCAACATTTAAAAACGTGGGAAACATGGAATGCTTCTAAAGGAAATCCGTTTCATGGCAAAGTAGATATGCAGCATATTGCTCTGATAGGACATTCCCGTGGTGGTGAGGCCATCACTACGGCAGCCGCCTACAACCAAATGACAACATATCCAGAGGATGCAAATATCAAATTTGATTACCATTTTAATATAAAATCCCTTATCTCGATCGCGGGTACCGACATGCAGTATCAACCGGGAGGACAACCCATCAAGCTTCAAGACATCAACTATTTGTCCCTACATGGTTCCCACGACATGGATGTCAATTCGTTCGTTGGGGCGAATCAGTATTATCGTACATGTTTTACTGAAAATAGTGATTATATCAAATCATATGTATATATCTACGGTGCAAATCATGGACAATTCAATACGATTTGGGGTGGAACCGATGCTGTTGGTGTAGGAAACATGTTGTTCAATAACTCAGAGATCCTTCCTGGTGAACAACAGATTCAAGCTGCAGAAGTATTGATATCATCCTTTTTGGAGGCTACGTTGAAGGACAATAATTCATATCGGATGGTATTTCAAGATCTGGGATACGCCAAGGAGTGGTTGCCCGAAACAATGTATATTAACAATTATTGGGACGGAAAAACCACCACCGTCACTAATTATGAAGAAGATTCCGATCCGGGGACAACCACGTTGCCTGGCGGACGTTTGGAAGGGGACTCCCTCAAGGTTTGGAAAGAAGACAAAGTAAAAATGGAACTGTCAGATGAGCAGTATAACGCGGTTTTTTTAGAATGGGATAACACAACAGTTACCTCCACGCCTGCTTATAATGTCATATTGCCAGATTCCGCTGTTGATATAACTGACACAAGCACTATTGTATTTTCCCTCGCCAACCTTGATACCGAGCAAGACGTTAGTGCCGCGGACGCTTTGGTCGACTTAACGATTTCCGTTGAAGATAAAAATGGAAATATAAGTCATTTGCCACTTAGCAAGTTCTCTCCGCTCCTTCCCATGCTTGAAGGCGTTCTTGCCAAGCGGCCGTTAGGATTCTTCCAAACGATTAAGGAACCAATTTTTCAAAATTTTGCGTTCAATATCAATGATTTTGTCAAAGCCGACACCAATTTGGTGCCCGAACGGATCGACAAGATCAGTTTTATTTTTGATCGGACCACCAAAGGAAAAATTTTAATGAAAGACATCGGTATCCGAAATGACCAAAAATAAAAGTCGACATTCAGTCGACAGCTCCTGTAAGCTTAACTTAGGGATACTTATGGAAACAACGATCTTAGTATTATTTTTTGCCTTGCCAGATTTCGTTGGAGGCTTGTTCTGAAACCACCTGGGCGGGAAGTCTACTGCAGTTGAATCGAGGTGGTTCTGATCTGTCCAAACTGTCAGTAGTATTTCATAAGATAAGACGTGCAATGCAAATCTTTTTTTATTGGACAGGAAGCCATTCCGAACTATGCGCTGAAATATAGGGAGTGTTGGTGACATTTATGCGAATGACACTATCAACTTTTCGCCTGCCCTAATAAGCTTAAACTCAAAATCCCCACTCTTGAACAAGCGGGGATTTTTTCTCATTACTTATTTCTCCGTATTTCCTTATTGACATCACGAAGCGCTTTTTTTGAGCCTCGTTCAATATCACGATTTCGTTTTCGGGTTTTATAGTCAACAAATAGAGTGTCTACATCATAACCTTCTGGATACAGCTCTGCAGCTTTTAACTCCAAAACCAATCGTTTCTCATTAATTTTAATAAATTGATTTTGATAAAACACAGTAACGTTATGATCATCATCTTTTTCCTTGTATACAATTCCGATGTCGTCCTGGTCTAGCAGCTTTACACGATCTCCTTTCTGATAATCCAGATGATTTTCTACTATTTCAATAACTGGTTTTGGTTTTCGGATTTTATTTTCTTTTAATCGTTCTAGGCTGTATTCTTTATTTTTCATATAGTCTTCTGCTCTTCTTAGAACATTTTCTGGTACATTCATCTTTCTCGAAATCCATAAGGCGTTACTATCTCCCGATTGGCCGATGAGCAGTTTATATAAGGGTTCAAGTGTTTCATGATCAAATTGCATAGCAGCATTCATAAAATCATTATGCCATTCAGAAAAGCGTTTGATTTCTCCATAATGCGTTGTCGCAATGGTTATACATCCTCTAAGATAAAATTCTTCCAAAAGAGAAATGGCTAACGCTGCTCCTTCATTAGGTTCTGTTCCACTGCCAATCTCATCAAACAGTAGTAATGTATTATTGTTTACAGATTGCAGGATTTCCGATAGGTTCTTCATGTGAGAAGAGAACGTACTAAGGGCATTTTCTAGACTCTGATTATCGCCAATATCGACAAAAATACGGGCAAATATGGCAATTTGAGTTTCTTTCGAAGCTGTAATATGAAACCCGGACATTGTTGCCAAAGTGACAAGACCAATTGTTTTCAGTACAATTGTTTTTCCGCCAGCATTAGGACCCGTTATAATCAAACTGCGATAACTACTCCCAATTTGAAATTGAAGCGGAACAATATGACCTGATAATAACGGATGCTTGCAATCAACTAATTTAATATCTCCATGCTCATTAATTTTCGGCTCAATCCCATTCATAATTCTGCTATATTTAGCTTTAGCAAAAACCATGTCATATTGGGATATAAGCTCAATATTAATTTTAATCGGTTGAAGATTTTCCGCCACTAGCCCTGTTAAAGTAGCGAGTATTTGATATTCCAACATATCCTCTTCGGATTTTAATGTTGCTAATTCAACACTTAATTTCCCTACCACATTAGGTTCCATAAAGACTGTTGAACCTTTAGAAGATATTTCAATAACGCTACCATGTACATGATTTTTGTATGAAGCTTTTATCGGTATTGTATAGCGATCATCCTTAACGCTAATAACGAATTCCTGAATATATTTTTTATTAACAGTACTGTTTAGGAATTTATTCAATCGATCTTTAATTTTTTGTTCAGTGGATTCGATTTGGAAACGAACACGTTTGAGCTCTTTGCTGGCAGCCGAATCAATCTGATTATTTTTAATAGAAAAATTAATTTCCTCTTCTATCCCCGTGAATTCTGTCATGGAATTAGCATACACCGCTAATGTCGGTGCCATCCCTTCTTTGTTACACATGAAAGTTTTAATCCTCCGGCAGCCCCTTAAAAAGTCAGAAAAACGGAAAAGCTCCTCTGGATCTAAAATGATGCCCTTATCTAATTTGTCGATGGTATGTTCAATGTTGGAAATCCCGATAAATGGTACATTTCCTCCTGCATCCAGAATGCTACGGGCTTCAGTGGTTTCAGTTAATCGATGTTTTACTACCTTTAGATTAGAACTTGGAGTTAATGTATCAATTAATTGTTGTCCAAGCCCGCTCACACAATACGATTTTACAATTTCTTTTAGCTCGTTGTATTGTAATTTTTCAAAAGTATTTTCATTCATGTTTTCATTCTCCTCAATGTGATTATTTAATCAGCAATGAAGATACCTAACAGGATTCCAATGAGTTTTAACAAAATAAAAAAAGCTGCGGCAGACACCGCAGCTTACATTACAAATCAAAAGTAAATACATCAAAAAAACGTTAATAACAAACGTTTTAATTATGAAATGATGCGTTTGTTTGTAAAGTATGGTAGGTATCTTCATAGGTGGAAATAAGCCCAAAACAAACTAAGGGGTGTGTATCGCACTAAAATCCCCTGTTGTTAAAACTTCCTTATTTCCTTATAATACGTTTTCCTATTCAGAAACTACCGCACTCACAAAATGCACCCCTTATTATTTATATGCTCATTGAAATCGACTTTACCGTTTTATTATACTTTGTGAGACGGAAAAAGTAAAGAATAATCAAATATTTTAGTTCTAAGAAATCGGCTTAAAGGATAATCGTACACAAGACTTGGGATTGGTAGCCAAATGAAATGAAAGTCGAGTCGAAGAAATAAATAAGATAAGAATTAGACTTGGAACCCATTTGTTTTTCTGCATTAAGTCGTTGACTTACGGCCTTAAAATACAAATGAACCCTAACCATATTGCCCATCAATACAAGTTTCTTAAAGCTGATAAATCCTAAGGATTAACCTATTCATGAGTTGTGCTCCTTTGTCGGTGTAGGAACGGATTTAGTCATCGTTCCCACACTAACAACTGGAGCTTTTTCTATTTTTATCAATAGTTTTTTATATGCACAAATTTTTACTGCCATGCAACGATAATGTTCGGTGCCAGGCTCCCGTACTTCTTAAAAAGTTATTGACACTATCGTCTTTCACTGTTATGGTTACACACATACGTATATAACCATAACACCGTACCACCCCAAAAGGAGGGTCGTTAATGAGTAATGTTTTTAATTCTGATAAGCCAATCTATATACAAGTTCGTGAGCTTATTGAAGATCAGATTATCAATAAACAATTGAATGAAGACGATCAAGCACCTTCCACGAATCAACTTGTTCATTACTATAAAATCAATCATGCCACTGTTTCGAAGGGAATAAATCAGTTAGTTGAGGAAGAAATACTTTATAAGAAAAGAGGTATTGGGATGTTTGTAGTTAAAGGGGCTCGGGATAAAATACTCGCGATGCGACGGCAATCATTTATTGAAGACAATATTGTCTCGCTTGTACTAGAAGCAGAAAAGCTAGAAATTACGATAGAAGAAATCTTCAACTATATTAAAGAAGTGAAAGGACGTGAACAATAATGAATATTAAAGCAAATAATCTTCATTTTTCTTATGGAAATGACGAGATATTACGTGACATAGATTTTGAAATTACGGAACCAAAAATTTACGGATTACTCGGTAGAAACGGTGCCGGAAAAACAACCCTACTTTCTTTACTTGGATCCTTTCGCGTACCGACATCTGGCCAAATATTAATCGATAGCGAGCAACCATTTGAAAATGCTCGAATCATGCAGGACGTAACTTTTATGTATGACAAGGATTATACAGGGGAATCAGACTCTCCTTCCACAATCATAAAATATTTGAAACGCTATCGACCAAATTTTGATTTGGAGTATGCAGAAAGTTTATTAAAGAAATTTAAGCTCGAAGGGAAAAAATCAGTATCTAAACTTTCTAAAGGAAAGCAATCTGCCTTTAATGTCGTGGTTGGCTTAGCAAGTCGATCACCGATCACGATATTTGACGAAGTCTATCTTGGAATGGACGCACCAGCACGCGATTTATTCTATAAAGAATTGTTACAGGATCAAGAGCTACATCCACGAATTATCATTTTATCTACCCATCTTGTTTCAGAAATGGAGTATCTATTTGATGAGGTCATCATAATTAAGGACGGAAAAATTCTTCTACATGAACAAAATGATCGCCTTATTTCCTATGGAATTACAGTGGTTGGAAATAAGCAAGCAATTCAAAAATTTTCAGAGGGTAAAAATGTGATCCACGAAGAACAGCTAGGTGACACACGTTCAATCACACTGTTCGGAGAATTAAGCACTGCGGAGCGAGCTTCTGCAAAAGAACTACGTCTCGATATTGCTCCAGTATCACTGCATAATTTATTTATTCATCTAACGGAGGAGGGGAATTAGTATGAAGAAAGTCGTATCTTTTCCAATGATTGCTGTAGATCAATTTTGGGTGCAACTGACATGGACATTTTGGGCTACGGGGATTTTTATCATCGTTAATATTGTTAAATTGGTGTTCGGGAATAACATTGATTCCTTCTATAGTGCAGGATATATTAGCAGTAATATCTATATGCTCGTCATCGGAATCATTGCGATAAGCTTTCTCTCCTATTACGTAGGGATGGGAGTGACAAGGAAGAATTATTTTATTGGAAACGTGATTGCTAGCGTTGCTTTATCGATCATTATCCCAATAGGTATTTATGTGATTAACTTGATACAGAAGCTAATAGTAGGCAATTTCTCTTCTATTGTTTTGAACGCCAATACGTTAGAGAAAATTAAAATTGACATCGACGGAAATATCATAGGGGAAATTATTCAGTCAATCATTTTAACACCATTTGTTAACCCAGAAACCAACCTTACCCTCTCCCTTGCTTTGTTTAGTCTTCATATCTTCGTTTTTTATATTATCGGTTGGCTAATTGGAGCAGCATTCCAGCGTCTAGGAGTTATTGGCGGAATACTCTTTATAGCAATTGGAATTGGAATTATTTCAATAAAAGATTCAATGATTCGCTTAGCACTTGATTTACCGCTATTTCAAAGTTTCTCAGCACTAAACGCTGTCCCAACTAATTTAGCATTACTATTAGTAGTCGTTGTCATTTTGATTACAATCTTACTAATTCATCTACTAACTAGACGGGCACCGATAAAAATATAAATATGTTTAAAATGAAATAACCACCATTGGTAGTTCAATAGTGGTTATTTTCTTTGTTTAATTACTATTCTCTCCGCAATAAATACAGGCTTCGATTCATAAGTGAATTGATTAATTCATCACATCATTTTGGGGAGAAAGTGGTCGTTTAACTTATTTTATATAAACCATCCTGTTTCTAACGTTCGGAATAGCTCTAAAAATCTTAGACTAACATTTGTTATTCTTTGCTGCCCTACCCTCGTATTGAATCATCGCTTCCCGTTCGGTATAAGCTTGACGAACTAATGTCATAAAATCCATAACATCACATTCTAAATGATGTAGCATACCTTTAAGTTAGCGATCGCTTTATCTGGATCATAATGCGGAAATAATTCTTCACATAAAATATCACGAGTCGTGATTGGATGAAAAGTTAAGTATGAAAGATTTCGTTTAGCATGTCGTTGATGCCAGCCTGTAGTAATTGGAACAGAATCAATCTCCACACGAAATCCATGCATAAGCTAGACATTCGAAATTGGAATGCGATACGTTATCTGCTCCTGTTTCGGCTAAAAAACCGCTCGATTGAATCGCTGATCTAGAAATAAATAGTTTACAGATTTATATCACTTTGAATGATTCATATACAAAACGCATAAAGCCGATTAAAAACATGCGAGTGGTTCTAATCAGCTTTACTTATCTATTACATAGTGGGACATCATTTTCAGAGTCGTTAGATTTTCAAATTTCTTATTCTAATATTTTCCAACTCATGCGGTAACTGCTCCATACTTGGTATCCTAGCTTACCGTACCAGTCTGTTAACCAAGTCCATCCCAAATAGCTGTATTCAAAACCTCTTTGGCTCAGTGTCTCTGTTGCTCTTAGGGCAATGGCCATTCCAATTCCATTTTCTCTAAAATCTTCCTTGACACCCAATGCACCAAATCCAGCCACTTGACCACTTATAAGCCGCTTCCATTTAAAGCGGTCACCTGCTTTTCCATTACCAAATAGCAGTACCGATCCGATAATGTCTCCATTCTTGCTTTTCGCCAATAGAATATCTTCATAAGCATTTTGTTGTGCATAGTACTGAAAATAATCAGACCAATTAGGAAAATTCTTCTGTTCAAACACTAATAATTCATTGATATCGCTTTCGCTAGATTCTTCAATACGAATATCAGTATTGATATAAACATTAGAGGGAAGACGAACTTCATTCAAATTCCCTATCAAATCTACACTATCCTCCGAATATTTCCAGTCACACTTCTCAAAAAACGATATTGCGTGGGGGAGATTTTCGGGAACTCCTGGCCAGAAATAAGCATTAGCTCCTGCCCCAAGTTGAATATCAACTACCCCTTGGGAATGAAGATGTCTTTCACCGATAGATAGTAACTTTTTTCCTATCCCTTTCCCTTGATCCAGTTGATTGACTATTATCAATACGACAGAACCGCGTGGTCTGGGGTTGTTTGTACTACTTATTCCAGTAATAATAAATCCCACAATATGATTATCTATTTCTGCTATAAAATGCGAATGACTACTATCTGTACTTCGAATAATTCTCTCGAAATCTTGGTATTCAATTGGCCACTTATGCCGAAGATTAAGCTCCCACAATCTATACATTTTAATTAAGTCGCTATTCTTGAAATTTCGAACAATCATATCAATGTCCCCCATATCTCTCAATCGAATGCTTCAATGCTATTTCAGGAATATCATTCTCCTAGGGGCACATGGCAAAGAACGTTGCAATGCAACGTCTTTATGCCGAAAATGTCCATTTAATTAACATTGGGGTGATCATTCTGTTTATTCACTTAAATTCACTCTAAATTTTCCACAAACCGCTGTATTCGTTTCGATGCTTCCTCCAATTGGGTCATTGAGGTTGCGTATGAGCAACGAATATACCCTTCACCGCTTTCACCGAATACACTTCCAGGAACGACGGCGACCTTTTCTGATATGAGCAATTTTTCTGCGAATTCTTCCGAAGATAAGCCAGTTTTCTTAATTGATGGAAACAAATAAAATGCGCCCCCTGGTGATTCGCAGCCAAGCCCTATACTGTTCAACTGATGCACTAAATAATTTCTTCTTTGACGATAACTGCGGACCATCCGTTTGACATTATCACTGTTGCCGGTCAATGCCTCCAGGCCGGCGTACTGTGCCATGGTTGATGCACACATCATCGATGATTGGTGGATTTTTAACATCGCCTGTATAATCTCCTTGGGTCCCGCCGCATAACCGAGACGCCAACCGGTCATCGCAAATGCTTTTGAAAACCCAGAAATGGTGATAGTCTGCTCTTTCATCCCTTCCAACGCCCCTGTACTGACATGATCATCTTCATAAATTAATTCCGCATAGATTTCATCGGAATAAACGAGCAAATCATGGTCTTTCACAATTTGAGCAATGGGTTCCAAATCGTTTCTGCTGAGAACCGTGCCAGTCGGATTATTAGGATTACATAAAAAAACCGCCTTTGTTTTCGCAGTAATCAACGGTTCGAGCTGTTCTGGTGTTGGTTTAAATTGATTTTCAGCCTTAGTTTCGAGGGGAACGGCTATCCCTCCTGCCATTTGAATGAGGGGGATATACGAAACAAATCCTGGGTTGACGATGATCACTTCATCGCCCCTATTGATCGTCGCACGAAGAACCAAATCAATTGCCTGGCTTGCCCCAACGGTGACCAATATTTCATCTTCCGGATTATAATCCAAATCATATTTTGTTAAATAACGGCAGATTTCCTGTCGCAAACTGAAAAGACCTGCATTTGAAGTATAGGCGGTATAGCCCTGCTCAAGTGAATGATAGCTGGCTTCAATAATATTCCATGGTGTTGTAAAATCAGGTTCACCAACACCAAGAGAAACCACATCATCCATCTGGGAGGCGAGATCAAAAAAACGTCTGATCCCGGAAGGCTGAATCGAATTGGCTAGCTCTGAAACGAAATGGCTACTTTTTGTTGCCGTCATGGTGACACCACCATTCTCTTATCCTTTGATTTTTCATCAAAAATGACACCATCATGTTTATATTTTTTTAAGATAAAATGTGTCGTTGTTGAAATGACAGAATCGAGTGTCGAAAGCTTTTCGGAGACAAAATTACTGATGTCAGACATTGATTTCCCTTCCACCGTAACCGATAAATCATAAGTCCCGGACATTAGATAAACCGACTTAACTTCGCTATGGCGATAAATTCGTTCAGCAGTTTGATCGAACCCTACGCCTCTTTTCGGAGCAACCTTCACATCAATCATCGCAGTGATATCTCCGTTGCCCAGTACTTTTGACCAGTCAATAACCGCAGAATAGCCCTGAATCACCTGTGATTGCTCAAGGTCTTTTATCATGTCGGCTACTTCATTTATATCCATATTCAGCATCTTTGCCAGTGATTCAATTTCAATTCGTCCGTGGGTTTCCAATATTTCCAGTAATTCTAGTTGTTTTTCTTTCATAAGTAGGCTACTCTCCTCTTCTGTACTTTAATATCCAGGAATATAATTTTAAATGAACCTATGCTATGTAAATCATTATACATTTTTTTATAAAAGATTTGATCATTTTCTATTTAAATTGTTTCATAAAAGCACTCGTTTTAAAAAGCTTTAGGTTAGAAACCACTCAGCTAGTTTAGCCGGTAATAAATATTTGAATAGGTCCTTCCCATTCAACTTTTTGAACTTCTTGATAATTATCGTTCGTATACTCCGAGATGATTTTTCTCCAAAATTTTTGCGCTGGAACGTTCTCCTTCATCTCTGAAACCTGCCATGTTCCCGAGAAGGTATCAAAGAGATAAAAAGCAGTTTTCTTCCCAACACCAGTTTTTCGGTATTTCTTCATAACAAAAAACTCAGCCATTGAAAAATAGAATTCAGGGTTTTCACCCTCTTGAGTTATTTTACGAACTAGCGCAAATCCAGCATAATTTCCATTAACCTTGATCAAAAAAGGGAAACGACTTGGCTCTGTCCAGTAATGTTCAAAATACTTATAACCATATAATCCCTGATCATTTACATCTTCAGGATCAAACTCACTAAAATCATATTTGTATAACTCGAGTAAGTTCTTTAATACGTTTTTTTGTTCTAGAGATACTTTTTCGATCTGTACATCCACTCATCTTACCTCCATAACTAAATAAACCGGATAGTCCGTTTGCCAAATTGCCACAATCCAGCTACTTATATAATTGTATCAAACTAATTTGCATGATCGAACTTTTTTTATGTCAAAAGATCAAAAAATTTCAAGACCACAAAAGGAGGGTTTCAAACTAGTTCACACTTCGGATTAACAAGTATCCATAGTGCTCACCATCCCACCTTCCAAAACACGATCTATTTTACCTTTTGCTTATTGCAGTCTATCCTTGATACGAATACACTTATTCAAATGCAAAAAATTATGCATTGTTGCAGGCATCAATATCAACCCAGCGATGTTTTTTCTACTCCAATAGTCTGCTAGCCAAGCTGACTTTTGAGTGACGGCTTTTTCATTAAACAATCGTTTGATTCTGTTTTGTTCAACTTTCGTCTTAAATTGTCCAGCTCCAATGATTGTATGACTTGCTGTGTCCGCTTAGCAACAGCGCTTCTATATGCTAAGAGAGAATTAAAATTAATTTTTGCACTTAACTCAGTAATTTCTTCTACGCTCATGTCATTGCCCGAATGAGAGACTTCGATATTCATTTGCTCCAACTATTCCCCTATATAAAGGACTTGCTGAGTATCTGCAATCAATAAGTTTATAGTCATATCTTCAATTCTAGCAATATGCCATAAGTGCCACGCAATTGAGTTTTTTGTATCTGGATTAGCTACAGGATACTTCCTAAAAGTGACTTCGTCCAAGTCATTTAACAGCACATCTTCCAGTGTTGTTCTACTCGTATTCCCGATAGAAGATGAGTGTAGCAAGGCATGCTGAGAAAGAAATAATTGTATAGTTTGGGCGTGTTTTTCTGGTTTTTGTATAATTTCCGTTAATATCTTATGGTTTTGATTCCAAATTCTTCGCTCTTTGACATCCATAAAAATTAATCCTCTCAATTGATTGCTATGTATACATTGATTCAGTACCTTCTATTCTTCTCTTACGAATGAGATTTTTAACAAAAACATTACCCAAGTGATAGTATAATCATCGAGGGGTTCATCTTTCCCATATAATCTAGTATAATGGCAAATTCACGGAGGTTATAAAATGCAACAACAATATTCATTCGTTTATGAACGCTTATATCAATATTACTGCCCACAAAACTGGTGGCCAGCTGAAACCCCTTTTGAGATGATGATTGGTGCAATCCTTGTGCAAAATACAAGTTGGCGTAATGTTGAAAAAGCACTCGTGCAATTAAAACCTTTTTTAGATCCTGAAACGATTGCGCGCTTGTCTGAAGCAGAACTTGCTCAGCTGATCAAATCTAGTGGGTTTTTCAACATAAAGGCTAAGCGAATCAAAGCGTTTATACAATGGTTTAAAAAATATGAATATGATATCGAAAAAATTAAACAAATAGATAAACAGACATTACGCAGTGAATTATTAAACATCCATGGCATTGGCCGAGAAACAGCAGATGCGATGCTCCTATATGCATTCCATAAACCTGTATTTGTCGTTGATGCTTATGCAAGGAGAATTTTTACACGGCTTGGAAATGATGTACCAGCTTCTTATGATTTTTTTAGAAAACAGGTTGAGAGTGAATTTCCAGCTGATCTAATACTATTCCAAGAATACCATGCCCTTCTTGTTGAACATGGAAAAGTACATTGCAAAACGAAACCACTATGTCTTGGATGTCCATTGAATGATCTTTGTGATTATCATTTAACGTCGTTTGGATGAAATTTTGAATACGAACCGTAGTGATGTTTGCGTCGATTTCAATTTTTAGAAATAAAAACTTTCAATCTCTTTCACAAGTTTTTGCAAGGCAGAACTTTTTTGCGTTGATTTCATATTCTTTTCGAATTTTTCCTTGTTTTTATAAATTGAGTCTAAATGATCTACCAATGTCTCACAGTCTAGTTTTTCTTCCTCCAACATAAGTCCATAGCCCTTTTCCTGGAAGGCCTTTGCGTTGAGGATTTGGTCTCCCCTGCTTTGATCTAATCCTAAAGGAATGATGAGCATCGGGATATTCAAAGCCAAAAATTCAAATATGGCGTTTGAGCCGCCTCTCGTAATGACGATATCAGAAGCAGCTAAAATATCTGATAGTTCATCATGTACATACTCATATTGGCGATATCCTGAGACATTTGAGTATTGGTCATCTTTATTTCCTTTTCCACATAGATGAACAATCTGGTATTTCGATGTCAGCTCAGATAAAGACATTCTGATAATTTCATTGATTTTTTTAGCCCCCAAGCTCCCACCCATTATCGTTAAAATAGGAAGTGGAGAATGAAATCCAAGAAAAGCTCTCCCACGAGCAGCCGAACCGCTCAGTATTTCTTTTCTAATTGGTGAACCAATAACGGTCGTCTTATGTTCGGGGAAAAATTTCTTTGCTTCCTCAAAAGAGGTAAAGATTTTTGTAGCAAATCTTTGCGAAATTTTATTGGCCAATCCAGGTGTTATATCACTTTCATGAATTAATACGGGAATTTTTAGCGTCTTAGCCGCTAGAATAACGGGTACGGAAACAAATCCGCCTTTCGAAAAAACAAGTTGAGGTTTTATGTTTTTTAGAATTTTTTTTGCTTCAAAGTATCCTTTTAATACATGAAAGATATCCTTCACATTTTGCAAATCAAAATACCGCCTTAATTTTCCACTGTTAATACCGGAATAGGGAATATTCAGTTTTTGAATCAACTCTTTCTCAATCCCTTTTTTTGAACCAATATAAGATATGTCCCAATCTTGGCCTAGCTCTTTCATAATCGCTATATTTGGGGTTACATGTCCCGCTGAACCTCCACCCGTAAATACAATTGGCTTTTTTTTCATAAAAACTCCTCTTTAATAAAGCTTCTTTTGAAGCATTACTTCTTCATCATTCATTTCTCCAGTTTCATAAAAACCGAATTTTTTATACAAATGAAGAGCGTTGTTATTTGTTGGTGTAGTAGACAAAGTAATATATTGAACATCTTTATATTTAAAGTATTTGATCACTTCTTCTAAAGCTAACGAAGCATATCCTTTATTTTGATACTTCTCATCAATCATAAATTGCCAGAGCCAATAGCGAAGCCGCTCCTCCCCGATTTCTTCATCGAAAACAAACGCTGTATATCCAATAATAGTATTATTCAATCGTATAAAAAAGGGGCGAGCACACTTAGGGCGCTCTTCAGCTGCTTCAATTGCTTCTGGTACATTTAGAATTAATTTGGCTTCAACTTGTTCATCCGTAACATTTAAACTTTGACCTAGAATTTTATTATCATCGGTTATTGGAATTAAGTATACACGTTGTTTTTGAGTATATGAATTCAACTCCTTTTTTAACTCTAATTCAACAGAACTCGTTACTGCATTTTCTTCTGGAGCTTCCACGTATATAATTTTGTCAAAACCGACTGAAGTCCAAAATTTTAGGCCTAGATAATTTGAGCCGGAAACCAATAATTCAGCGGTCAAGAACCCCCTGTCTAAATAATAATTATCTAATTCATGAACTGCCAATGTCCCTAAGCCTAGTTTTCTATACTTTTTTGAAACATACATATGTAAGATATAATAATTCGTCTCTGACTTTTCAAACAGCCATATGTAGCCGATCAAATGGTTCAGATAGCGGATGCTAAGACATTTTACTAATTCTTTTGGGATATTAGGAATCACAGTATTAATGTCGATCAGAGGCGCCAAAGGCTCTCTACCCCTCAACTTGCATAAAGTATGGTTTTGCTTCTCTAAAAAGCTCATTCAGTTCTTTTGAATCATTTTCTGTTGAAATAGAGAGCATTATTAAATTCATTTATATTCTCCGTTCTTGTTACATTGCTATGTAGTCGATGCTATATTGAACGATAAATTGCGGGTATTTTAATTTTGTATCCAACTTTAAAAAAACAGCCACCTCCACACATATGAAGAATAGCTGGAACTTCAGATTAAGTTTGATCAACCATAACTCACATATCTTTTTTATTTTTGATTACAATTTGAGTTCGGCATTCACTTCTCCACATTCCAATACATCTCCCGTTTCAACAAATCCTAGTGATGTATATAAGTTTTTCGCAACTACATTTTCAGGTTTATATGTCAGCTCAACAACCCGGGCTTTTCCATGGGGAGAACTCCTTGAAAAGTCAATTGCTTTTATCATGGTTTCTCTGCCATAGCCTTTACCCTGATAGCGCTTGTCAATCATCATTTTAAAAACACCATAACTGCTATGCTCATAATGACCATCCCCATCGTCATAATACATCATAATGAAGCCGACCATGGTTCCATCTTTATAAACCGCAAAAGTTATGATATCCTGCCCTTCATCCGCTGCGATATAAGCCTCTGCAAGGGCATGCTGATTGGAAGATATAAATCTTTGCTGTTCTTCTGTGACTTGCAACTCGATACACTCAATAAAATTATCCCAAGTAATTTTTCTGAATTCCACGATCCTTACCTCCCTTTAAATAACCGCTCAATCCCTTATTTCAATTGCACATGGTCGATAAACCGTTTTAAATATAATTCGCCAGATTTGTTTCATTACCTGCAAATTTCCAATATATTCTGTAGAATCAAAATAATCTTCATGCTTCCATGATAACAAAGGTTGGATCATTCAGATTAATTGCTCTAATATATGAGCTACACCATCTTCGTCATTCGTTTTTGTAATAGAGCAGGCAGCTGATTTCAATTCTGGAATGGCATTTTCCATGGCTATCGGAATACCACAGACATGAAATAATTCTATATCATTCCAATCATCACCGAAAGCCATTACATTAGACATTAGAATATTCCTATGGAGACAGAGTTTGCGAACAGCATATTCTTTAGAGACACCCTTTGCCATGATTTGAATAAGCGTTCCTGCATCAGTACAGATGGCATTTACTTTTTGTTGGAACTGGGACTTTAAATTCTGATAGTGAGGATATTCTGATAGTAAAAACTTTGAAGCCTTGAGCTTTTTTAATTCACCAAGAGACAAGATTGTTGGCTTGGTCAATACATTTGGGACCGTCTCGTTATAGAAAGGCTTGTTACTGTAGCATTGGTCTTCTGACTCAATAGAATAGCAGGCGTCCACATGAGTTTCGCTAATATACTCTATTATTTCAGCTACGATCATTGTTTCAATGCCCATATGCTCTCTATATCCTGAAGCGTTATCTGTCAAAAACGCCCCATTATAATAAACAAAAGCCCCGATTTCTCGCAATCTTTGAGGAAGAAATAATTGAACTGAGCGCGGAGGTCTAGCTGTAGCAAATATAATGAAAATTCCTTTTTGGTGCATCTCGAAAATAGCTTGTTGATTTCTCTTCGAAACTTCTTTTTTCGAATTCAATAAAGTTCCATCTAAATCCAAGACAATCGCTTTAACCTCGTTCATGAATGCCACAGCTCATGCCCCTCCCCATACTCTCTTTTACTATAAAGTCTATAATTTAACTTTATTCAAATCATCTAAAAGTTGATGTAATTCTCCTAGATTTTGAATTTCATAAGTTGGGATCACTTCTGTTCGTTCTTTTTCTTCACGATTAATCCATACGGATTTCATCCCCACTCGATTGGCCCCAAGTATATCTGTCATTAGGTTATCGCCCACCATAATCGCTTCGTCTTTATTTAACGACATTAATGATAACGCATGTTCAAAAATAGCAGGATCCGGTTTTCCTTTTCCAAAGCCACCAGATATAACAATCTGTTCGAAATAAGGCGTAAGCTCTGGAGTAATTGTAAGTTTCGTTTGCTGTAAATCAGGTGATCCATTTGTGAGCAGTAACAGTCGATAATCTTCTTGTAAACGGTCTAATACAGTAAAAGTGTCCTCAAATACAAATGGTAGCTTCCTTCTCTCTGCCGGAAATCGTTCTGCTAATTCATGACCGAACTCTGCGTCATCAATCCCCACTGCTTTTAAACCTAATGTCCAAGCATCTTTTCGGTAAGTGGGAACGATCTCTTTCATCTTTTTGAATTCATCATGATCTTCGAGGAAGTTCCCCCACAGTCCTTCAAACGGATTAATACCAATCATTTGGGTAAAAGGATAGGTTTCGTACGAGGCATAAAGTTGTCTTGCTTGCTCACGCACCGCTACCTCAAATTTTTCTGCTTTTATTTCATAACGTTCTTCTGCTATTTTACAAGTAGACAGAAAAGCTTCTTGAATGCTTTTTTTATCCCAAAGTAAAGTATCGTCCAAATCAAAAAATACAGCTTTAATCATATTGACCCTCTCTCCATTTATATATAATTATGCTATTAGTTTACCATAATATTAATCTAAGAAGGGGTAGATTTCCTGTAATAATAAAAGACCCTACCATCAAAGTAAGGTCTTTCACATTTACAATCATCATTGCTAATGATTTTATTCCGACTTAACGGGCAGTAAAGCCTTCACCTCAAGGCTTTAGAGAGCTAACAATCAATGGGGATAGAACGAACCTCATTGATTCAAGTTTCACTTTATCAAACTGTACTTTTTTCATCTATTCCCTGTGATTTGTTTTTAAGATAAAAAATAATTCCCATTAAACTAACTAAAATAAAAGCAAATCCAGCTAATGTCCACAAAGTAACAGAAATAGCAAAGCGGTCGATTAATTCACCAACAAGCTTTGGCAAGATCGCCCCGCCTAGTCCACCTAGCGCGACTAACAGACTTGTTGTCCTCTCTTCGTGTCCTTGAGAGGCATCATTAATAATAAGCAATCCAATTGAGAAAATGCCGCCCATTAATAACCCGGTAACAAAAATTGCGCCATAACTAATCCAAATTGATGGAGATAACGCAAAAACAACCAAACCGATAAATTCTCCGATACAACTAACTACAAATAGCTTTGTATAACCGATTCTGTCGACAATAAATGTCATAAACATGCGCCCAATAGTCATGGCTAGCCAAAAAACAGTTATACTTAAGGCTAAAGAGGATGCATCTAATTGTGTTGTTTTATGGAGGATGGTCGGTAAATAGTTCGGTAAAACCATTTCAGTCCCAACATACACGAAGAAAAATACAGCCCCAATGGTTACAATTGGAATTTGTCTTCGAGTATACCGAAGTTTTTCAGGTTTCTTTCCATTTTCATCTACAGGTTTGGGCTGCTTTTTTAAAACAGAATCCATTTCTCCAAAAGAAGAAAATAACCAAAACAGCAATGCAATCGTTGTCACACACGCGACAAATGAAAAGGAAAAATTCCATATATTCCTGGAAATTAAAAAGGCTGAAATAACTGGGATCAATAAAGCCCCAACCCCAAAGAATACTTCAACGAGTATTAGTGTGGACGCCTTTTTTTCTTTTAGATGTGCAACGATTAACGCAGCAACAACCGTTTCTCCAATTCCAATCCCAGCCCCAGCAAATGGTGCAACAAGTAATAGTAAATTCCAATTTGGAAGTAACCCAAAGATAAATTGAGCAACCGCAAATGAGAAGAGGGCGATGGATAATGTGATTCGTCTACCTAACCCTCTTACTAAAAAAGGTGCGACGAGGACCCCGACTAAAAATCCTAAAAATTGATTCATAATCAATTGTCCGCCATCTCCATATTGGATTCCATATGATGCCACCATTGGTTCGAGGATCGTGCCAATAATAATATGACCAAAACCATTCAAGCAATAAATAAGGCAAGCAATCCAAATAAACTTTTTCATTCTATAATTCTCCTATGTATACCAAATTCTCATGGTTTAATATGCACCCACACCATGTTATCAGGAATCTTCAATAAGGTCTAATCCTTTTCATAAAAATAAAAACTTTTAAAGGATGTTCAAAAAGTCCGGTAAAAATGACATTGCGAGATTAATGATCTTCGACTAAGTACCGACACGTCCTGTGTCGAACGTCGAAGTCACCACATCGTGTGGAAGTTCGTTGGCTTGCTTCTCCGCTGCTCATGTATCTAAATGCATACATTCCGCTGCTCGAAGCTGCGCCGCCTCGAATTTCTTGGTCCTTTTTATCCTCCTTTTTGAACACGCATTTTTATAAAATAATCATTATGTTTAATGAATGCGATATTCTTGCATACAGATAATGGAAAAGAGAAAAAGAGGATTTGTAATGAATGAGATTATAAAGGTATTTTTAATTACATTTATAAGTGATTTGGACAACTTATTAATTTTAGGAGCGATCATCCGAAAACATCCTCAGATCAACATAGTCTTGCCTGCGGCTGTGGTACTTACTTGCACGCGAGCGGTGTATATTGTGGTGATGGATACCCTGCTTACCATTCCAGTCATCCATTTAATCATGGGCGTGATTCTGCTATTTGTTGCTTTTAGTCTTGTCACAAAGTCATTTGCTGAACAAACCAACATCCCCCCACTAAATCGCTCTATTTCCGTAAAGGTGAAAGTATTATCATTGCTAGCTGCTACAGATTTTTTAATCTGTTTAGATAGTGTGATCGTCATTTCCGAAATCTCGCAAAACATGTCAATGGCTTTAGTTGGGATTTTTTTAAGTTTAGTTATTTCCCTGTTCTTTTTACCAGTGATTATCAAAATCGCAACAAAATTTGCATGGGTCAATATTATAGCAGGAGCCTTTATTGCCCAAACAGCGGTTGTCGGTATAATTGGAGATCCATGGTTAAAAGGATGGATATTGTCAATCAATAGCTATTTGCCAAAAGTGAACCTAATTCATGTTTCTGCTAATATTGTGATCGTTCTAGTGATTCTAGTTGGCTGTTATTCCTATATAAAAGGTAATCGTCACAATTTTTTCAAAATAAAGTGAAGCTTCGATCAATTAAGCTTTCCCCATGCTCAGCTTATTCTCCTTATTGCCAAATCACACAAATGGCCTTGTTATTGTGAATGAATAGGTCAGTTTGGTACACTATACCTTATAACAAAAGAGACGGGTTTTATAACCCATCAGACCTAAGAGGTGAGTGATTTGGAGCAAACAGCCCTAATTAGTATTGTGATTATTCTTGGAATTGGGATCTTCTCTCAGTGGCTAGCATGGAGGATTCAATGGCCATCTATCGTGATTATGTCGATAGCAGGCATTTTGATTGGACCTGTATTTGGATTTATAAATCCCCAAGAGGCTTTAGGAGGCCTATATAGTCCCCTCATTTCCTTAGCTGTTGCGATTATTTTATTTGAAGGCAGCTCAAGTCTTGATATTCGAGAAATTAAAGGTATCTCAAAATCGGTGTTTCGGATTGTGACAGGGGCAGCCTTTTTAGCGTGGATTGGAGGTTCATTAGCCGCCCATTTCATTGCTGGCTTAGATCTAGCCATCGCGTTTATCATTGGTGGATTATTTGTTGTGACAGGACCTACCGTGATCATTCCGCTTTTGAGAAATGCAAAATTAAAACCACGAACGGCTGCCGTACTGAAGTGGGAAGGAATTATCGTTGACCCGGCCGGCCCTCTTCTTGCGCTATTCGCTTATCAAGTCATCAAGGTATTAACAAATGAAAGTTTATCAGCGTCCTACTTGTTAAACTTCTTTCTTGGTGCTTTATTTGCAATTCTTCTCGGCTACATAATCGGTCTCCTTGTCGGATATATGGTTAGTAAAGGACTGTTTCCCGAATATTTAAAGTCGCCGATCATTTTGTCATTTGTACTTATTTGCTTCACAATCGGTGAGGTTGTTATGCATGAAACAGGGATGCTTGCTGTAACCGTAATGGGACTTGCACTTGGCCGGACGAAGAAATATGTTTCATCGATTGGCAATGTCGGCCATTTTGTTGAGAATATTTCTGTTCTTTTGACCTCGACTGTGTTTATTTTACTAACTTCTTCTCTAACACGAGAAACCATCGCGGAAGTGTTTACTTTGCCTATTATTGGTTTTGTCATAGCGATGTTATTTCTAGTACGCCCTTTATCGATTTGGATTTCTACGATTGGGACAGAATTGACGCTTCAGGAAAAAACATTAATTGGTTGGATTGCGCCAAGAGGAATTGTCGCCTTAACAGTGTCAGGGTATTTTGCGTCGATATTATTGGAGGATGGCTATCAAGACGCCTCTCTTTTAACTGCGCTTACGTTTGCGCTTGTGTTCATTACAGTTTGTGTTCACGGTTTTTCTTTAGGACCTTTAGCTAAAAAGTTAGGACTTGCTAGCAATGAGCCCCCTGGAATCTTAATGATTGGAGCAAGTAGTTTTGCTATTTCCCTTGCCCATTATTTTAAAAAGATGGGAATTCCTGTGCTGATTATTGATTCCTCTCATGAACGTTTGCAACCGGCTGCTGATAAAGATATTGCTACTTTTCAAGGGGAAATTCTTGCTGAACATACTCAATTTGAAATTGATTTAACCCCATATGAAACGATTCTGGCGATGACGGGTGATGCTGCCTATAATGCATTAGTAAGCCAATCCTATGCTCCTGAATTCGGATTTAATAACACTTTTGCTTTACCAGTAAGGTCCAAGAATAGCGCGAAACAAATGCCGATTTCAACTGCCATGAAAGCTCATTTGCTATTCTCGGAGGAAGCTGTGTTTGCAGAACTGAATCGAAAAATCAATACCGGCTATCACATTAAAGCGATTGAAATCGATAAAAAAGGAACAATTGAAAAGGATGGAATATCTGAAGATGTCACACCTTTATTCATAAAGAAAAAGAATGAATCTATTGTATTTGTGACAATGAAACAAAAATTAACATTTGATGAAGGGGATCAATTGATTTGCTTAACAAGGTAAAAAACTATATGAGCATGTTTAGCAACGAACACAGCAAAACAAACTGAAACTATTTGGTTTTACACACGTCTATATTTATGAATAAGTTATGGTACGCTATTTAGATGAGGAAAAGCAACACGGGAGGGATAATTATTGAGAAAAGGTTATGGATATTTTTTTCGATAGTTCTAATTTATGGCTGTGATAACAATGAGTTATCAAACGGTATCTCTGAAAGTTTTGCTTATGAAAAGTCCATCTTTTTCCAAGGAAACGTTTATGTTGCCCAAGATATACAAGTAGAAAAGGTTGATAAAAAAATTGGTACTATCAAGTATCATTCTACTAAGGAGGAAGATTCTACAGACGAGAATTTTTCTAATTATTATGAAGTAGGAACAGATATCTTTAAAATTTCTAATATTGATACAACAGAAGCAATTGCTATTGAGGTTTCAAATGGATACTATATAAAAGCTATAAATGAGGAAAATATTAAATAAAAGGAACAATTGAGGAGTTTTTAACACTAAAGCAAAAATTGCTTTTGATGAAGAGGATCAATTGATTGTGTTAATTAAAGATTAGTCCCCCACTCTCCTACTAAAGAAATTCATTAGTAGGAGAGCCTTACTTTTACCTCTCCTTTCTCAAAAATAACTGAGTGACGATCACAAAGCCTAAGATGAGATAGACCATTCCCCATATACTGACAAAGAGAATTTCATTATTTAATATAATTTCATCTCCTTCTTGAAAATAAGATATCAGTTTTCCAATTGGAGGAAATAAATAAAGCGGCCATTTCAAAATAGTCAGCCTTTCTATCATTCCTTCTGAAACAATTGTGATGATATTGACAAGCATGGCCGCTAACCAGGAATACTTTTTTTGTGCGAATCCAGTTGCACTAAAAAGACTGCCAACAAAAATACCAGATAGGGCCAAGTAAAAATGCCCATACAAAGTGAAGCCAAAATGGATGGGCGTAACTGGCAGTTTAAAAGCTTGGATAAGAATAGGATAAAAAATCGCAAAAATAAGCAGCGGTATAACCACGAGAAGGCAAATACACCATTTTCCACAAAGATAACGGAGCTTACTAGATAATTGAACAAATAAAAGCTGTTTTTCACTTTCATTTTCTAACGAGAAGATCCCCATTGTAATCCAGGTTGAAATAAATAATAACGTTATACTTGTAACGGCGTAACTACTCAATATCGGGACCCCTTGATAGGTATAAAAGACGAATACCCATATGAAGTAAACGACAACAGGTGGGATCCATTTTAAAGAGCGAAAATAACTTAGCAATTGGTAAATAAAAAATCCTTTCATCTTTCCCCCTCTTCCCACACTTCTAAAATAGAGCATTGGTTGTTTAGTAGATGAAGTAATAATGGATCACTTTGGTCAGAATTAGCGGAGAGAATAGCCGTTTTTTCGTTACGATTATGTGTGACCACCTGGAGATTCTGTAAAATATCTACACTCGTGTATTTAAATTTTATTTGTTTCTTCCTGCTCTTTATATTGGATTTAGCGAACCCACCTGCCTCAAGGTGATAATGTTCATCAGCAAGCTTTTCGATTAACGGATTTTCATGGGCTGTAAAGATGATCATGCTATTTCTTTTCTGCTTTTCCAGCAACTGTGTTAAAACCTGCTGTGATTTCTGATCTAACCCAGTAAGTGGTTCATCTAAAAGTAATATATCTGGCTTGCTAATGAGTGCTTGAATAATCCCGACCTTTTGCTTGGTCCCTTTTGAACATTGTTTAAGTGATGTATTCAGAAAAGCTTCTATAGAAAATAATTGGATATATGCCTTTAACTCATTTTTTGAATGGCCATGAAAATCCGCAACCATTGAAAGATATTCTTTGACTCGGAAAGGCAATCCTTCTGGAAAATGTTCAGGCATATACCCAATTCTATTCGTACCTCGATTTAAAGCTCCATGTGTTGGTTGATAGATTCCTGCTAACAATTTTAGTAAGGTGCTTTTTCCCGATCCATTGCGTCCACGGATGAAAAACGCCTTATTTCCTTGCAAACAGAAGGAAACTCGCTTTAAAATGGTTTGCCCGTCTATTATTTTACTTATATTTCTTGCTTCGATTATAGGGCCCTCCATCGATTAACCTCCCCTTGTCTTCACTTCATTTTATTTATCAGTTTAATATATTGTGAATCTCCGTAGCCGATTGTTGGGAAAAGCTCAAATAACCTATTCACTAATGTTGATGTTGGTAACTCTTTATGCTGAGAGATATACTTTACGACTACATTATTTTCTTTGAGCATCTCCAAATAAATATCTACTGCCTGGTACATGACCGGAAGTAGTTGAGTTGCTGGTTTTTTATGATTTATCAATACCTCTTTGTATACTGAGGCATAGTTGCCTAATTGAAGTTCCGTCTGGCTTACTTTGAATTCATCCTCTCTGAAGCTATTTAAAAACACTTTTCCCGAATATCCGGACTGTTCAAGATAGGAAAGAATTGTAAGTAAATTCATTTGACAAAACATATCTTCGCCAAACCATAAAACGACATATGTATATGATTTATTAAAAAGGTTGTCTAATGGATCTATAACCTTTTCAATATAATTTTCAACGGACTCGCAATGTCCCGCGGCTCGAGTTTTTATAAAATCTTGTTCAAAAACTTGTTCAGTCGTCGCATTTTCACACATCGCTTCATTAAAAGGGGCGTAATCAGAATCTCCCATTAGTTTATGATCTTTAAATTCCTCATACATACATTGACCATTCAATATATTAAGTACGTCTTTGTCAAACAACTCACTTTTCTTATTTTGTAACTGTTCAACTTCAACTTTTTTAGAAATATTCATTCTACACCATTCCTCATCTTTATTAATAGTAAGTTTAATAAACGATTGAACAGGCTTCTTATTAAGTTGAAATTCTTTTGGATTTATACCAAAGACGGATTTAAAAGCTCTACTATATGCTTCTTGCGAAGAATAACCGTAATCAACTGCTATATCAATAATCTTCCTATCATTTGCCAAATCCTTTGTAGATAAGTACAATCTTCTGAGTAGAATATAGCGCCTTATACTGATACCTGTCACTTGGTGAAATTTAAAAGAACAATAATATGGAGAATATCCCATATAGTTAGATAATTCCTCTAATGAAAATTCACTTTTTAAATGCTTTTCAATCCAATCAACCATAAGCTGCATATGTTCATTCATTTACCTCACTCCCAAATAAAATTATAAGAGGTATTAATGTCTTTTATTTGATATTACTTGCGATATGTAATCGCATCCTGTGAATCTCTCGGGGCTAGGCGCTGGAGCTGGATGTCGACCATGACATAAGCAAGCTATACACACTCCATAAAGCATAACAAAGGCCCGGAATTATTTCCGAGCCAACTTGGTGGAACCTATATATGCTTAAAGAATAATCGGATGACATCTGCTCCACCAACAAAGGTCCCAATTGAACTTCCAAGATTTGCTAGTATGACAACTAGTAGGACCCGGGTAACTTTATTATTCCAAAATCCTTTTACATGAAAGACATCTTCTGAAAGAGTTTCAAAGTCCCTTACATTAGGACGCCGAAAATAAGCTTGGACGATTCCAGCGAACCAGCCGGCTGCAAGTAGCGGAGTTAATGAAGTGATGGGCGCCGCAATAAAAGCTGTGACAATCGCAAGCGGATGTCCAAAAGCAATCGCTGCTCCAATCCCCGCTAATGTGCCATTCCACAGAAACCAACTAATGGTTTGCTGTAAACCAGCTGATGGGTTGGCAATAAAGGTATAGAGAATAACTGCTAAAATCAAGACTGGAATCGACCAACCAATAATCTTAGGAGCTTTTGATTTGGGAGGCAGCTTCGTTAACTCCTTCAAATCATGCTCTTTTTCAATTTCTTTTGTAATCCCAGGGACATGGGCCGCACCGAGTACAGCGACTACTTTGTCTCCCGGTGCATCTTTAATCTTCTGCGCTAAATACTGATCCCGTTCATCAATCAATGGTGTTTTTAATTTCGGAAAGGCTTGGGTAAACTCTTGAAGCATCGAATCAATCATATCTTGCGACTTCATTTTTTCTAGGTCTTCTTCTGTTATTGTTTCGCGACTAAAAATACTGGCGATCACTTGTGTAAGAAGCATCGCTTTCCCTTTGAAGCCGACATTTCCCCATATCCGTGAAAACGTAATTTGGATATTTCGATCTGCTAATACAAGCTTGGCCTCAGTCTCTTTAGCTGATTCAATTCCTTGGATCATTTCTTGACCAGGATGGATATCAAATTGCTTGGCCATTCTTCTTTGAAAAGAAGAAATCGCTAAATTCATTAAAAGCAAAGATGCCTTTTTATCCTTAATGACTTGGAAAATATCCATATCCTTCCACTTGTTTCCATCTGTAATCGATTTGTATCGTCCTTCATCTAGTTCAATACAAACAGCATCTGGCTTTTCACTTTCAATCACTTCTTTTACAAGCTCGGCACTACTTTTAGAAACATGAGCTGTTCCAATCAATATGTATTCTTTATCATTTAGATGAATTCTTGTAATATTTTCCTCCGTCATTCTCATACCCCTTTAGACTAGGACTAGGTCACTTATTCATAATACTATAATAAACCACTTAAGGACAGGATGAAAGTTAAGCGTTCACTAAAAAAAGACTAAATTATTAAGAAAAGTGCAAGCTCCATTTTGCATTCATTTCAACAATAGATAGTTAAAACCACAAAGATGCTTTTTGAGCAAGCATCCCTGTGGTTTATAGTGTTCAAAGGTGAGTACTATTAATTTTTTTGCATGGGAACTATTTCGGTATTCGTTCAGAATTATCTTGTGCTTTAGGCACTATATGTTTATTCAAAATCTTTACTTAAAATATCAATACGTTCCTCAAAAGATACTTCTCGGTGGATTTCATGTAACATCCATACATAGCCATTGCTATCAGAAAACATGGCATTTGATATGCCCATTTCTTCCATCCTGGTGATGGGCTGAATTTCCGTTGCATGAGCGGACAGAGCTTTTTCATATGTCTCTCGGATATTTGGGACGACGATATTAAACCAAAATGATTGTGTGTTTCCTTCTTTAGGCGCAAATAATTGATATTGAGGATTTTCATCAAGCATATGGAAACGCGTGCCATAGATAGTGAATACAGCTTCGTTATTCCCTACCTTAAAATTTGTCTCCTCCACTACAGCTACTTCAAAAATAGATTTGTACTGCTCAAGTGCAGCTTTACTATCTTTTACAACAAAATCAAATTCCACTCCATTAACCATCTGATCACACTCCTATGTACAGATTTTTCATCACTTAAACGAATTAAGGGGAGCTTAAAGCAAGTTCAAAAATTCGTATTGCTACATTTATTGGCTTTAATATATATTTTGATACATGACTGAATATTACGTTTTTACTAGTGCAGTTAATCCTTAGTTAATGGACTAGTTTTTCCTCTTAAAAATTCCTCTAAATTTGGAGATTGATTATACTTAATTGCAGCTATTTTGTCTTTTTCCAAAATTACCTTTGATAAGTCAATATTATTTATACTTGCGATTGCAACGGTATAATGTATAACATCGGCTAATTCTTTTTCTAAGGAAGATCCCCCCTGTGTTTGATTTTCGGCCTTCTAACTGATTTAAGACTTCAGCTACCTCACCAATTTCTTCTACCAGCTTCATAAATAACCCGGTTGACGATCGGTCTTCTTTATATTTGAAAGCTAAATAGTGTTATAATCCTTCCATTGTTAACTTGCCCATGATTTCCCCCTGTTTAATAACAATTCGTGCCCCTTTACTTGACTAATTTTTGACCACAGTTGGAACAAAAATTGCCACCATCCGTTTTTGTTCCACAATTCGGACAGAAATTAGGAATTGTTCCATCATTGTCCCCAGAATTTGCAGGGGCTGATTTTGACGGTTCTTCCTTTTGGTCCATATTTTTCATCATTTCCTTTGCCATTCCCATGCCCATCATCATGCCAGCCATATCAGAGGCCGCGCCTCCTCCCTTTACTTTTCCAGAGGCAATTCCATCTGTCATGGAAGCTTGCTGATAACGACTCATGTCGCCAATCATTCCATGGGAGGCATTTTTAGTAATCATATCTTGGACTTCTTTTGGATAATTGAAGCTCATAATATTAAAGCCCGTAATCGTCATGCCACTATCCAAAATCTGCATATCCAAATCTTCTTGGATCCCTTTGGCAATCTCAAAAGCATTGGCTTGCAGGTTAAACATATCCTTTCCTTCACGGGTAATCCACTTCATTAAAAGTTGATCAAGGATAGCAGTAATCCTAATTTTCACATCTTCTACTAAATAACGATCTTTCACTCCAGCAATCTTATCCATAAGCGCAATATAGTCATTCACTTTAAATTGGAAGGTTCCATTCGCACGAATGGGCATACCACCTGGTAACTGGGGAGTAGGAATATTAATCGCATTTTTCGTTCCCCATTTAACCGTAAATTCCTTCGTATTAACAAATAAGACCTCTACTCGCAGTCCACTATTAAAACCAAATTTAAAGCCTTTTAATGTGGAAAGAAAGGGAATAATTTGCGACTCAATATTATAATCGCCTTCTTCTTCAAAGATCCCTTCCAATCTTCCATTATTGAAAAAGACAGCATCCTGGCCAGGACGAATAATCAGTCGACTGCCTTTTTTAATTTCGCTATTATTCCATTTCCAAAAGATCATATCATCTCGAAATTCTTCCCATTCGATCACATTAGCAAATTGATTTTTAAAAAAACTCATTATGCATCCTCCCTTGTATCATTCAATGGTCTTTGTTAAACGCTAAAAACTGCCTCTACTCCCACTATGAGAGTGGCCGCCACCGGTTCTTCCACCGCCGCCACCTGATCGGCTACTACTATTATTTTCAGGTTTCCGCCGTTTTGTTGTGGTCGTTCTAATATACTGATCCCGTTTGTTAACTACACGTGAGGTACTTGAATTTTCGTACGTTTTATTATTAATGGTCACCCTTCCGCCGGAATTATAAGCCATTCCTCCGACAATGAATGCCCCTAGTCCAATCGATACAGCTGCTTGAAACCATAATTGAAACAGGACATTATTTGGACTAAGTCCAAAACGAATCCCCATATATTCATCAGCGGTTACAATGAACGTTTCGAAGGCGTCATAATAGTTTTCGTTCGACATGGCTGGAGTGATTTTCTCACGAATTAAATCAAGCCGGTCATCACCCAATAATTTCTCTGCCTTGTAAAATCCAGCTAAATAAATATCTCTTTCCTGCATATCAACCGTTAAAATCGCCGTATTTCCATGCGCCTTATCATAGCCAAGCCCTTTTTCATCATAAAAGTCTTGCATATAGGGAATGATATCTTTTCCCTTTGTATCATTTGTTGTGAGAATAATAAAATCTGTTTCTCTTTTGACACTATATTCTTCCGCAAGTGCTTCTAACTTTTCGGTTTCTGGCTCTGACAACAATCCTGCATCATCATAGATTCTTTGTTTCGTTGGAGAAGCAGCCATAACAGGACTAGTAAAAAGTAGGATACATAGAGAAAATAACGTAAAAAGTGTGATTAAAACACCTGTTCTTTTCACCAAAGCCCGCCCCCTAACAACAAGGAAATCAACTTCAGGGTGATAAAGCTTCCTCCAGCTATCCCACCAAACCAACCTGCTATCTTACCATAACTAATTGGCGGTTTCCCAACAATTTTTCCTGTTTGCCCATTCATCGCAAAAGTATGCTCCGATTTGTCATAATCATAATAGACCATCCAAATAGGAAAAAGCACGTATGCACTTTGTTGTTTTTTAGTGTGGACATCTTTTGTTCGGTAACTTACAGAAGAGTATCCTCCCATTGTCGAGGAAATATAGGAATCGATAAATCCTTTTAGTCTATCTTTTACTCTAGGAAGCAATTCATCGTCATTATAATTATATTTTTCTGCAATATAGCCTGCTAGATATGGAGTTTTGAAAGCTTTTAAATCTTCATAATGAAAAGGCTCCAATTTATCCATGATTTGATCTGTCATTTTTTCAGAAGCATCTGCAGGAACCTTTATATAATCTAAATTAATTCTGCGCATAACATCGTAATATTTTGTTTCTGTATAAATATAATTTCCACGCGTATATTCCCTGACTCTTGTACCGGTTGCTTCCACATGAACCTTACTGTTTAAATCATACAACCAGAAAGGAACGTACATACCAGTAATGGCTTTAATACGATCTGCAGTCATAAACCCCTTTGGTGTTAAGCGTCCGTTTTTGCACCAAGTTTTGAAAGCTTTCATTGCTTCTTCTTTACTAATTTTGAAAGGAATGACCATCTTTGGAGCCAATACACCTGATAATCGATCTGCCAATACAACCCCAGCACCACAGAAACTGCAGGTTGTCGCAGTGGTGTCCGCATCAGTAAGAATGACAGCACCACAGTTTTTACAATGATATTCTTTCGCCTCATCTTCGGAAAAAGTTGTAAGAATATGTTCATCCGAAAAATTGTCTATATTATCTTTTCTGCCACAACTGGGACAAGATAAGGTCCCAGAGTCACTGTCGAAAACCATATCATCGCCACAATTGGGGCATTTATATTGAATGACCACTCATACTTCACCTCGCTGTTCCCTTTTCATTAGGAAAGCTGTAGCTTAAGCTACAGCTTTCGGAGTTTAGTCTTCCTTGTTTTTCATTTTCGCTTTTAAAGCAGCTAGCTCATCGTCTACCCCAGTATCTGTATCATATTTTGTCATTAGGTCGTCTATATCATCTTTTGGATTCGCATTAAGTTCAGCCATTGCATTTGCTTCATCTAACGCCTTGTTCACCTTTTCTTCCATTCTACCAAAAGCGGAAACAGAGTCATTCGCTCCTGTAATCGATGAACCAACTTTGTTTAATCGTTCTTGCGTTTTAGCAACCGCCATTTTTCCTTTAATCATAGTCCGGCGTGCTTCTAATTCTCCAATATCGGAGACAAGTTTATCATGCATTTCTCTCATCCGAAGCGTATTGGCAGAAGCCAGACTATAGGCAGACTGTAGCTCTCCTTGCTGGGATGTCAAATTTGCCTTTTTCTCTAAAAATTTTCGTGCATCCGTTTCATTATCTGCTTCTAACGCTTTTACTGCGTAGGTTTGCATCTTATCAATTTCTTGGATACATTCATCTAAAGCCCGTTTTGATCTTTTTTCTTCAGCCATGACAGATGCCGTTTCTGCCTTTACTTTCCCTAAATCACTTTTTAAATTCCTCATGTATTGATCAATCATTTTCTCAGGGTTCTCAGCCTTGTCTAAAAGTGCGTTAATGTTACTTGCCATTATATCTTTAAATCTAGATAAAATACTCATAATGGAACCTCCTGTTTTTTTGTATAGTATATATACTGCTTTCCCTCTTAAAAAGATTCACTTTTTTACAAAAATATGTATTTACAATTGTAACATTTCCATAATCAATACGTCCAATCATGGTAAAGGGGGCTATATCAATGAAAAAAATGATTTTTATCACTTGCTTATTGATTATATTATGTTTAGCTGCTTGTAGTTCAAATCAGTCAAAAGAAAGCAGTGATTCCGCTCATCTCCAAAAAAATGAAGCCAAAATGGAAAGTTCGAATAACGTTTCGAACGAAAGCGGTGTACTCGAAAATTTTGATAACAATCAAGCAAACGAAAGCGCTTCAGAAGAAGCAGATACGATCGCAGCAACAGATCGAATGGTGATTCATCAAGTGCAGTTGCAGGTTCGTGTTCAAAAGCTCGAACAAGCTCAAGCTTTGATTGAAAAGAGAGTCGAGCAATATGCAGGTTATATTGTTGAATCAAATATCTATCGGGAAAGTGAGACAGAAAAAGCAGGGCAGCTCGTTATTCGCATTCCTGATAAGGATTTTCAAACGTTTCTTCGTGATACAGAAGAGGAAGTTGCAGAGGTCTTGGAAAGAACCATTTCTGGTGAGGATGTCACAGAACAATATGTCGACTTAGAAGCGAGGTTACAATCTAAGCAAGTGGTCGAGAAAAGATTATTAAGTTTTTTAGAGGAGGCCAAAAAGACGGAGGATCTATTACAAATATCGAATGATTTAGCAAGTGTGCAAGAAGAAATTGAAACCATTACAGGTAAGATGAAGTTCTTGAAAAATCAAACAGATTATTCGACGATTACCATTTATATGACCGAAGACTCGATTCAAAAAATTGCCGAAAAACCATTAAATACATGGGAAAAGACAAAAAAGCAATTGGCAGCGAGCACTAATTTTCTCCTTGCCCTCGGATCTGGGATCATTGTCTTCTTAATTGGAAATCTTCCTATTTTTATCATCGCTTTATGTATCGGAGCAATCCTGTTTTATGTCATTAGAAGGCGTAAAAGGGTGAAAAAGGAAAGATAGTTTCAGAAAAAAACAAGAGGATTTCCCAAAAGTCGAAAATCTCCCAAAAGGCTCCATTGCTGCGGCATAGCTTCAGCTCATTCGCTGTGGGGGCTTCAACTGATGGTATTTCCGCAGGCGTGTCGCCATTTTTGGAGATTTTCTTAGTCTTTACTCGTAATAGAGAAGGAAAATTCTCCATTCTTTTTACGTTGTTGAGGCCTTATTGGACAGTCCCTTCGTTATTATTTATTACTAATCTTCCTTCAACATGGGTGTCTCTCTAGATTTTGTTGCCTGCTCAAAAGCATAAGCTATCTTTAGCAAGATCTCTTCGCTAAACGCCGTACCAGTAAACGATACGCCAAATGGCTCTCCATTCGGAGTGTATCCGACAGGGACAATAACTGTTGGATAACCTGCTTTTGCAGCGATCTCAGAGCCTCTGTCTCCTCCAAAAAAGATTGCATCTAAATTATGCTGTTTTAAAGTAAAATCGATACCTTGTTCTCGTGAAAGGTATTGATCCTTTTCCAAAGCGCTAATATATTCTTTTTCTAATAAAGTACCACTTGTATCTTCAGATTCCAGTAACAGCTTTTGGCCATATTTTAACATCGCCTTAGGATACCTGTAGTTAAAAGCAATCACATCAGCTAGTGAACGGATTTCGTTCAAAGGAGATGTTGCACGCAAATATGCATTTAGATCTGGTTTAAATTCATAATTTAAAACCTCATAACCCCATTTTTCATCAGCTGATGGAATAAGAATATCTTCCACAATTTCAGCTCCAAGCGCACATAAACACGCAATCGCCTTTTCTGTCATGTTTATTTTGTGCTTATTTAATCGATCAGAAAAAGGTTTTCCAGCAATTCCAATACGATAACCTTTTAGGCTTCTTGCTGTTAACAATTTAGCATAATCAATGCTTTTTTTTGAATTGGATAATGTAGCAGGATCGTTTTCGTCCACACCTGCGATTGCCGTCAGTACATGAGCCGCATCCTTCACAGTTCTCGCCATTGGCCCAGGTGTATCTTGAGTATGAGCAATCGGGATGATTCCTCTCCGGCTAACGAGGCCAACTGTCGGCTTAATCCCGACAAGGGAATTCTTTAAAGCTGGATTTAAGATCGATCCGGATGTCTCTGTTCCAATCGCTACAGCCGCAAAATTAGCAGCGATCGCTGCACCAGATCCAGAGCTAGACCCTCCGACATCAAATTCTCCATATGGATTTAATGTCTGCCCTCCTCTAGAACTATAACCGCTCGGCATCCCAACTCCCATAAAATTGGCCCATTCAGTCATGTTTGTTTTTCCCAGTAAAATCGCGCCAGCTTTGCGCAATTTAGCAGCAACGTACGAATCCTTTATAGCAACATGGCCGTCTAGTGCTAGAGAACCGGCAGTCGTATGCATTTTATCGCTAGTATCAATATTATCTTTCAATAAAATCGGAATTCCGTGTAATCTACTTCTTGGGCCTTTTTGAGTCCGTTCTGTATCTAATGCTGCTGCGATCTGCAATGCATCAGGATTCACCTCTAATACCGAACGAATGATTCCATCAAAATGGGATATTCGATACAAATACATATGTACAAGGGCGACAGATGTAATGTCACCTGAAGCTAATTTTTCCTGCATATCTTCAATCGTTGCTTCTATTAACCATTCATCATGCAATTTTTTCAATAGAGGATTTTCCATTTTTATTTCTCCGTTTCTACTATTATATTTACACATACTACTATTCGTTATTTAAGATCCTGTTGACCGATAATGGCGCACCCCTATATTCCACACGAATAAACATGGGAGAATAAAAATGATTCCCAGTACTGGAGCGAACATATGAAGATAGGCATGCCCTTCATGTTTATCCAAAAGAAATAATAAAGGAATATAATTGACACAGCCAAAAGGAATGACAAAAGTAAAGAACTTTGACAGCCATTTCTGATAAATATTTAATGGATATTGGGCCATCTCTCGCCCTCCATCTGTAAAAATATTGGTCACTTCTATTCCCTGGACAGTCCAAAAGCAAAAAGTAGCAGCAAGGATAAAAATCCCGGTAAAAATACAGATTCCACTACCAATCATCAGCATCAGGGTAAACACTTTAGCAAGCGTCCAATCAATCGGTAAAGCCTGGATCGCCCAAATAAGGACGATTAGACTTTGCACTAGACGGCCCATCCGTGTGAATTCAAACTGGGAGCCGATTACTTGAATAACAGTTCCACGTGGACGCACAAGCAATCGATCAAAGTTTCCTTCGCGGACAAGACTGGAAAAGGAGTCAAAACCGCGTGCAAAACACTCACTAATCGCAAAAGCCATATGAATAACGGCAAAGCAAAGTGCTACTTCGGCAAAGTTCCACCCTTTAATCTGTCCAAACCGTTCAAATAAAAAATATAAACCTGCAAAAACGGTGAACGGTGTAAAAAATTGCCCTAATGATAAAAGCCAAAAAGAAGTACGATATTGGAGCTGTGCTTTCCATAATACTTTTAAATATTTGAAATATAAGGTCAAATTTCTTACCCTCCCTGTACAACCACTCTTTTTAATGCTTTTTTCATTGAAAACTTACCAACGAAAAAAAGAATAGCAAGCCAAATTAATTGAATACAAATCCCTTCTATTGCCTCTCCTTGTGGAATATGTCCTGAATAAACACGGAACGGAAAATCGGCTGTCAAGCGAAAGGGAAGAATATAAGCAATTGTTTGCAGCCATTCAGGCATAAATGGAATCGGGATCGTTAAGCCCGCAAAAAAATCGCCAATAATGCCAAACATAAGTAACGAACCAGTTGGCGACATGGTGATAAATACAGAAATGTAAATCAACATGGAAATCGTGATGATTAAGAATAATCCTAAACATAAAGATAGCAAGAATAATAGAAAGGAAGTCCAATCCACAGGTAATGTCATTTTATAAGGTTGTGGTAATAGAAAAGCGACAATCAAAATCGGGAAGCTACGTAAAGCGGCGTTTGAGAGTCGTTGCGCTAATAATTTTGCATACCAAAAGCTATAAATATCACATGGTCTACACAATTCGTAGGCAATATTGCCAGTTGTAATTAATTCAAATAATTCGTTATCACGAAACCAAAGCATTACAAGACTAAAGAATAATTGCTGCAACCAAATATAGGTAATTAATTCCTTTAATGACATTGGTGGTGACTGGATAGCGTGTTCATAAAAAGCTTCAAAGATCATGATATACATGAAGCCCCAAAAGAATTGTGTAGCCACTCCAGCAAAAGCAGCGGTCCGATATTGCATGCCTGTTTGCAATTTCAAGCGCAAAACCGAAAAATAGGCATTCATAATTGATATTCCTCATACAATTGGACAATCAGATCCTCAATTGGCTGTTCTTTAATGGAGATATCTAAGATATTGACTTGTTCCGATAGTTTAGAAATGAACTGAGATATATTTGTTTTTTCTGCATCTAAAGAAAAGATAGCTTGTTCTATTTTTTGTGAGAGTAAAGTGGCCCCTGTAATCGTAATGGGCTGTGTTAATTTTTCATAATCAACCGTTACAATTTTATGTCCGCCATATCGTTTGCGTAACTCCTGCAATTTTCCATCATATAATAAACTCCCTTTTCCAATTAGAAGGACTCGATCTACTAATGCTTCAATATCATGCATATCATGGGTGGTTAACAGAATCGTTACTCCTTTTTCCTTATTAATCGTTTGAATAAATTTCCGAACAGCAATCTTTGAATGTGCATCAAGTCCAATCGTTGGTTCATCTAGAAATAAAATTTTGGGGCTGTGTAATAAGGAAGCAGCAATTTCACAGCGCATTCTCTGCCCTAAACTTAGCTGGCGTACAGGGGTATAAATGAGCTTCTCTAGATCAAGTGTTTCAATCAGTAAGGCGACATTGGCTTTATATTCTGGCTGAGGAATTTTGTAAATATCGCGTAGAAGTTCAAATGAATCGATCACTGGAACATCCCACCATAATTGAGATCTTTGTCCAAAAACAACACCGACATTTTTGACATAATGGACTCGATCTTCCCACGGGATATAATCCATAATTTGGCAGGAGCCTTGATCAGGCACCAAAATCCCACTCATGATTTTAATCGTTGTTGATTTTCCTGCTCCGTTTGGTCCAATATAACCAACAATTTCCCCAGGTTGAATCGAAAAAGAAATATCGTGAAGAGCATGAACAATAGTATGTTCACGATGAAAAAGCGCTTTCAAAGAATTCCCTAAACCATTCGAGCGTTTAGCGACTTTAAAAGACTTGGATAAACCTTCAATATGAATCAATCCATTTTCCCTCCTTTAGGCAGAATAGTCAGAGGAAAAGATAATATCATTCTATCAGCAGTTTGTCAATCTGTATTCATCAGAATTTTCTAGATAAAAGCAAGAAGAGCTGTCTCCACTCGACAGCCCCTCTTAAACCTTAATTAGCCAGGTTTTTGTTTCTATTTTTCGTTCGTATTAACAGATAAAGATATAAAACGATGGATAACATAACTGATCCAGCTGATGTCACATAGATCACGTTATAACCATATAGGAATGCAAGTTGTCCGAAGACCATCGCTCCAAGCCCTACCCCTAAATCAAAGAAGGAAAAGAAAGTGGCGTTGGCCATTCCTTTACGATTATTAGGAGATGAATCGATCGCCCATGCTTGTAGGGCTGGTTGAACACTCCCAAATCCCAACCCATAAAATCCCGCAGCAATTAGCATTACCGTTAGGTTGGGAAGCCATGATAAAAGGACCATTGCGATAAACACCAAAATCGTTCCAGGGAGAAATACATAAAGATGCCCTTTTTTATCATAGATTTTCCCAGCGAATGTACGTGAGAGCATTAGGAATAATGCGTACACAAGAAAATATACTTCAATCCCAGCAATACTTTTTTCAGCCGCATATAATGGAAGAAACGAAGCAATCCCACCAAATGAAACGGTGATGAAAAATAACAGCAACGATGGTTGAATTGCGGATTTTTCAAAAATATCGAATTTAGGTACAGCCGCTTTATTTGGTGACTCTTCTACTTGCTTATAGCGAATTCTAGTCGATAGTAACAAGGCAGCCAGTCCCATACCACCACAAATCAAAAATAGCTGTGAAAATGGGATCACACCAGCCAAGGTTAAACCTAAAGATGGCCCGAAGGCAAGTGCTAGATTCCCAGATAAGCCAAAATAGCCCATGCCCTCCCCACGTCGTTTCGGTGGAATTAAATCAGTGGCAATTGTCCCGCTCGCAGTAGTGGAGAATCCCCACCCTATTCCTTGAACAATACGCATAATTAACAACAAGGTAATACTGCCGATAAAGGAATAGGATCCTACAGATAAAACAAATATGCATAATCCAAACATATAAACAAAACGCCGGCCTTTTGATTCTAACGAATGTCCAGCGTACGGACGAAATAACAATGCTGAAAATGTAAAAATCCCAACAATAATGCCAATCATTTGATCACTGCCGCCTAACTCTTTAACAAAGATCGGCAGAGTGGGCAATGTCATTTGAAATCCAAGAAAAATGAAAAAATTAGCCAAGCAAATTAAAACAAAATCTCTTGTCCAAATTTTTTCTTTTATCTCAACCTCTTGAATTTTTCCTTGTGAATCCATTTTAATATCCCTTTCTTCCATCAAAATGTCCTACGATCGCTTATTTCTATCCAATGTAGGAAATTCAATTATCCTCATATTCTATCTTTAGTGTCTCGAAATAACTCTCCTACTATATCATAAGAAACGAATTAATGTCTAGTTTATCCAATAAGGAACAGATGTCTAAAGCTTAAAAACAAACTTTAGACATCTGTCCATTCACGATTATCTATTTAAACCTATGTATATCCATAGGGGAATTGGGAATAAAACTTAATCTTTCATTGAACCAAGTAGCATTCCCTTGTTAAAATGCTTTTGAAAAAAGGGATAGACACATAACAATGGAAGAGCTGTTATAAGGATGGCCGCCATTCTTGCAGAATGTGTAAAATTGACACCCTGAATCTCCTGTTGTCCAAAGTCAGCATCCCCTTCAACAAGCATTAGCTTCAAGAACACTTGGAGGGGCCACTTATTATTGTCATGCAAATATAAGATGGCATGAAAATATGTGTTCCAATTATACACCATGTAAAATAAAGTAAAGGTGGCGATTGCTGCCTTAGACAAAGGGAGGACAATGGTAAAGAGAATCCGCCATTCCCCCGCCCCATCAATACGGGCAGAATCAAATAATTCATCAGGAAGTCTGACGAAAAAACTACGCATGACAATCAAGTTAAATGGGGCGATTGCCGTAGAAAACCATAGAGCACCATACGTATTGACCAATCCTAAACTATCGACAACTAAATAAGTTGGAATCATCCCACCTGAAAAAATCAATGTGAAAACAACGATGAAATTTAAGAATCCGCGACCTTTTATAAACTTCTTAGATAAACCGTACGCCATTAATGTTGTGATCGCAATATTAATAAATGTACCAATGACAGTAATTTCCACAGCGTTTTTAAATGCTTTCAAAAAAGAACTATTTTGCAATAAATAAGTATATCCCTCTAAAGTAAAGTGATGTGGAAGGATAAAAAAGCCACGAGTTAAATATTCTTTTTCCGGTGCAAAAGAAGTCATCACAACATAGAGGATCGGGAGTATGATTATGATCAATCCAATGATAAGCAAGCCGTAAACAACCGCATCCAGGAACGTATTTCTACCTTGTGGGTTGTGCTTTGCCATTAGAAGATCCCCTCCTCTCCAAGTTTTTTAACGATTTTATTGGCTCCAATCACCAAGATAAGACCAACAACTCCTTTGAAAATTCCTACTGCTGTTGTATAACTGAAATTCCCCATTAGTATTCCAGTTCGATAAATGTATGTGTCGAAGATGTCAGATGTCCCCATATTCAATGGATTTTGTAATAATAATACATGTTCAAATCCAATATCCATAAAGGCCCCTAATCGTAAAATGAATAAAATCACAATAACGCCACGGATAGCTGGCAGCGTAATATGCCATATTTGTCGTAATCTTCCTGCCCCATCAATCGAAGCGGCTTCATATAGATTTGGATTTACCCCTGCAATGGCTGCCAAAAAGATAATGGCTCCCCAGCCAGTTCCTTGCCAGATATTTTGTAATATCCAAGTGATTCGGAAACCGCCTAGAGTTGTCAAAGGTTCAACAGTATGGAAGCCTAAATCTTTCAGAAGTACGTTTATCCCCCCATCTCGTGTAGCAAATAATACAACGGTAATTGCTACAATCACAACCCATGATAAAAAATGCGGTGCATAAAAAATTGTTTGTGAGACAACTTTAAACCATTTGCGTCTAACTTCATTTAGTAAAATGGCTAATAAAATTGGTATTGGAAAAAAGATGACGATATCAAGGCAACTTAGGATCATCGTATTCGCCAGTAATGGCCAAAAATCTCTTGTTGTAAAGAGTCTTACAAAGTTGTCGAATCCCACCCAGGCACTCCCCCAGAAACCTTGAAACGGATCATAGCTTTGAAAAGCAATGACAATGCCTGCCATCGGAATGTATTTAAAAAGGATGAAAAATAAAAAACCCGGTAAAATCATCATGTAAATAGGCCAGGTGCGCTTAAAATTAAACCCTGTTTTTTTCGGACGTATGGGTTGCAAAGTCTCCTCTGCATAAGTGGACGAAGTAGATGTTTTCATGCTCATTAGCTGCCCTCACTTCCTTTCTAATAAGGAAGGGGCGAAGATGCCCCTTGCGTTTACTCCTTAGCTTTCTGTTTTTGGTAAGCTTCATTTACTTCTTCGATCATTTTGTCTCCCCCGTCTGCTTTCCAACGAGCAATGGCCTCATCTATATAATCAACCGGTTTTCTGCCTGCAATAATATTGGCGATCGCTTCATTAAAGTCTGCTGCCAGATCTTTTGAACGTTCTTGGAAGGTTGGCGAATCAATCGTATAAGGATCCCCTGCATCCGTCCATACTGATGGATATTGATCAACCGCTTTCTGAAATTCAGCATCATATTTTTCTTCTTCTGGAGTCCAGCCGTGAACATTAAATTCATCATCGTTTGCCCGGAATAACCAATTATTTAATAAACTGATTTGTTCTTCATAGGTTTCTCCTTTTTCTGTTAATATAATTTCATCATCTACATTTTTCTCCCAAATCTCTCCTTCTGGGCCATCTTTCATCACCACAGTCCCTTCATCGGTAATCCACCAATCGAGCCATTCTAAAATCCGATAAATTTTCTCTTCATCCATTTGAGCGTTTAGAACAAGCTTCCCTCTCCCTTGGACAGGCACGATTAGGCCAGACTCCCCATTAGGCCCTGTTGGTGGATATGGAATCATAACAAACTCCGCATTTGGATCAATCTTTTTTAATGCTTCTTCCCGTTTTTGAATCTCACCTGGACTAGCGATCTCCCAGCCAAGCTTATTCCCCTCCACTAATGCCTCGATGTCACTTCCGATATTTGTGGCGAAATTATGATCAAATACTCCCTCTTCATAAGCTTTACTTAAAAATGTTAATAGTCCCTTCCATTCTTCGTTTTGTTCCTCTAGTTTTATGAGTCTGCCATCCTGTTCCTTCCATTCATAAGCAAGACCGTATGCAGCTTGAAGAAATGCATTTCTATTTTTCCCTAAACCAGTGGAGGTTCCAAATTCATTCGTAAAACCGACTGTATCGTCTTTTCCTGTTTCATTTGGATCTTGTTCGACAAAAGCTTTTGATATTTCGTAAAACTTCTCAATTGTAAATTCCTCTGGACTTGGAATCGATAACCCCAACTTGTCCAACCAATCTTTTCTAACCCACAGACTGTTACTATATTTCATCGTATATTTGGGAAAACCATATATTTTTCCTGGTTCATTAAATACTTCAACTGCTTCTTGTGGGAACTCACTTGCTAATTTTGGAAATTCTTTTAAATAAGGCTTGAGATCCACGAAAGCTCCTTGCTTTTGCCACTTCCTAAATTGAACCGGTTCATTGACCATGTAAATGTCAGGTAGATCCTTTGAGGCTGCCAAGCTATTTAATGTATTTTTATAATCATTGCCTCCTGGTACCCAGCGAATATCTAAGTCAATATTAAATTTATCCTCAATATACTTGATCGTAGGATGGTCTTTGTCTTCCCACCCTCCCCCTTGCTGTACTGGTACAATCATGGAAATGGTCATTTTTTTACTACCATCATCAACTTCTTTTCCACTCGGTTCTTTCCCGCCAGAGGAATTTTTCGAACAGCCCGCCACTATGATAAGCCCGAGAATAATGATAAAAAACATTGATAATTTTTTTTGCACTAGAAGCCCCCCTTATACAAAAAGCGAAAAGACTATGAATATAGCTAAAACCAGAATTCGCATTTTATTGTTTATCATTGTAGTAGATTTTATAGCCTCTCCATTGTAATTCTTATAGAAATATATTCAGCAAGGCTTGTTTAAGAACCCAATTTTTAAGAAAAGCGCAAAGCGCCCGCCTATCGGCGACAAGCAAATGTTCTGAGACAAAGAAAGGAGTTTTTTGCCTTTCATTGGCTCAGGTTATTATGCAGAACATCGGCTAAGTTCGCGCCGTCCTAGCGGCAGACTCAAACGCGACGTCGTGTCGCTTCGTCTGTACTAGTACATCCTGTACGTCGCAACGCCGATGGACTCGCTCCTGCGAGCCTCGAGCCGATGGCGCCTGGAGCTGGACAACAACTGCCCAGCCTTAAAGCAATCTTAAGAAAAACTTTATACTTTCTTACCTTTGAACAAAGAGCGACCGAGAAGGAAACCCATCCTTTTATTAAAAAGTTTCATATCGAGTTTTTATTGCTTTTTCTTCCTATCCGTTATTTATGTATTTTCTACCCTGAGCAATAAAAAATTTGCTTGACAACCGATAAAAGTGAGTGTAATCTGTAAATCGTAATGATTTCGATTTAGGTTAAATAAGAAAGGGATGGATATATTAGAGAGATTCACTCTTGTACATATTTTGCTAAAGTATTAATTTAGCAATCTTTCAAAATACAGGTGAACAAACAGCTTCTTCTGCTCTAACCTTAATCAGATAAGCCTCACTTTATTATTAATCTTTTAACAAAGGAGAATCTATTTATGAATCGAAAGTGGCTTTATACTTTATTACTCTCTCTTATTTCGGTGGTAACCCTTGTTGGATGTCAGTCAAAAGATACCGCTGGGAAAGATACCGCTAGTAATGAGGAGGGTGAAATTTCTGTTATTACTTCCTTTCTACCGATGTATGAATTCACACAACAGGTAGCTGGAGATCGGGCAGATGTACAACTTATGCTTTCAAACGGCCAAGATCCGCACCAATATGAGCCTAGTGCAAAAGATGTCGCGGCTGTCAATGAAGCAGATGTGTTTGTATACAGTAGTGAACAAATGGAGTTTTGGGTAGAAAGTTTATTAGAAACAGTTGAAAATAAGGAGCTTGTTGTCGCTCGGACTGCAGATGGACTTGAGAATGAAGAACATGATCATGAACACGAACATGATGATCATGATCACGGTGAAGCGGATCATGATGCTGCAGCAAGTATATCAATTGAAGGAAAAGCAGACCACTATCACACTGGTGGTGAGATTGAATTGACAGCGAATTTATCGGAAGATGTCGATTATGATCACTGGCATTGGTATCAAAGAGCTAATGCTGATGAGGAATGGGAAGTGATTTCGGGACAAGGTACAGAAAAATTAACCCTTGAGGTGCCAGAAGAAAGCTTCGAAGTACGCGCCGTGCTTTATGATGAGGACCATAACACCTATGCCGAATCTGAACCTATCGAACTTACAATTGATAATCACGATGATCATGGAGATCATGAAGGGCATGATCACGATGCTGATAAAGAACATGATCATGGAGACCATGAAGGGCACGATCACGATGCTGATAAAGAACTTGATCATGGAGACCATGAAGGGCACGATCACGATGCAGATTCAGAACATGATCATGGAGATCATGCTGAATCAGAAGGTTCTGAAGGAACAGAAACAGTAGAGATTGTTGGACTCGCTGATCATTATCATACAGGTGATATCGTGTCACTAGCTGCCGAGTTGGATGAAGAAACCGATTATGATCACTGGCATTGGTTTATGAGAGAAGATGCGGATCAGGAATGGGAAGCTGTACCAGATCAGATGACCGATCATCTTGAATATCAAACAACTGGGGAAAGCTTCGAAGTACGAGCCGTGCTTTATGATGAGGACCATAACGCCTATGCCGAATCTGATCCCGTATCGGTAGTCATTAATGATCACGGAAAGCATGACCCTCATATTTGGCTCGATCCGATTTTGGCACAAGATCAAGTCCGTATTATTCGTGATGCCTTAATTGAAGCAGATCCTGATGGAAAAGAGATTTATGAAGAAAATGCTGAAGATTTTATAGAAGAACTAAAGGCTTTAGATGAAGACTATCAGACCGCCTTTGAAGGAGCAGAAAATCGATCTTTTTTCGTGCAGCACGAAGCATTTGGCTATCTTGCAGAACGCTATGATTTAGAACAAGTAGCCGTTGGTGGGCTGTCTACTGAAGTTGAACCAAGCCCTTCTCGTATTGCCGAGATTACAAAATTAGTACAAGAACATGATGTACCAGTTATCTATTATCAGCAAGGGGCAAACTCATCCATTGCTCAAACTGTCGCGGAAGAAACTGGAACCGAAACAGCCGCACTATATGATTTAGAGGTACTCTCTGATGAGTTAAAAGAAGAAGATTTGGGATATATAGAAGCAATGCGACATAACTTAGAGACATTACAAATCAGTATTCACTAATATACAAAAAGGAACAAGCTCTATAAAGTGAAACTTCAATCAGTGGGACTTCTCACCCCAGTTGATGGAAATCTCAATTTATAGGGACTTGTTGCTTTTTTCCTTGTTGAAACAATTAGAAAGGTAGATAGAACATGTACTATATCAAAGTAGATGACCTTGCTTTTCATTATGAAAAGGAACCTGTATTAACAAATATATCATTTGAAGTGAATCCCGGTGATTTTGTGATGCTGACTGGTGAAAATGGGGCGGCCAAAACTACCCTATTACGTAACATCTTAGGCTTGCTAAAACCGACAACAGGTCAAGTCACATTGCCGGACAAAAATTGCTTTGGAAACAAATTAACTGTTGGCTATGTGCCTCAGCAAGTTGCTTCCTTTAATGTTGGCTTCCCCAGCACCGTATTAGAACTCGTCAAGTCTGGTCGTTATCAAAAAAACAAATGGTTTAGAAAATTAGATAAGGCCGACAATGAACATGTCAGACGCTCCCTTGAATCGGTAGGAATGTGGAGTATGCGGCATAAGAAAATTGGAGAATTGTCGGGCGGGCAGAAACAACGGATATCGATTGCTCGTGTATTTGCCACCGATCCAGATTTATTTGTGTTGGACGAACCTACTACCGGAATGGATATCCATTCGCGGGAAGAATTTTATAAGTTGTTGCAACATAATAGCGAACAGCACAGCAAGGGAATCCTTATGGTCACACATGATCACGAAGAATTGCGGCATTATTGCAATAAACATATCGAACTCGTACGAAAGGAGGGATTGCCTTGGAGATGTTTTTCCATGGATTCATGCAAAGAGCTTTCCAAGCCTCATTTCTCATCTCTTTAATCGCACCTTTATTAGGATTGTTTTTAATATTACGAAGGCAATCACTCATGGCAGATACCTTATCACATGTTTCCTTAGCTGGTGTGGCATTAGGGTTATTAATCAGTATTAATCCAACATGGACCAATATCTTAATGGTAGTTATCATTGCTGTTTTACTGGAATACTTGCGCATGCTCTATCGCAGCTACTCCGAGGTATCGATTGCGATCCTCATGTCAACAGGGATGGCCTTAGCATTGTTTTTGATGAGTTTAAACCAAGGAAGTACCACTTTGAATATTAACCAATTCCTATTTGGATCTATTGTAACAATTAGTACCGAGCAAGTTTGGATGTTGCTTCTGCTGACTATCCTCATTATTGGCTTGTATGCCATCTTCCGCAGAGCAATGTATGTTTTAACATTTGATGAGGATACGGCTTTTACGGCAGGCTTACCAACCAGGACCATGTCCATCCTATTTAATGTTTTAACCGGTGTGACCATCGCTATTATTATGCCAATTGTAGGTGCACTCCTAGTTTCAGCGATTATAATTTTACCTGCAGCCATCTCGATGCAAATAAGCAAAAGCTTTAATGGTACCATCTTGATCGGTATCCCCCTTGCCTTAATCGGTATGTTTAGTGGACTGATCACTTCTTATGAGTACGGGACACCCCCTGGGGCAACGATAACATTAATCCTTGTCGCAATATTCATACTGACAATCGTCTTTAAGAAAACAACTAAAGGAAAACAAAAAGAAGCAACTAGCGAATAGACTAGAAGCTTTGTCTTACATGGCTATAAGTACTTGTAATTGCATTCCCCTTTACTTTTGCCGGGCCAAGCCCCAATGACAAACAATGCATTATGGGAAGTGAGAGTTCGGCAAGACTCCGAAAGGCAAAGCCTGAAGAGTCTTGCTACTCGCCCTCCGGGAAGCGAAGTATATCCCCCCTAGTCGTTCGTTTTTTTCTTTGGTGAAAAATCCTTATGTCCCAGCATCTTTCTAAATCAAATTCCTGTTTAGTTATACCTCATATTCCCATTCGTCTTTTAAATGTAAATAAATAATCAATAGCATATTTTCTAATTCTTGTTTATCTTTATTTTGCCAGTCTAATCCTAATTTAGGAAAAATGATCCCAGCAACTTGTTCAGTCAATTGTAACCGATCTTTGACGTCTAATTGTTTAAGGCGATTTGCATATGTACGAACTAAATTCCAATCCTTCATTTCGATTGATTTTAAATTCCAAGTATCTATGGTCATACTTTCTTTTGTTAGCCCTCTCTCTTGAATTTCCTTTTCAACCGCCGATTGCTTCTGTTTGGATTGACTACTTTCATCATAAACCACAATTGTTCCTGCTAATAAATCCCCTAGCCGTTTCTTTTTCGGATGAAAGAAAACCATTAAAAGTCCTACTAAATAATAAGGCAATGAATCAATCAGTAGCAATAGATTACGAATGAAACTAGATAAAAAAGTGATGCTTTGGCCATTCTCTTGTATGACCCTAATCCCCATGATCTTTTTTCCGATTGTTTTCCCTCCCCAAAAGAATTCAAGAATCATAAAATAGCCGTAATTGAGGAGAAACACACCGATTAATATAAAAGCAATGAGATAAGATTGAGCCATTCCCATAAAGGATATATCAGGAAAGGCGAATAATAAAAGAACGCTGATAAGCATTATGATCATCATCACAAACGTTAAAATAACGTTATCTATAATGAAAGCAACAGTTCTTGACCCTAATCCTGCTAGTTGAAATTGCAGGGATATATATTCAGGCGTTTTCACGCCGACTTTTTCTTGGTCCAACGAGATCCCTCCAAAGACTTTTTTGTGAAAGTGTTTCTATTTAGATCAAAGATTATTATAATAAGAAGCATTGATCCAATTGATTGAGATAATAGGTGGGTGTCATAATGAATATTAAACAGTTTACGCAAAGGTATCGTGAAAACTGGAAAGAACTTGAACATTTAACAACTATGATTGGAAAAAGCCAAAAAAATGTGACGGCAAAATCTATGAAGCAATTTTACCAGCTATACCAAAAAGCTTCACAGAATCTCTCTTATAGCCAAACAAATTTCCCTAACGAAAAATTAACAGGCTATCTTAATGAGTTAGTCGCAAGAGCTCATAATGTGTTATATAAAGACCAAACGACGAGCATGGGACAATTCCGTCACTTTTTTACTACCACCTTTATTGGTCTATTACTAGAACAATGGAAAGCGATAGTAGTAGCTATGGGATTATTTGTTTTAGGCATGGCAGGGAGCTTTTTCTCTGTGATCGCTGACCCGCTTCATATTTACACAATTTTACCGAATGATATTGTTCAATCGGTTGATCCTAACCAACTAGGAAGTAGTGATGGAACGGTTGATTCACCGACTATGTCAGCCTCGATTATGACGAATAATATTCAAGTTGCTTTTCTAGCTTTTGCAGGTGGCATAACGTTTGGTTTACTGACAGTATATGTAATGGTCTATAACGGTATTATTGTTGGCGCACTTGCCGGACTCTTTTGGGCACATGGAAAATCCTTCGATTTTTGGGCTTATATCGTTCCACATGGTATGATCGAATTAACCGCTATATTCATTGCCGGTGGAGCCGGTCTATTAATGGGTTATAAGCTCTTTGTACCTGGTCAATATTCAAGAGGATTTCAACTAAAGAAACAATCGATCCGCTCTGTACAACTGATAATTGGGACGATCCCGTTATTTATTATCGCCGGAGTAATAGAAGGTTTTATCACCCCGGCCGCGTTTTCCTTAGAAGTAAAGTATTTTGTTGCTTTTCTCACGATTATTGGATTAATTCTATATGTTTTAATCGGAAAACAATTATTAAACCGTCGCCAAGCTATAAGAGGTGTCGATTCATAATATCAATGTAATAGGAAACAGCGATTGTTGCTAAATATTCCCCCTTGGCCTCCATCATTTGGAGGCCTTGACTTTCCCATTTATTTTTCTCCTTTTGAATAAAAAGAATTTCTTGTTGAGCAATGCTTTTTTCCATTGCAATATCTGCATATGTTGGTTGCATTGTCGCCTTTTCTACCAATTGTTGATCTTCAATTCCAATCATAAAAAATAAATGGCGTCTACGCAGGCGTTTTAAATAGTTCAAAGCTGCTTCTTCATGTAAAAACGTGCGAATATCACTAAATAGCAGAATAAGACTACGTTTTTTTTGCATTGTATCTAGAAAAGAGAACACTACTCCATAGTTAGATTCAACAGCATCAACATGCAAGTTATAAATAGCATGGAGAATAGTTTGAAGATGCTCCATTCCTTTTGCAGCTGGAATATATTTTTTTACATCATTTGAAAAGGCAAGGACAGATACATAATCCCCCTTTTTTAAAGCAGCCGCCGCTACAGTTAAAGCTGCTTCCATAGTTTTTTCAAGCTTATTGCCCTTTTCAAGCTCGGCTCCCATGATCCGGCCACAATCAATCAAAATTGTAATATATTTCCCATGCTCAGGTTCATATTCATTTGTCATCAACTCATGTAGTTTCGCTGTTTGACGCCAATTAATTTTTCGCGGGTCATCTCCTACAACATAATTCCTAATTTGGGCGAAGTCCCCCATTCCACTCTGGAATCTTCTAATTTTTTCTCCATCGTATAATAAAAACTTTTGCGCATCTTCTAAAAAGGTTCTTGTCTCCGTTAAATCCGGGATGACTTTTATATGCTTTTCTAAATCGACAAGCATTTGCTTTTCCCATAATCCCCATATACTCCGGTAGCGAAAATATAAATATTTCAGTTCGTAATTTCCTCTAACATCCGCCGTTGTTTCATATGTAACCTGATTAGCGCTTCCTTTCTCACTCTTCCCTCTCACGGGGAAGGGACGTTGAAACGATAATGGTAAGCTATCAACAAAGGCATATGTAAAAGCATACTGAGAATGATTATTTATTTCGATGATCATCTCGTACGGTAGTCCTCGTTCTAATTCTTCTGTGACAATACGCTTGAAGTGAATTTGTTTCCGTTTAGGGGAAAAAAAGAGATCTATCAAGCTTAGTAACAGCACAAAAGTATTGAGTCCGATGGCAAAACGCCAAGAAATTCCCCAAAAACTAAACAGCAATAACACTCCACTTAGTATTCCATACACAATAAGTAATCGTTTCGATGGTAAAATACCCTTATCTTGGAACAGGAACCGACCCCACCAGCTCTTGGATGACTTGATCAATGGACGCTCCCTCCAATTCTATCTGTGGAGATAACTGTACTCGATGCCGTAAAGCTGGTTTTGCTACCATTTTTACATCATCGGGAGTAACATAATCTCTCCCCTCCAAATAAGCCCATGCCTTACTTGCTTTCCCAATAGAGATAGCTGCTCGTGTACTAGCCCCAAAACGAATCGATTCAACTTCCCGTGTCTTACGTACAATTTTCATAATATAATCGAGTACACTATCCCCTAATATAATCCGTTCAATTTCCTGTCTAATTTCCAGAAAGGAATCTAATTGCATTACAGCATCCACTGCTGTTTTTAACGGTGCTTGTTCAAGCATTTGTTGAAGAACTGCTTTTTCTTCATCAAAAGAAGGAAAGTCAATGTAAAGTTTAAATAAAAAGCGATCCTGTTGGGCTTCTGGCAAAGGATAAGTTCCCTCGAATTCAATGGGATTCTGTGTAGCCACCACAAAAAAGACATCTGGTAATGAATAGGTTTCCCCTTGAATCGTTACTTGCTTTTCCTCCATCGCCTCTAATAAAGCAGCTTGTGTTTTCGCTGGTGTTCGATTAATCTCATCTGCCAAAAGGATATTGGTGAAAATCGGACCACGTATCGTTTCAAATTGCCCTTCTTGCATATTGTAAATACTACTTCCCGTTATATCACTCGGCAAAAGATCTGGTGTAAATTGAATTCGATTAAAACGACCATTTAACAATTCTGCTAACGTCCGAACAGTTTTCGTTTTTCCTGTCCCTGGAACACCTTCTAACAAGACATGGCCATCTGTAAGAATAGCAGATAAGAGTAGTCGTAAATTTGTTGTTTGTCCCATTATCTTTTCTTCGTATTTTTCTAATAAGGATGTTAATTCTGGTTTCATCCTTCCTCCACCTCTTTCCTTAAGCGATCAATGTTTTTTGACCAATATAGATATTCTTGTTTACTTATATCCTTTTTAGCTAAGACATTTGTTAGTTTGCTTATAAATATTGTAAGCTCTGTACCAGGTATGTTTATATCCCTATATGCAAGATCATCTGAAATATCTGCCCAATCTTTTGCAGTAGATATTCCCCAACGTTCTTGCATCAATGTTCTGACATACTCCGTCTGTGTACGCAAACTATCTTGATATAGTTTCCCTTTTAAATACCAAGAGGATAATGCTCGTAGTCTTTCATCACTAAAGCGAACAGATTCTTCTCTAGGAAGGAAGGTAGGACCAAATCTTTTTCCTGTATGCCATAACCATAATATCGCTAGAAATGTTCCTTGAATCATGATTAAAATAAACCATTGAGGGTAAGCATGCGCAGTAGTAAGTGGAGACTGGTTTCCATGTAAGTATTCATCAAATAATACTTCGTCTGGCGCAATATCATTTAACAATGAAATCATGATCGAAATATGGTCAGCAGTTAATATTTCTTCATTGGCAAGCCATTTCGGTGAATTCACGACATACAATTGCCCGTGGCCATAGGAACGCTTTAAGCCTATTGCTCCTTCTTTGTCCTGAAGGAGAATCTGATCAGCCGCTTCTGTTACAAGTCGTAAAGAATTGGTTATGACTGCTTGATGTTCCCTGCCATTTTGATCCGTGACAATGTCAATTTCATCTATTTTTTCCCCATTTGTTGGCTCGGTCATCAGTTCAAAAAAATCATCAGGCATTTCCGACACCAATAGAATAGAATTTCCAGCCTCCATATAAGCTTGGTATTCTTCCATCTCATGACTGTCCGGCATGATAAAAGGTTCAATGATGATAAGTAACTGATTTTGATCTGCTATTGGTAATTGTTCTGAAGATAAGTGAAATCTTTCGACTGAATCAAACTCTTGATCTAAGTATGTATAAAATGCCTTCACCCCAGTTGGAGAGGGTGACTGGGAAACGAAATCAGGATATTCTTTTTGGTTAGGTGTATAAAAGAGATAGCTTAAGACGACGAAAATAATGAGCAGAGCGGTCATCCATATCCATATTCGTTTTTGACTGGATTGTGGCTGCAATTCCTATTTTCCCCCTTTCTTTTATTCTTCTGAAGCGTGCTGTTTTTCTTCTAGACCTGCTAGAATATCTTTCTTGTAATGCTCGTATTCTACTTCTTCAATTTGATGTTCACCATAGGTCACTTTATCGAAAAAATGAGCTAAAGTGTAAAATTTATGCGCCCAAGCTGGATTGGTTCTTTTTAATTCCGCATAATATTCCCAATTGGTTTTCCAGATTTTCGCTTCAAGCCAACCACATTGATTGAAATATAAAAGTAAAGCCAAAAATAAATGGCGTGTAGCCTTCGTATAATCCCCAACTTCTTCTAGTTTTTTTGTTTCAGCTAGATGACGCTGATAAGACCATTCCATCTCGGATAAATTTTGTAATGGTTGTTGATGGCGAAACTTACTTTTTCGTACACGACGACGGATGAACAATGTGATGGTAATTGCTAATAGCAGTACAACAATCACAATTAAAGTAATAAGTAAAATATTTGCTGATGTATCTATCGTTTCCATTGATGGAAACAACTTTTCGAGTTGATCGATCAACCATTGCTTGGCTTTAGACCACCAGATTTGCAATATATTTTGCGTATCTTGGTTGTACACCTGATACTCTTTGCCATTCAGGACTTCTTCTATATCTTGTCTCGCTTTCTCTGGATCTAACATATTTCCATCACCTAACCTATTCAGGTCCGTTATGGACGAACATTATATTCACTAATTAAACTTTTTAAATCTTCTGCTTCAAAACGTAATTTTAAATCATAATACATAACAGAATAGCCAACAGCAAAAATCATACTGGTAAATAAATTGACAACTCCAGTAATGAGGGTAACCAATACACTATTCCCTAAAATGATCGCAAATGAAAATTCAACCGAATAAGTAATGCTGGAAATAATCAAGAAAAAAACAATATAGAGCCCAAATAGTGCCCATACGCGGCTTTTTGTCATTTTCCAAGATTTAGAGAATCCAAGTGGTTCTTCCCCAAGAATAACGGGGCCAAAATAAAAACTCCATCTCGTCAGTAGATAACCTACTCCAATAATCATTCCGAGTATCATTAGAAGGGCAAGGATCACACCAATAGCAGGATGAATGAATCCACTAAGGATTGCGACAATACTAATGAAGATAACCGGAACAAAAATTAAGCCAAAAGAAATCAGTCCAAACAAAAAACTACTTGCCAATAAATAGCCGTAGCGAGGAAAAACCTCTTTCAACACTTGCCCCAATGTGAATGTTTCATTTTTGCGGATATGATTGATCATTAACATAATTGTTCCTAATGTCACTGGGTATAAAAAAATACTAATAAAACTTACAAGACTAATTCCAAGATCTGCCATTATATTAGCAGGTGTCTCTTCAAAACTCATAACAGTTTGCTCAAACCAGAACTCCCCTTCTCCGGTCCCTTTAAAAAAGCCTGCACCTGACACAAGTCTAATCAAGGCTTGCAATAAAAAAATAGGCCCCATAAAGAGTAAGAAAACAGTAAAAAATTGTGCAAAATAATTTTTCCCTAAACTGAATGAATGATCTAAAATTTTTCCAAATCCCTTAGGACTATTAAATTTGGTATCCAACGAATATCCCCCTTATTACACTCTATAAAGTAATCATAAGGATTATTTTAACATTAATCGAACATAAGCAGGGAAACGTTTTTTACTTTTAGGCTGAAATTCTTGTTTTGAGAATGTTCAAAAAGTCCAGTCGTTTTAGGGCCTTGAATATATATAAAAAATCAGACAGGTTTTCGTTTTCCCCCGTCTGATTTTCTAATAGATAAGCCTACTCATCGCCTATGATTTTAACCTCAGTTTCTAAGTCTACGCCAAATTTATCTTTCACTGTTTTTTGTACATGTTGAATGAGCTTAATATAATCAGTTGATGTTGCATGATCGACATTGACAATGAAGCCCGCATGTTTCGTTGATACCTCAGCTCCGCCAATTCTAGTTCCTTGTAAGCCGCTGTCCTGAATTAGTTTTCCTGCATAGTGGTTAGGCGGACGTTTAAAAACACTTCCACAAGAAGGATATTCTAGTGGTTGTTTTGATTCACGTAAAAATGTATTTTCATCCATTTTCGCTTTAATGGCTGTTGGATTTCCCATTTTCAACTTGAATGTAGCGTCTACAATGATATATTTATTCTTGGCAAATACACTATTTCGATAGGCAAAATCGAACTGATCTTGTCCGAGCGTTAAGATTTCCCCTGAAGGTGTCACCACTGTAGACTGGATGAGCACTTCCGAAATTTCTCCACCATACGCGCCCGCATTCATAATCAGAGCTCCACCAACTGTTCCTGGAATGCCACAAGCAAACTCGAGGCCGGATAATTGCGAATCAAGAGCGGCTCTTGACACATCAATAATACTAGCACCGCTGCCACAATAAATTTCTTCATCACTTATACTAATCTTGTTAAACTTCTCCAAACTTATCACTATTCCACGAATTCCTGTATCTCTTATAATTACATTTGTTCCTCTTCCCAAAATCGTCAAAGGAGTTCCATGCTGATCTGCATATTGGACAATCGCTTGTAATTCCTCAATTGTACAAGGGATAGCAAAAATATCACTATTCCCACCCGTTTTGATAAAAGTATGGCTTGATAATGGTTCCGAGCATAAAAACTCAACCAATGGTAATTTTTTTTGTAAATCCTTCATCATATTCAAAATTTCTTCCATTTTATTCTGCCTCTTATAAATTATTTGCGAAAATTCACATCAAAAAAAGTGACCCGTTCGCAACGGTTCAAAATTCATTATACTAAAATGTCGAATTGATTGCAGTATAAAGTAAAACCTTATCCCATTCAGAAGGGGGCTTTCATCCCCCTGCAGCTCCATGGGCTATCTATTATCAACATATTCAGCAAGCCCAAATTCGTTCTACATAGGGATTTCACCTAAGATCACATTTGCTTTGGGGCCTGTATTCCCAATAATCTAAGACCTTCTTCTAACACAATTATCATGGACTTAACAAGGGCCAAGCGGGTTGCAAGATAGTGATCATCATGCAAAATCTTAATATGGGCGTAATATTTATTAAAATCTTGAGATAGTTGGATTAAATACTTTGAGATTTCGGATGGTTCATTACGCAAAAAACTTTTTTCGACGATCGCAGGAAATAACATAAGCTGTTTGACAATCATCCAGCTTTCTTCTTCTATTTTTCCTGTTATATCCTTAGTGTCATCCAAGCGATCCGTTTTTCTCAAGAGTGAACAGGCTCTAGCGTGAGTATATTGCACATAAGGACCTGTATTCCCTTCGAACTTTAACATGTCCTCAAGAGAAAACTCAATATTATTTTGTTTTTCGTGTTTTAAATCATGAAAAATAATCGCCCCTACTCCGACCATTTTCGCTACTTCTTCTTTCAATGGTAAATTTGGATTTTTTTCTTCAATATTTTTTTGGGCAAGTTGAATGGCTTCTTCCATTACTTTTTCTAATAACACCACTTTGCCTTTCCTAGTGGACATTTTTTTCCCATCCTTTAAAATAAAACCGAATGGGACGTGAGCAATATTTTTAGCCCACGGGTGATTCATTTTTTCTAAGACGCGGATTACTTGTTGAAAATGCAGACTTTGTTCCTGACCTACTACATAGAAGGCTTTATCAAAATGGTAATGATCATGACGATAAATAGCAGCAGTTAAATCCCTTGTTGCATATAAAGTGGCCCCATCCGATTTCTGAATTAAGCATGGGGGTAAATTGAATTCTTTTAGCTCGACAATCTGGGCGCCATCTGAGTGTTCAAGTAGCTGAAGCGAAGCTAGCTTGTTTACCGTTTCTTCCATTTTATCATTATAAAAGGCTTCTCCCTGATACGAATCGAAACGAACATGTAACAAATCATAGATCTTAGTAAATGCATGAAGCGATTCCTCCCGAAACCATAACCATAGTTGAGAGGCTTCCTCATCACCATCTTCTAGTTTCTTAAACCACATTCTAGCCGCCTTTTCGAGTTGTGGGTCCTTCTCAGCTTCTTCATGAAACTTAACATATAAGGATAATAATTCCTTAATCGGCTGCTGTTTCACCTGCTGCTCATTTCCCCATAGCTTATAGGCGACAATTAACTTTCCAAATTGCGTTCCCCAATCACCCAGATGATTAATACGGATCGCTTTATACCCACACTTTTCGGCAATGTAAGCTAGTGAATTTCCAATTACGGTTGATCTTAAATGCCCCATTGAAAAAGGCTTAGCAATATTGGGAGAGGAAAAATCCACTACTACGTTTTTTCCTTCTCCGAAGTTCCATGAGCCATAGTTCCTTCCATCTTGAATAATTTGTTCTAAAGTATGCTTAACAACCGTTTCCTTATGGAGAAAAGCATTCACATAAGATCCTTTAGCCTCGATTTTGCTAAATAAAGGATGTGCTACCTTCTCAGATAATTCTCTAGCTATTTCTTGCGGAGATTTTCGCCACTTTTTGGCAAGAACAAAACACGGAAAAGCTAGATCACCTTGTTTTTCATATTTGGGAATTTCGATTAATTCTTCGATTTCTTCATAAGATAAAGTATCATCCAGTTGCTCTGTAATTTTCTTCGCATATTCTTCTGTAAAATATACCATTACCACTTCACACTCCCCATTTTTTAACAAAAGCGCAACGCCTTTCTGACCAACATCCTGTTGTACTTCGCAAGCAATTGTCCCTGCCCCCTATGATGCCTTTTCCCTTCATAGAGTCCAGACCGCCACATCCCCATGTCTTCGCCGATGAACTCACAACCTTTGAGCTTCTAGAGCTCTAGGCGCTGGAGCATGAAGTCGCCCCCAACCAACATCAGTAAATCATTCACAAAGCTGCGATTTTTACAATTCCTTAAGAAACAAAAAAACTCGCCTCTAAAATTAAGAGACGAGTTGAATCGCGGTACCACTCTGATTGTTCATATTGAACCTGCTTTTATGTTATAACGGAATCTCTCCGGCTAAACCCTACTATACCTTCAGGCCGCTCCTCAGAAGTGCGTTTCATGAACAAACAGACTGCTAGGCTTTCACCATCCCTAACTCGCTTATGCCGTATTGATCATTACTCTCTTCATCAAAGGATTTATCCCGAATCAACCGCCAGTTGATCCCAGATTAGTTCAACTAACAGGTAGGGGATGAAGAAAATCCCCACTGGTTGAAGTTTCACTTTATTAATTAATTTTCGTTATTATAATGGATTATTTATAGAAAAGCAACCTCTTTCCTTACAAATTCCACCTCAATATTAATCAAGCAGATTTCCTAATTGGCTATAAATTTCTTTCATTTCTTCAAGACTCATTCGCACAAGACCACTCGTTGAAGGAGCCACAAAATCAATCACTCCAGGAATCGTTTGATCTGGCTGACTCCCCCATTCTGCTTTTCTTTTCCCTGAAAATTGTAGATAAACTCCTTTTCCTACAAAACAGACGATTTTCGGTCGATAAAAACGAATTTTTTCTTCTAATACGTCTTTCCCTTTTCGATATTCTTCCTTTGTAATTTCTGCAGCATTTCTCGTTGGCCTCGGAACAATATTTGTAAATCCGTACCCTTGTGCAAAAAGGGCGTCCCCCTCACTTGGAAGATATCTTCGTTCCGTAAGTCCTGCTTCAAATAGAAGCTTCCAAAACTTATTCGTCGGATTTGCATAGTGATGACCGGTTTCACTTGAACGAATACTAGGATTAAACCCAACAAACAGAAGTTTTAGTCCTTTTTTTAGATGATCTGGTACAGGTTTTAGTGACACGATGCATCATTCCCTCCTTAGGATCGGTAAGGTACAGCATCGAAAAGAGCCTCCTGATTTAATGATTTCAGATAAATCGATTTCTATTACCGTATACCCTTTCTTTCTTAATTGTTGATTGACTTTTTGATTAACAGGTAAGCTAAAGAGCCTTTTGCCTCCTATTGACAGAACATTTGTCCCAAGTGTAAATTGTTCATCTTCCGTTACTTCAATTAAATTATATTTTTCCTTTAACAGCGCAATTGTATTTTCATCAAAAGCTTGAGGAAAATACAACGCTTCCTCCTTAGACAAAATATTAAAGACACAGTCTAAGTGTAAATACTGATCTTGAAACGGAATGGGAACGATATGATAGTCAGGAAGAGCATTTTTTAAAAAGGATATTGCCTGTTTATTGGTACGACTGCTTACTCCGACATAAACAGTGATTCCGTCTATCATGACATCGCCACCTTCAATCCTCCCTTCCTGGATATCCAGATAAGGTAATTGATGATGGGTTAGACTATTTTTTAATTCAATTTCTTCTCCCTGACGAATAGTTCTCGCCATTTTCGAGACACAAACTTGGTGACCAATGGTAAACCCAATATCCCTTGTAAACACTTGTTCAGGATATTCCTTTTTAGGTGGAATCACGAAAACTTCTACTCCACATTCACGTAAAGAAGTGATAAATTGAAGATGCTGTTCTTCCGCAAGATGATGATCAATTTGCCGGTTATTATAATGCTTCTGCGTTTCGTTAATAATCTCGCGAATCGCCATATATTTTGGTTCACATAAAATGACTTTTTTTAATGCTCCATATTCATTGTTGCAAAATACATTCTCTCGTTTGTCTTGAATTGCCATCATTTTTCTCCTTGTTTTGGCGATTAGTGTATGCTTTCAACACCCGCCATAATGCAAAATAGTAACTAATCAGCTTTTGGACTGGACTAGTTACTATCAGCGTTTTATTCTACTTTCATCACCCAATTTAACGGATCTGCTTCTTTTCCAGTTTGAATACCTGTTAAAGTATCATAGAGCTTTTTTGATACTTCTCCAGTTTCTCCATTATGGATGGTGATTTTATGATCATTCCAGAAGAGCTCTCCAATTGGTGAAATAACGGCTGCTGTACCAGTACCAAAGGCTTCTTCTAGTTTACCTTCTTTATGCGCTTCGTAAACCTCTTCCATCGAAATCTTTCTCTCTACCACAGGGATGTTCCAGTGCTTTAATAATTCTATAACAGATTTGCGTGTGATCCCTTGTAAAATACTTCCATTTATTGCAGGTGTAATAATTTCTCCATCTATTTTAAAGAACACATTCATACTGCCGACTTCCTCAATATACTTATGTTCTTTCCCATCTAACCAAAGGACTTGTGAATAGCCTTCTCTTTCAGCTACTTCTTGCGCTTTTAAGGCACCTGCATAGTTACCTGCAGTTTTAGCATCGCCCGTTCCGCCTTTCACAGCTCGCACATATTCGCTTTCCACCGCAATTTTTACCGGGTTCATTCCTTCTTTATAATAAGCACCCACCGGAGATAAAATAATCACAAATTGGTAGGTCTTGGACGGTGCTACACCTAAGTAAGGCTCAGTCGCAAAAATAAACGGACGAATATAAAGAGAAGTCCCTTCCTTCGTAGGAATCCAAGCACGATCAACGGAAATGAGCTTTTTCAATGCCTCTAAAGCTAGATTTTCATCGATCGCCGGAATACATAACCGTTGATTGGAACGGTTCATGCGCTTCATATTTTCATCAGGTCTAAATAGCAATACTTCTTGATTTTCTGTTACATATGCCTTTAATCCTTCAAAAATAGTTTGACCATAATGAAAGATCATCGCAGCAGGATCTAAAACAATTGGTTGATAAGGAACAACTCTGGCATCAAACCAGCCCTTGCCTTCCTCATAGTTCATCATAAACATATGATCCGTAAAATAACGGCCAAAAGGCAATTGTGCATCGGTTGGCTTTTCTTTTTGATCTTTGCTTAATTGTACTTTAATTTCTTGCATAGGGCGTTCTCCTTCGCTTTAATTTCGTATTTGTCCATTACCGTAAATAAAGAACTTACTCGACGTAAGGGCTTCTAATCCCATCGGGCCGCGTGCATGTAATTTTTGCGTACTTATGCCTATTTCTGCACCATAGCCGAACTCAAATCCATCGGTAAAACGTGTAGAAGCATTATGATAGACAGCCGCTGCATCGACACTATTTAAAAATTGTGCAGCATGTTGATCCTGTCTAGTTATAATGGACTCTGAATGGTGGGTTCCATAATGATTGATATGATCAATCGCTTCTTGGACACTCGATACGACCTTCATACTGATCGATAAACCCAAATATTCTGTCGTCCAATCCTCTTCTGTTGCCACAAGTATATTATGACACTTCTCTCTAATGATTTCATCTCCGTAAATTTCTACGTTGTTGTCTTGGAATTTTTGTACGAGCTCTACTCCGTATTCTTCAAACCATTTTTCATGAATTAACAAAGTTTCAATCGTATTACATACAGAAGGTCGTTGAATTTTCGCATTTAAAGCTACGTTTTTAGCCATTTCCCATTCAGCTGATTCATCAATAAAAACATGACAATTGCCTGCCCCTGTTTCAATTACCGGAACGGTTGATTCCCGGATGACTGTTTCAATTAATTGTTTACCACCTCTAGGGATTAGAACATCTAAATACTCATTTAAGCGGAATAGCTCTTTTGCTGTTTCCCTGCTTGTATCTTCTAATAATTGAACTGAGTCTTGGGGTAACCGACTATTTTTTAATGCTTGATGAATGACTTTTACAAGCGCCATATTAGAATATTTTGCCGAGGAACTTCCTCTTAAAATAACCGCATTACCCGTTTTTAAAGCTAATGTTGCTGCATCGATCGTAACATTTGGCCGTGCTTCATAGATCATACCGATCACCCCAACAGGGACACGTTTCTTATAGATGTGCAATCCATTCTCTTTTTCAATTTCTTCGATTGTTTCTCCAATTGGATCTTTAAGTTGGATTAAAAGCTCTATCGCTTGTGCCATTGCTTGGATACGTTCTTCATTTAACATGATCCGGTCCAATATGGCTGTGGAAATCCCATTCTCTTTTCCAAATTGTAAATCTTTTTCATTAGCTGTAAGCAATTCTTGTTGTGATGCTAATAATTCATCTGCAATAAACTTTAGTGCCTGATTTTTTTCCTCTGTGGTTACATTCACTAAAGCATAGCTTGCCTGCTTTGCTGCAAACCCCTTCGTTTTGACTTCGCTCATAAATATATTCCCCTTTCTTTTTAAAATTGTACCCAACGATTACGATGGATCACTTCTATGGTTGGTTTTATTTCCTTCTCTATCTGCCGCTTCTCAATCGTTCTCTTTAGGTCATCGGATGAATAGCTTACTTCTCCTTTGCCTAATAAACCACTACTACCAAAAACTTCTACTACATCTCCCTTATGAAATGTTCCCTGCACTTTAAATACCCCTGCAGGTAAAAGACTTTTTCCATTATGAAGGATCGCTTCTTCTGCACCTGAGTCTACATAAATCCTACCTGATAAAGCCGAATGAAGCGCAATCCACTGGCGGTTGGTATTAATAGATGAAATAGAAGAATTGGAAATATAGGTTCCATCTCCCTCTCCTTGTAAAATTGTCATCAATTTATTCGGCCCTGCTCCTTGGCCGATAAAAACAGGAACACCTAAGGAATGCGCGGTTTTTGCGGCTAGAAGCTTGGAACGCATGCCCCCAGTTCCTACTTTTGACCCTATTTCATCTACACCTTTCATGAGTTCATCAGGAATTCCCTCTAAGTAATCCAACCTTTTGGCATCTGGATGTATGCGGGGATTGGCTGTATAGATTCCATTGATATCTGTTAAGATTATTAGTTGATCAGCATGGAGAAAGCCACTAACAAGCGCCGATAGCATGTCATTATCTCCGAATGTTAATTCCTCAATCGCAACCGTATCATTTTCGTTAATAATCGGCAGAATCCCTCTATCAAGTAGTTCAGACAACGTTGCAAAAGCATTTCGATACCTTTCTCGATCGCTGAAATCTGATCTCGTTAATAGGATCTGTGCGGGAATAATCTCAAACTCTTTCAACTTTTCAATATATGATTGGATTAAAAGGCTTTGACCGACAGCGGCAGCGGCCTGCTTCCCTTTTAAAGTCACAGGGCGACCTGGATAACCCAAACAAGCAAACCCAGCGGCTACTGCCCCAGAAGAGACGAGGATCACCTCATGCTTGGCATCTCGTAATTTAGCAAGGGCATGGATATGATCATTAAATTTATCTTGATCAATTTCCCCTTTATCATTTGTTAAGGAACTACTTCCTATTTTGACCACAATACGTTGCTTTTTCATTTCAATCACCTATACATATATAATATAAAAAAAGCTCACTCATCCTTAAAACATTAAGGACGAAAGAGCTTTTGACTTCCGCGGTACCACCATAATTGGATGCTTTCATAGCACCCCACTTTGCCTATAACGCTGAGGTTTGCGCCCATGTTTAACATGGGACTAAAAAGGCAGGTTCTGTGGGATGAATGTGGCGAAATCTTCCAGCTTGTAAATTTCACTCTCTTGCACATCAAAGACCACTTACTAATCCTTTTTTACGTTCAATGATTTGCTAACATTATGACGAAAATAACCCGAATTGTCAAGGGTCGAACAGACTACGTAAGCTGCCTAATCCTCTTTAAAATGCTGATTGCAGAAATTAAGAACGAGCTCTTCCTCCTCGTCTTCAAGAGCAAAGTCTAAAATGGTGTTTGAGCTTCTTTCCATAAATTCATAATGAAGAATGTTTTTTCCTTGACTGCCGCCAGCAAAAATCACCCTTAACAATAAACCATTTTCAGAAAATAATTCATCTTCTTCTGGTACTTCGATTTCCAAAAAGAACTCATATCTTGTTCCTTCAAGAATTCCAGTTGGATCATGTAATGCTTCTACTGTATATCCAGTTATATCCATCATTCATACCTCTCTCACGTCCGTCGTTTCTTTAAGAAGATACCGAACACAATCATTAATGATATAGCTAATCCAATATATACGAAAGTAGAGTATACGTCCATTATTTCAACAATTTTTGTCCAGGATTCCCCAACTGCTGCACCAATACTTACTAAAATCACATTCCAAATCAAAGTCCCAAGTACTGTCAATAGAAAGAATGGAATAAAATGCATTCGTGCCATTCCTGCGGGGATTGAAATTAAACTACGAACTAATGGGATAAACCGGCAGAAAAACACAGTCCATCCACCGTGCTTTTGAAACCAGAGCTCTGCTTTTTGAATATCTTCCTTTTTTAAACGCAATAGATACCCCCAACGATCAATTATTTTTTCAATGCGTTCGGGATTAACCAAATAACCAATTCCATATAGGATCACTGCCCCAATCGCTGACCCTAAAGTGGCGAACCAAACGACCCCCATCAAGCTTAAACTGGATGTGGTGGTCATAAACCCACCAAAGGTAAGGATTACTTCAGAAGGGATTGGTGGAAAAATATTTTCTATCGTAATTAAAAAGAGAATGCCAACATAACCGTACTCTTCCATAATCGTAATAATCCAATTATCCATATGAACACTCCTAAAGATTAAAAACTTGTCTATTTTATCATACAAGCAATTTCAGTTAAATATCACTGAAATTATAGCTGAAATGACACGTTCTGTCTTGTCTTAATAGAAGATGTATAAATATACACACCGTTTTACTGTTAAAAATGAATAAATATAAGGGGGCGGCAGGGTTATTTCCCAAAAACCTTGCACCTGGTACTAATACCGCTTCTAACTATTAGTACCAGGTCCTAACAATTTGAGTCGAACACTATAAAAACTGCAGTCGTCCACCTTTAAAAGTTTTTCTGGAATACTTTTTTAGTATAATTTTATTTACGCATAAAAAAACAAGCATCTAAATCGATGCTTGAACAATTCCTAGAAAGTTTAATAGACATTTGCACATTCTTCCTCATAAAACCAATGGAGTTACATCGCCCTACAAGGGGTTGGTCATATCAAGGCTACCTATTGAAATATTTTCGTGCTTTCTCGGCAATATCCTCTGGATATTTATAGCTTAATGGTTCTTGATGTAACACTTGAAAATAATTGATATCACTTGTATTTAGTCCTCCCAGAGTAAATCGAGGAATGATTCGAACATGGGGAGTTTGCAGCCCGTTTGGATCGATTGATAGTTGTGTTAGCAAATTAAAGCTGGTAAATCCCTGTTCTGCAAACACTTTGAAAACCAATTTAAGTCCAGTTGCAAAATCGCTCCAATCCTGTTCCGATATGTCAAACATCGATTGTTTATTTTGGAATATCGCTAGAAAATCATTATGCCCTTTTGGTGCAAAGGCGTGCATCCATGCTATCTCGCCAGTTTCTCCAATCCATCTTTCTCCTAATTCCTTCTCAAGGCTACTTAGCTTTTCAAAATAATCGCAATCATTCACTTGCCTAAAGGCTTGGACTGCATTATTCACCTGTCGCTGATAATTCGTTGCTACTTTTGAAGCAATCACATGTAAATGCGGATGAAGAATACTCCCTCCTGAATGAGGTAAATAATTCCAATTTATCGATGCATATTTTATAGCAGGATCTGTTTTAGCTATTTTTCCAATATAAAGTTGGGCAGCCAAAAAAGCATTCTTAATCATATCAGTCGTGAACTCGTGTAATTGAACATAGTGTTGACCCGAGAATAAGACAACACCATTCTGTTGACTGTAAGGAAACAAGTTTGGAAAAACGATCGCATCTCCTTGGATAATCCGTCCTTTATCAGCAATGTTTTTAGGAAAAACGGGCGTCATTGTAAAAATGTTCTCTGGACAGAACGGGCAGTTCTCTCCTCCTGTCAGTTTGGCAGCTTCAGAATAATCAGTTGGTGTGACGGAAAGTCCGGCATCAAAGATAATTCGCGATGTTTCACTTGTCAGCGGATCAAAGCGAACCTCCGTTTTACGGTTAATTGCTTCTCCTTTCCCATCATAAAATGAAAACAATTCTTCCTGTTTATTAAATTTTATTTCCATTTCACTCTCCCTCTCATTTTTCCATAAGAAATAAAGTTACCTCTATTTCTCTACAATATAACAACTATTTTCAGTATTTTCAAATAAAATATTGATCGTTAGCGTAATAGCTTCAACGCTTTAATTTAATGAATACGAGCTTTTCCCATAAGCGCCATGAGATTAGTTGCTTCATAAGTAATAATCCTTTTACACCTTTTCCAATTGGATAGCGAAATTTATTCAGTTTTTGTTTTGTACAAAGATTTACAATCAGGAGAGCGACATTGCGTGGATCACCATAGCTTGAACTCCCACTTTCCAGTTCAGCTTCAAGCGCTGTCATCATAGACACATAGGGAGATGTAGAAAGCAAAGATGATTGAGCTACTCTCTTTCCCTTTGTCCAAATATTTGTTTGAAAAGAGCCAGGTTCAATAAGAGCAACATCAATTCCAAATGATTTAACTTCTAATCTTAGGCTTTCTGACCAACCTTCAAGGGCATGTTTTGAGGCTACATAAGGAGACAGTCCAGGAAAAGCTATTTTCCCAGAAATGCTGCTCATATTTATAATCTTTCCATTTCCTTGTTTACGCATATAAGGGAGAACTGCTTGTGTAACTGCAATCGTACCAAAAAAATTCGTTTCAAATTGCTCTTTATATTCGCGCAAACTGATTTCTTCAGCAAATCCACCTAAGGCAAAACCAGCATTATTAATGAGAACATCAATAGAAGGCAGATCGGAGAGAAAAGAGCTAAGCTTTTGTATGGATTGAGAATCCGTAATATCTAATGAAAAAAACTCAATAGAGCTATCTTTCACGCCTTCTTGTTTACATAACTTTATTATGTTATCCTTGTTTTTCAAATCCCTCATGGTTGCCAGAACATGGAAATTTCTCTTTGCTAACGCGATTGTCGTGATCAATCCAAAACCACTTGACGCCCCTGTAATCAGTACTGTTTTTTTATTCATCAATCTATCTCCAACATAATAGGACAATGATCGCTCCCCATAATATCACAATGAATCTGAGCATCTACAAGGCTCGTTTTTAATCTTTCAGATGTAATAAAATAATCAATTCTCCAGCCGATATTTCTTTCCCTTACTTTGTTCATGTAGGACCACCAGGTATAGGCCTCTGTTTGATCTGGGTAAAAATAACGAAATGTATCAATAAATCCATCCTCAAGAAAAAGGGTCATTTTTCCTCGTTCTTCTACAGTGAAACCAGAATTTCCCTGATTTGATTTAGCATTCCGCAAATCTATTTCTCTATGAGCCACATTTAAATCCCCACAAAGAATTAGTGGCTTAATTTGATCTAATTGTAAAAGATATAATCGCATCCTCTCTTCCCATTGTAGACGATAAGGAAGTCTAGCCAAGTCTCTTTGTGAATTGGGCGTATACACATTAACAAGGAAAAAATCTTCGAATTCAAGTGTAATAATGCGCCCTTCCTCTTCTTCCTCTGCCTCACCTACTCCATATTTAACGGAAAGAGGTTCGATTTTTGTAAAAACAGCTGTTCCAGAATACCCCTTTTTACGTGCGTAATTCCAATATTGATGATAACCATCTAAATCTAATTCGATTTGCCCTGCTTGCAATTTCGTCTCCTGCACACAAAAAATATCCGCATCGACCTCATGGAAAAAATCCAAAAATCCTTTACGGACACACGCTCGTAATCCATTTACATTCCAAGATACAAGTTTCATTGTTTTTACCCCTTTAAAGTTTAAATTTTACCGGACTTTTTGAACACTCTCTTAAACATAATATTTTTATTGTGACATTTTTCTCTCTATCAAACAAGTGATCGGCTTGTTATAATGAGAAGATCGTGAAGAAAAGCGCAAGCGCCCTAGTATAGGAAGAAAACTAAATTCGCGCCGTTGGATTCGAATCCTACGAGCCTCTCGGGACTAGGCGCTAAAGCTGGATCCTAACACTAGCAAAATTTTATTCTTTTAGAAAGGACAGAGTATCATGGACGGAAAAACACATTTTATCGCGGGAGCTTTGATCGGATTTGGCGTTGCCCAGTATACCCATGTTGACTTGGTGACAACGGCTTCCTTTACCCTTTTGGGAGGATTTTCTGGCTTGGTGCCAGATTTAGATGTTTCAGGTGTTTTAGCTAGAAAGCTATCAATTAATAAAAAATGGGCAATTCTTGTTCTCGGGTTCATTGGTCTATATTTGATGTCCTCGAGTTTTTTAAGCCCCAATACATATTGGTCAAAGCAACAAGGAATTTTACTAGGATCTGGCTTCCTCATTTTCCCGCCCCTTTTTATGAGGCAAAAATGGATGTTAACCTTAACAGGTATACTGGTTGGGGTGCTCGGTTTCTATTATAGTAGCGTATGGATGATCATGTTTGGGATCTATATTGGGATCGCTTCTCTTTTGCCACATCGTTCGCTGACTCACTCCCTTTTAGGTCTGTTCTATTTTGCTGCATTGGGCCATTACATGGAGAGAGAAGTCCTCCTAGAAGGACTGATGTTTGTTTGTACAGGAGCTTATGCAAGCCATCTTATTTTAGATATGAAGTGGATTCCAAAAAACCGAAGAGGTGTAAAACTATTTTTACCTTTTTCAAAAGTTGAGCTATAAAGCGAGACTGCTAATCTCTGAGAAACATTCCACAAAAAGAAAGCCGCATTCGCTAAAGGAATGCGGCTTTTTAACAATGGTGTCCTTAATTTTTCAGGGCTTGAAGCTGTTCTTCTCTGATTTCCTTTGCCACCTCCACCATAACTTTTAAAGCAGCGATGGTTTCTTCTTCTTTTCTTGTTTTTAGGCCGCAGTCTGGATTAATCCAAAATTGCTTCACTGGGATCGTGGCAAGAGCTCGATACACATTATTTTTTAACTCTTCTTTAGCCGGTACACGTGGACTATGAATATCGTAAACACCTAAGCCAATTTCCTTATCATACGTATTTTCTTCAAATGTCGAAATGATTTCTCCGTGGCTTCTAGATGTTTCAATCGAAATCACATCAGCGTCTAGACGATTGATCGCATCATAAATATCGCCAAAACTGGAATAGCACATATGTGTATGAATTTGCGTGCTATTTTTTACGGTTGCTGTTGCTAGTCTAAAAGCATGAACAGCGTGATTTAGATAGGCTTCCCAATTTATTCTCTTTAATGGAAGTCCCTCGCGCAAGGCTGGTTCATCCACCTGAATGATCGTGATATTATTTGCTTCTAATTCTTCAATTTCCGCACGGAGGGCAATAGCGATCTGATTTAGTACCTCAAATTCAGAAATATCATCACGCGCAAATGACCAATTCAAAATTGTAACAGGACCTGTTAGCATTCCTTTTACATGCTTATCTGTCAATGATTGTGCGTAGACACTTTCTTTGACAGTCATTGGATTTTCGAAGGAAACATCTCCGAAAATAAGTGGAGGTTTAACACAACGCGACCCATAGGACTGTACCCAACCAAATTTTGTCACTTGAAAACCATTTAACTTTTCGCCAAAATACTCTACCATATCCGTACGCTCAAATTCACCGTGGACTAATACATCAAGGCCAATATCTTCTTGAATTTCAATCCATTTCTTTGTTTCTTTCTCAATAAATTGCTCGTAGTCTGCGGTGGGTAGATCGCCTTTTCTCCAACGTAATCTTTCTTTACGAACTTCAGCAGTTTGTGGCAAGCTGCCGATTGTCGTAGTTGGTAATAAAGGAAGTTGTAATGCCTCCTGTTGCTCTACAATTCTTTCTGAGAATGGAGATATTCGGTCTACTTGTCCTTGTTCCAAATTAGCGTAACTCTGTGCATCCCCACGATAATCAGACTGGTTTAATCTTTGAATCGCTATCGTACTTTCATTGATTTCTTGACTAATTTTCTCTTTACCATTTTTAAGTCCATCGGAAAGTATCGCAATTTCTGTTAACTTTTCATCCGCAAACGACAAACCTGCTTTAATGATGGGGTCTAAAGTTTTTTCTAGTTCCTTGGTTATCGGTACATGTAGCAATGAGCATGATGGCTGAAGAATGATCCGGTCTTTCTCGACAATTTGTTGAATGATTTCTAAAACACCCCATGTTTGCTCTAAATCTTTTCGCCAAACGTTTCTTCCATCAATAACACCAGCAAATAGCACCTTATCTTGTGGAAAACCAAATTGACGAATGACTTCTAATGTATCCCCGTGGACAAAATCGAGTCCAAAACCAGCAACAGGGAGATTAATCAACTCTTCGTAATGATGAATTGACTCAAAATATGTTTGCAAGGCAATGTTTAGATTCGGCACAGCATCCGCGATCGCCTGATATGTCTGTTTAATAAGAGGAATTTCTTGTTCAGCTAACTCTGTTACGAAAATAGGTTCATCGATTTGTACCCATTCTACCCCCTCTGCCTCTAACTCTTTCAAAATTTGAATATATAAAGGGAGTAATTCCTCTAACAGGGTGTTGAATTCTGTTTCTTTATACCCCTTACCAAGCTTCAAAAAGGAAATTGGTCCAAGAATGACTGGTTTCCCTTTAATCCCTAATTCCTCTTTTGCTTCTTTATAGAAATGAAGTGGGCGATTTTCTACCAAAATCGGTTTTGCATTATCAAATTCTGGTACGATATAATGATAATTCGTATTGAACCATTTCGTCATCTCTGAAGCATATGCTTCCTTTGTTCCTCTCGCGATAGCAAAGTATGTGTCTAATGAAGAAGCTGATAAACCACTATTTTGAAAACGTTGAGGTACAATACCAAACATAAGTGCTGTGTCCAATACATGATCATATAAAGAGAAATCTCCCACTGGAATTAAGTCAATCCCTGATTCCTTTTGCTTTCTAAGCCCATTCAAACGGATCTCCTTCGTGGTGTCTAATAACTCTTGTTGGGAAATACCTCCATTCCAATATTTTTCTAATGCCTTTTTCCATTCACGCTGCTCCCCAATTCTCGGATAGCCAATATTAGATGAATTTATTTGTGTCATGTCAATCTTCCTTCCTGTTTGTTTTTTAAATGCGTGTTCAAAAAAGGACCAAGTCGGCTAAAAGCGCTGACGTTCTGTTAGCAACGCCGACATTTGTTGTGCTTTTTGAACAACCTCTTTAATGTAGTATTTCAACATTTTGCGTTTTTTCTTGAATATAGGTTGCTAATTCAACAGATAATTCGTATTGAATAAATGGAGTAATTAAATAGAATCCCTTAAAGTAATCATAGGCGACATCAATTAATTCTTTTGCAATGGCAAGCCCTTCTTGTTTGGCTCTCTGTGGATCTCCTTCTGTTTTAGCCATTCTGTCTCTAATATTGTCCGGAAGCTTGATACCAGGCACTTCGTTATGCAAGAATTCTGCATTTCTGGCTGAAACAAGTGGCATAATGCCGATATAAATAGGAGCTGTCATATGTTTGGTTGCTTCCCCTACTTCTATCATTTTTTCTGGAGAAAAGATTGGCTGCGTTAAAAAATAATCGGCACCATACTGTACTTTTTTCTCCATACGCTCAACTGATTTCCCAAGATTACGAACATTCGGATTAAAAGCAGCTGCAACATGGAATTGAGTCTTTTGTTTAAGCGATTTTCCCGAAAAAGAAATGCCTTCATTAAATTGTTTGATCAGCTTGATTAATTCAAAAGAGGTTGCATCATAGACAGATGTTGCTCCAGGAAAGTCACCAATTTTAGTCGGGTCACCAGTAATGGCCAATATATCACGAATTCCTGCTGTATGTAGCCCCATAAGATGTGATTGTAAACCGATTAAATTCCGGTCCCGACAAGTCACATGAACCAATGAATTTAGATCAACTTCCTTTTTAACTAGAGACGCCATTGTTGCATTACATATTCTGGGAGATGCTAATGAATTATCAGCTAATGTCAACCCATCCACCCCAGCTTCTTTTAAGGCGTGTGCTCCTCTAAAAAAGGGTTTTGTATCTAGGTGCTTTGGCGTATCTAATTCCACAATAACGGATCGATCTGTTTGAATTTTTTCAAATAAAGATGGTGCCTTTTCAACCTGCTGGTCTTGGATAAAAATCGGCTTTTGTTTGATTACCTGCTTCTCTTCAAGCGGCACTAAATGTTGGCGTCCTTTGACCAAAGCTTGGATATGCTCTGGCGTTGTTCCACAACACCCTCCAATTAATCGAACACCTTGATCACGGAAGCGTCGAACAAATTCTGTGAAATAAGTTGGTTCGGTTTTGTACATAAACTTCCCATCTTCATATTCTGGCAAGCTTGCATTTGGATAGGCTGCTAAATAAGCCGATTTTGAAAGCGGAACAGACTCTAAGGCTCTGACCATATGATAAGGACCGAGACGGCAATTGATCCCAACAACATCGGCACCTAAATCATCAAGCTGTTTTAATGCCTCTTCAAGTGGTGTTCCATTTTGCAGTACGCCAGGTTCATGCATTGTGACGTTTGCTATGATCGGTACATTCGTTTCATCACGAGCTATTTTTAAAACGGTTTTTATTTCTTCTAAATCATAATACGTTTCTAAGATAAGGCCATCTACACCCTCAAGCAGCAATGCATATAGTTGTTCTCGAAAACCGCGTTTTATTTCCTCTGTTTCACTAGAATGTAATCCAGCTCCATGAACCCCCCCAATGGTTCCTAGTACAAATGTTTCTTTACTTGCTGCTTGTTTCGCAAGACGAACAGCAGCTCTGTTTATCTTCGTTACTTCCTCTTCTAATCCATATCTTGAGAGTTTCAAATAATTAGCACTGTACGTATTCGTTTGGATTACGTCAGCACCAGCTTCAACATAGGCTTGATGCAACTGCAATACTTCATTAGGGTGTGTAAGATTTAATTGATCAAAACAGCGATCAATCCCATAGGAATATAACAGTGTTCCTGCAGCGCCATCCCCGATTAAAATTTCCTTTTTGAGACGTTCTAATAATCCCAATAAACTACCCTCCCTATATATTTTGGAAAACTATTTAGAGTGGTGGCTCTTTTTGGTCGCATACAAATCGACATAGAGAGAGCAATCTGCTTACCCTATTCTTCCAAACAAAAAGAGCCTACTCCGATAAGAAGAAGGCCCTTTTTTATAAAAAGGATTCTTCTTATCTTTCAAGTTGTTTCCAACTTGTGGATTTAGCACCTTTCCATAAAATGGTGGTTGCTGAGGCGTCTTAGGGCCATTCCCTCGACCTCTCTTGATAAGAATGAAATCTTTATTTAATTTTCTTGTTTCACTCACGTGTTAGAATTAATTTTTAATTCTATAAACATTATAAGGTTAGTTGGTTTAAAAAACAAGAGAAAATTAGTTTTTTTTGAAATTTTTCTACTTACCAGCAATTTATAAAATTTTAGCGTAGCTCCTCGAGGCAAATAACTTGAGCCAATGAAGGAAAAAAGCCCCTTCCTAAGTTCAAGAACATTTGCTTGTCGGAGGCCATCAGGATGTAGGTCAGAACAGCGTTGCAACGTACAGGACGTACTGGTGCAGACGAAGCGACAGGACATCGCGGTTTGAGTCTGCCGTTAGGACGGCGTGAATTTAGCCTTTCTTCCTAGATCAAGGCGCTTGTGCTTTTGTTCTGGTTTAAGGAATTATAAAATTGGAGCTAGTGGATAAGTAGCTTACCTTGCAGTTGGTGTCTAGCTCCAGGCGCCATCGGCTCGAGGTCAAATAACCTGAGCCAATGAAAGGCAAAGAACGCCTTTCTTTGTCTCAGAACATTTGCTTGTCGCCGATAGGCGGGCGCCTTGCGCTTTTCTTGTTAATCATGAAAATCAAGCCCTGAGTGGACCTCTTTTACATATCCTAAACGAATGACAAAGTCGCCAAATCGTTCTTTTTCTTTACGTTCCTTCGCAAAATGACTTATGATTGGCTCTAATTCACTTAATATTTCCTTCTCCCCAATATTTTCGCGGTACAGTTTATTTAAACGATCTCCTGTAAAACCGCCCCCTAAATAGACGTTATATTTTCCTGGGGCCTTTCCTACAAAACCAATTTCTGCTAATGCTGGTCTTGAGCAACCATTGGGGCAGCCAGACATACGAATGACGATTTCCTCTTCACGGAGCCCTGCCTTATCTAATAATAAGTCAATTTTATCAAGCAAGGAAGGTAAATAGCGTTCCGATTCTGCCATCGCAAGGCCACATGTTGGAAAAGCAACACAAGCCATCGAATTTCTACGTAAAGCGGTATGATGCTCTCCGTCAGTTAATCCATATTGTTGAATAAGCGCTTCGATTTTCGGTTTTAAAGCTTCTGATATGTTTCCAATGATTAAGTTTTGATTAGGAGTCAAGCGAAAATCCCCTGTGTGAATTTCAGCTATTTTCCTTAAGCCTGTCATCAATTTATAATGTTCCCAGTCCTTAATTCGGCCATTTTGAATAAAGAGTGTAAAATGCCACTGATCATTCAAACCTTTTACCCAGCCATAACGATCCCGATTGTGCTCAAACTGAAAGAATCTTGCTGGTTGTATCTCCCAACCTAGTCTTGAATGCAATTCCTCAATCAGCCAAGGCATGCCGCGCTTATCAATTGTGTACTTAAATCGAGCATTTTTCCGAACAGACCGATTTCCATAATCTCGTTGAATAGTGACAATCTTTTCAGCAACATCAAGCACTTCTTCAGGCTTACAGAACCCAATCACTCTTCCAACTTGAGGATACGTTGCTTTATCTCCATGGGTGGAGCCCATTCCCCCACCAACAGTTATGTTAAAGCCTTGAAGTTGCTCGTTTTCTACCACAGCAATAAAGCCAAGATCCTGGGAATAGACGTCCACATCATTAGAGGGCGGAACGGCAATGCCGATTTTAAATTTCCGCGGTAAATAGGTAGGACCATAAATCGGTTCAACTTCTTCCGTATTCTTTGAAGTATCAACGATTTTTTCCTTATCCAGCCATATTTCATGATAAGCCTTTGTCTGTGGAGAAAGATATTGGCTTAATTTTTTCGCCCATTCGTATACTTCCATATGAATTTCTGAAGCATACGGGTTTGGACTACACATCACATTTCGATTAACATCTCCACAAGCCGCAAGTGTTTCCAATAAGGCTTCATGAATCTCTTTAAAAGCTTTTTTCATATTCCATTTTAAAATTCCATGCATCTGGAAGGATTGTCTTGTCGTAAGTTTTAGACTTCCATTCCCATATTTATTTGCTAATTCATCCATGACAAGCCATTGATTGGCTGATACAACACCACCGGCAGCTCTAACTCGTACCATGAATTGATAAGCCGGCTCCAATTTTTGTTTCTGCCTTTCAACTCGAAGGTCTCGGTCATCTTGTAAGTAGCTTCCATGAAATTTCATTAAACGATTATCATCATCAGGAATTCCAGCACTTATCTCCTCTTTTAGCGTTTCGGCAAGTGATCCTCGCAAATAATTACTGTCGCTTTTAATCCGTTCCACATCACTAGGCGGTCCATCTTGTGTAGGTGGCAAACGATCTTTTGTCAAGTGATCCTCTCTCCCTTCGGATTTTAATATACATCACGTTGGTAACGTTTTTCCCTTAACATTTGGGCAAGATATTCCTCTGCCTCCTCAGAAGTCATACTGCCTTCCTCCTGACAAATCGTAAGAAGTGTTGTATGAACATCATGAGCCATATGTTTCTCATCACCACAAATATAAAGATAAGCCCCTTCTTTTAACCACTTAAATAGTTCTTGCTTTTTTTCTATCATCCGATGTTGCACATAGACTTTTTCTTCCGCATCGCGGGAAAAAGCTATATCCATCCTCGAGAGAATGCCTGTTTTCAGCCATCTCTGCCAATCGATCTGATAGAGAAAATCTGTTACATAATGTTGATCTCCAAAGAACAGCCAACTTTTTCCTGTCGCTTCGATTGCTTCTCTCTCTTCAAGAAAGGAACGATACGGAGCAATCCCTGTGCCAGGGCCAATCATAATAATTGGTCTACTCGGATCCTCTGGCAGGTGAAAATTAGGATTTTCATGAACATAGACCGGCAAATAATCACCTGGCTGGACTCGTTCTGCACACTGAATGGAGCAAACACCATGGCGTGCTCGATTATGGGCTTCATACCGGACTGCTCCAACAGTGAGATGAACCTCTTCCGGATTTGCTTCGTAACTATTGGCAATTGAATATAAACGCGCTGGCATTTTCCTTAAAATAGCAACAAATTGATCAGCTGGTATGTCCCACGGTGTAAAGTCACGAATGACATCAACAAGATCTCGTCCTTCAATATACGTTTTAAGCTCCTGTTTATCTGATTGCAGTAACTCCGTTAATCTTTCATTAGGATGAATCTGTGCTAACTTCTCTAGTAATGGTTTTGTCAGCACTGTCAGTTCGTAATGATGTGTTAATGCTTCATGAAGAGGACATGTCTCTCCTTTTTGGTTGAACGGGACAAGTTCATTTCGATCCCATCCCATTTCTCCGATAATAAGATCAACAATTCCAGGAGTGTTTTCTGGGAAGATGCCTAAGCTATCTCCTGGTTTAAAGGAAAAACCGGATCCTTCAATCGATAATTCAAGATGTCGTGTTTCTTTATTTGAACCCCGTCCGTTTAAGTTGATGTTCTCTAATACTTCTGCCTTAAAGGGATTTCTGCGTGAATACGTGGTACTCGTTCCAGGCAAAGCGGAAATTGGACTTAGGGGTTGAGTTGTACCACCCGCTCCTTCTCCAGTTTCATTTAAATAGTTTACGACTGTCCCTAGCCATTCAGCTGCTGGGTCATCAAAATCTAAATCACAATCGACTCGTGGGGTTACCCTGTTCGCGCCTAATTCCTCTAATCGTAGGTCGATTTTTTTACCTGTTTCACAGAAAAACTCGTATGAGCTATCTCCGAGAGAAAGGACTGAAAAAGATAAATCATTCAATTTTGGTGCTCTTCGGCTAAATAAAAACTCGTAAAAAGAGATGGCATTATCTGGAGGATCCCCTTCCCCCTGAGTGCTAATAATAAGAAATAAATAAGATAGCTTCTTTAACTTTGTCGATTTAAATTCATTCATAGAAGAAAGTGTTATTTTATATCCTTGACTTCCCAATGTTTCCGACAGCTCTCCTGCCAGCCTCTGACAATTCCCAGTTTGAGAACCATAAAGAATAGTTACTTCTCTGACGTTTGTTAGATTCTGAGTTGTTGCTGCCGGCTTTACTTCTAATGCCGTATTTCCGCTATACGCAGTTAAATATCCACTTAACCATAATTGTTGTCCTTCTGTTAAAGTCGGTAAAACCTGATTCAACACCTCAATCTGCTCCTGACTAAAAGGACTATTGATTGCTTGAAGTTGCAAAAAACATCCACCTCACACCATAAAATCAATCGTTCCCTATTTCAAGCGAACTTTTTCATTTTTTTCAATTTGTACTACATGTTGATCCTGTACAACTAATGTTATAGATCCATATTTCATCGTATTAAGATATTCTTTCACTACCTCAATCGCTGTTTCCAAATTTTCTTTCTGTTTACTCATTGGAATCACTCACCCTCTCTAAAAAAACTTTTTGCTTTTCCGCTGAGTTTCGATAATCTTTGTGTGTGATTTCTTTTAGTAACTGTCTTCTTAGGTCTATCTCTGTTACATGCTCTTTTACTATTCGGCGAGCAAGTGAAAGAAACTGAAGATAGTCCTTCATTGATTGATCATAGATTTCGCCAATCTCATCACGGATTGTTTTGGAAAGATAAGGACTGGCACCATTTGTTGATACCGTAATGACCAATTCCCCTCTTGATAATTTTGCCGGAACATGGAAGTTTCCAGCTTCTTGTTGATCAACCACATTCAATAACTGTTGATTGGAAACAGACATACTTACTTTTTGATTTACCTCACTTTGATCAGTGGCTGCAATTACTATAAAAGCATCTATTAGGTCAGATGGAAGAAATCCCCTTTTGATCCACTTGATTTTCTGGGTTTCATAATAGGTATATAATGTAGGATCAAGCGATGGGCTTACGACTGTTACACTAGCATCCGCTTCTAATAAATCCATTACTTTCCTTAATGCAACGGAACCACCACCAATAACTACAGCTTGCTTACCTGATAATTGAAGCGTGATCGGATAGGACCCCATTCTAGATCACCCACCGCTTTTCTTTATAATGAAGTAGTTCATTTATTCGTTCTGAGAGAATGTCCGGTACAGCTGGGTGATGTCCTAATGTTTCGCAGAGAATTATTTGTTTAGATTCATCCTGCATTTTCTCGATTTTCTGTTGTATACCATTCATTAATAAGCCACTAAATAATAAATAGGGAAGAATGAATATTTGTTTCCTTTCCCCTTTTAGCAGACTTATTAATGCTTCATCAAATTTCGGACTTGCCCCATAAAGAAAACAAGTATGAACCTTGGGTACGTCGTGCATCTGTTCAAATTGTCTTGCAATTTCGCTTAAATCAGATTTGACCTCGGGATCACTACTCCCTCTGCCAACAATAAGGATCGTTGGGTTTCTATGAGCCTCACTTTTTTGTTCTGTTAATTGATCATACAGGCATTCTATTAGTTTAGGATGAACCCCAAGCGGAGATCCATACGTGAACTCAGTTTGAGGATAGAGTTCTTTCGCTTTGGCTAATGCGCATGGGATATCCCTTTTTGCGTGTACAGCTGTTAATAGCAGGACGGGGACAACCGTTATATGAGTTGCTCCGCGTTTAATACAGTTTGCAATCCCTTCCGATATATTCGGTTTTACAAGCTCTAAGAAACAAATTTCTTGGATCTTTACATTGATTTTTCTTTGGCATTGGTCGATAAAGTTGAGGGCTTCCTGCACCCCATCTTTTGAACGACTGCCGTGGCTAATATAGAGGACAGCTTGCACAGATATCTTTCCTCCTTCTTATCCCATGACTGGTAATTGTTTATAGGGGATGTTCAAAAAGTCTGGTAAAAATGACACTGCGAGATAAAGGATCTTCTACTAAAACCGCCCACGTCTTGTGGGCAACGTAAAAGTCAGCATATCCTGTGCAAGTCCGCTGCATAAGCATACGCCGCCTCGAACTTTCGACGTACAGGAGGTGCTAGTGTCGGTGTTGCTGACAGGACATCAGCGCCTTTTTTTACCCTCCCTTTTTGAACACGCACTCATAGGTCTGTAAAGTTTGTTCGAACCATTGAATACTTTCACGTAAGCGAACGACTTCGCCGACGATAATCATACTTGGATTCTTCATTTTCTCACTAACAGCTATCTCTTCTATTGTCGCAAGTGTTCCAGTTATTGTTTTTTGTATGTTGGTTGTACCCCAATAAATCATTGCCACTGGTGTATGAGGGGACCGCCCAGCCTTGATTAATTGATCCCTAATAGTAGGTAATTGGCGAACCCCCATATAAATAACGAGTGTATCTACGCCAAGGGCAAGGTTTTTCCATTGTATCGTATCATCATTCCCTGGCTTTGTATGACCAGTGATTACGGCAAAACTAGAGCTAAAATCACGATGAGTGACAGGGATTCCTGCATATGCGGGAGCCGCAATCCCAGAGGTAATCCCAGGAACAATTTCAAATGGGATCCCGTGTTCAGCCAAAGTTTGTGCTTCTTCAGCTCCCCTGCCAAAAATAAACGGATCTCCGCCTTTTAAGCGAGTCACAATCTTTCCTCTTTTGGCATATTCAACGAGCTGTTGATTGATTACTTCTTGTTTATTTTGATGAAATCCTGGGATTTTACCGACAAAAATCAGTTCCGTCCCCTTCTTTGCATGCAAAAGTAGTTCTTTATTGATAAGGCGATCATATAAAATCACATCTGCCTTTTGAATACAATTAAGACCTTTTACCGTGATTAGGTCTATATCTCCTGGACCTGCTCCGACAATATAAACCTTTCCCATCTTCGCTAAACCTCCTTTCCCCTCGTTAGAAAGACTTTTCAATAAAAGGGTTACAATATGAGGGATTCATATTGTAGTAGACTCAACCCTTTAGCCAATATGACTTTTTTGCTTCTAAAGCCAATTAATGGTTACACCACTTTTTCTCGCAGCCCCGAAATTAAAACTTCAACAACTTCTGGGCGACTAAATGTGGATGGAAGCGATTCTCCATTTCTTAATTTTTCTCTTACTTTTGTGCCAGATAGGATTTCATGGAATTTTGCATCATGTGGGCATGTTTTGGAAGTTGCCATGCTTTCACATTTTTTACAGAAAAAACTATGCTCAAAAAATAATAAAGTAATGCCTAATTCCTCTTTGGAAAAATGACTAAATATTTTTTGCGCATCATAAGTGCCATAATAATTGCCAACTCCGGCATGATCACGACCAACAATAAAATGTGTACACCCGAAGTTTTTCCTTACCATCGCATGGAACACAGCTTCTCTGGGACCTGCGTATCTCATGGCTGCGGAAAAAACGCCCAAAAACACGTGATCCCTTGAATAATAGTGATCTAGTAAAACTTGATAGCTCTCCAAACGGACATCTGCTGGAATATCATCCTGCTTCGTTTCCCCTACAAGTGGTTGTAGAAAGAGGCCATCGACAATTTCTAATGCTGACTTTTGAATGTATTCATGTGCACGATGAACTGGATTTCTTGTCTGAAAACCAACAACCGTACTCCAACCTCGTTCATGAAATTGCTTGCGTGTTTCAACTGGATCATAAAGATAATCGGTAAATAACCCCTTTTCACTTCGTTTAATAAGTGTGATTTCCCCACCAATATAAATGGGATTTCGTTCAAATAGTTTCTTTACCCCAGGATGTTCTTGATCAACTGTTTGATAGACAAGCTCAGCTTCCTTTTCCTTATCTGGTTGATAGATATCTGCTACTTGCACAACACCATAAACTATTTGATCTTTCTCAAGCTTTACGAACTGACCGATATTAATATCTTGAGCATTTTTTTCTGTTGTTGGTAGTGTAATGGGTATGGACCATGGCTCCCCTGTTAATAATCTCATGTCCGCTAAGACAGATTGATAATCCTGCTTACTTAGAAAACCACTTAGAGGGCTATATGCTCCTACACCTATTAACTCCAAATCACTTAAAGCGGTATCATCTAATTCAATTGCTTGTTTAATGTGAGAAAGATCATATGATGGATCCCAACGATTAATCAGCTTTCCACCATGTGGTTGACTTAAACTCATTTTGATATCCCCCTAGCATGTTATTTTTCCCAGTGTCTCCATCCGTAAGCCCCCACTTCAAGACGAAAAGACGTAAAAAAGTCTAAGTGGGGGAACGGGCGATAATACCCCAATAAATCTCGCTCTATTCAAACTAAGTTCGTGACGACAATCTCTAAGTCTGTACTAGCACATCCTATGCGTCGAAAAAAACACTGATTGAAATCTCACTTTATTGATTATCATTTTTATTTAGATGTAAACCACATTCCGTTTTACCTTGATCTGCCCAACGCCCTGATCTTGAACCTGTTTCCATATCGCCTTGTATTGTACATGGCCAACACCCAATGCTTGGATATCCTTGGTCATGGAGCGGATTATACTGTAATTGTTGGTCCTCCACATATTTCCAAATATCCTTCCACGACCAATGGATCAGTGGACAAATTTTTATCGATTGGAATGTTTCATCTTTGTTGATAAAGTTGGTATTTCTCCTAGTAGGTGATTGTTCCCTTCTTAGTCCAGATATCCAAGCCGTCGATTTTGATAATGTTTTCCTTAGTGGAAGAACTTTTCGCATATAACAGCAACGATCAGGTTGTCTTTTCCAGAGTTCATCTCCAAATTGGTCAGCTTGTTCTTCTACAGATAAATCTGGTTTAATCATTTCGATTCGGAGAAGCGGATACTTCTGCTTTATCGTTTCAATTAGCTCATACGTTTCTGGAAAATGGAGCCCCGTATCCAAAAATACAATTTTAGCTGTCGGTTTAACCTTTGAAATCAGATCAATTAGAACAATTCCTTCAATTCCGAAACTACAAGAATAAATAAGCCGTTCATCATACATCTCATATGCCCAATTTAGGACATTAAGTGCTCCTTTATATTGAGCATCCACAACAAACTCATCTGTTGGCTCAGCCCATGCTTCGTAAGTCAATAATTTTGTCACGGTTTCACCTCCATTAAATTTTAAACAGAAAGTGATATTTGAAATTATTGCCTCTATGTTCATAGTCAGCAATCAGCAACTATATCATTTTTCCTATAGGTTAAGTGTGAATTAAACGCAAAGTTTTACCTTTGATTCTCTAATCCTATATATCCTTTTTTTTGCAAATATTTCACAATTAGTTCAACTGATTCTGCAACACCTAACTGATTCGTATCTAGAATAATTTCCGGATTTATTGGTTCTTCATACGGAGCATCTATACCAGTAAAATCTTTAATTTCTCCATTACGAGCTTTCTGGTATAATCCTTTTGAATCTCTTGCTTCACATGTTTCTAAAGTTGCCTTTACATAGACTTCAATCATTTCATTTGCTTCAACCATTTCCCGAACTTGATCACGATCTGCTCGATAAGGAGAAATAAAAGCCGTTAAAGTAAACAATCCAGCATCAACTAGCAATTTCGATACTTCACCAATTCTCCTAATATTTTCTTTTCGATCTTCCTGCTTAAATCCCAGATCTTTGTTTAACCCGTGTCGAACATTATCGCCATCTAAACGATAAGTATGAATGCCCTTATTAAATAATTCCTTTTCTAAAGCTGAGGAGATTGTTGATTTCCCTGCTCCTGAAAGTCCAGTAAACCAAACAATTGCACTTTTATGATGTTTTAACTGTTGCCGATTTTCCTTAGACACTTCCGATTCATGCCAGATTATATTCATTATTCACTCTCCCATAACCAACAATAAATAATATTCGGGTTAGTCCTTCCTATAAAAAAAGGCATCTTTACAAACTGATCGAGACCAATTTATAAGGATGCCTTTAGTTGACTAATCAGCATAATTATTTTTTAAATATTAAAGTTGTCATTCATATTACAGGGTGAAAAGGCAATTGTCAATAATCTTTTGAATTTATTTTTAAACTTATCACCTTACTTGGTTTTATGTCCTTAAAATGTGAGAAACATAGGAATAAAGGTCCATAGGTCAAGTTTACCTTCTCATTACCGCTTCTTTCTAATTCACATTCTATGAATATCCAATAATAAATGTGCCTGGGTACAATTACGAAGTCAATTTAAAAGGTTTATCAGACAGAAACTTAATATGTATTTGGATAATTTTCTAGTTCGGATTACACAGTAAGGGACTTTTTCAGTGACCTATTAAGGACCTCTGTGTTTATAAATCCTTTTTTAAATAGTAATGCTTATGATTCTCTCCCTACATTATCCAACGTTCCATACACTGTATAGCCATTTTTTTTATAAAAATCTAATGCTTGAAAACTCAAAGTATCTAATTTAACGAAATCGCATTTCTTTTCTAAGGCTATATTCTCCGCTGTTATTAATAATTTTGTTCCAAATCCTAGTTTCCTTATATCTTCATCTACAAATAAATTATAAATCTCTAACCAATTCCAACAGATTGAACCGATTAATCCACCACGTACAATGCCGTTGTCATCCTTAATGAATAAACCAATATCTTCGTATCTATCTTTCAAATCCTCTGGAAAGTGTTTTAAATTAAATTTATAAAGCTCATCATCTACATGTTGTTTAGCTTTTCTATCCACTTCTTTAGTAATATAGAAGCCCATAATTCATTTCTCCCTTTGTATTCTTTTTATACTAATTCTAGATTAATTTGGAATTTCCCTTTTTGAATTTCAATATTTCGTTGACATGAGTCAAGTTTAAAAAGCCCAATTTCTCACTACTAAAAATTGAGAAATTGGACTTTTGTGTAGGGTTCAAGAAAATCACAATAGGCTTGGGCTTTTTATATTAAGGTATTACCAATTATATGGCTTTAGCTTGGTTTTTCTTAATTTGCTTGCTTCTTAATTGTCCACAAGCTGCGTCGATATCCGATCCTTGCTCATGACGAACGCCGCATTGAATACCATTTTTCTTTAAAGTATCGTAGAAGGCCATAATATCTTTTTGTTCGCTTCTTTCATATTGAATATGCTCATTGACGGGATTATAAGGAATAAGATTTACATATGTTAAATGACGTTTATCTTGAAGTAACTTTGCCAATTGCTTAGCTTCTTCGACATGATCATTTACATCCTTTAATAAAATATATTCAATTGTCACCCTACGATTATTTCGTTCCAAATAGTAGTCTAAAGACGCCATTAATTTTTCAATCGGGAACGCTTTGTTGATCTTCATAATTTGTGTTCTCAACTCATCATTTGGCGCATGAAGTGACAAAGCTAAATTTACCTGTAAGTTTTCATCAGCAAATTCACGAATCTTATGGGCGAGACCACTTGTTGAGACTGTAATATGTCTTGCACCAATGGCTAGTCCTTTCGGATGATTAACTACACGTAAGAAGCTCATAAGATTTTGATAATTATCAAATGGTTCTCCGATTCCCATCACAACAATATGGCTAACTCGTTCATCTTTTCCTTTTGCATCAAGATGCTGTTGTACTTTCATAATTTGTTCAACAATTTCCCCGCTATTTAAATCCCTATTTTTCCTTAGCAACCCACTAGCACAGAAGCTACAGCCAATATTACAACCGACTTGGGTCGTGACACAAACAGACAAACCATAAGAAAAACTCATTAAAACTGTTTCAATTAAATTTCCATCTTGCATTTCAAATAAAAACTTAATCGTTCCATCCGATGATTCCTGTTTAACCGATTGCTTCAATGTTTGTATTGTAAAATGCTCTTCCAATAATTGTAAGCATTCTTTATTAATATTCTTCATATCAGAAAAATCGGTGACTCTTTTGCTATATAACCAATCCCATATTTGTTCAGCACGATACTTTTTCTGTCCTTGCTCCAATAACCATTCCGTTAATTGATCGATCGTTAAACTGTAAATCGATTGTTTCACTATAAATACCTCTTTTCAAAAATTACATGTAGTTATTATAATACTAAGGTTTGGAAAAGGAAACAACCTTTCTATACAGTAAAACTTTAATCAATGAGAAATTTTTTAAAAAAATCCTTTCCCATGAAAATAAACGATGCGGGTGTGATACCCGCATCGTTTATTTCCACTCATATGGAGTTTCCTGATAAACATAATAATTAAGCCAATTTGAAAAAAGTAAATAGCTATGTGAACGCCATGCGTGAAGAGGTTTTTTTGTATGATCGTTATTTGGATAATAGTTTTCCGGTGGATGTATGGAAATTCCTTTATTCAAATCCCTTTCATATTCTTCTGCTAATGTGGTAGCGTCGTATTCTAAATGTCCTGTAACCATAATATTTTTCTCGTCTTTCGACATAATTAGAAACGGACCAGCCTCCCCTTTTGAAACGAGCAGTAACTCTGGATGTTCTTCAATTTCTAGCTGGCTTACACTTGTATTCCGCGAGTGTGGTGCTAGATATATATCATCAAATCCTCGTACCAATTTTAATTTTGGATACAGAAGTTCATGTTCATAAATCCCCGAACATTTTTCCTTTAATTCGTATTTGTCGATGCCATAATGGTAGTATAAGGCTGCTTGCGCTCCCCAGCAAATATGCATAGTCGATGTGACACGAGTTTTGGTCCACTCCATGATCTCCTTCAGCTCTTCCCAATATGTCACCTCTTGAAAAGGTAAATGTTCAATAGGGGCCCCGGTAATAATCATCCCATCAAAGTACTTATCTTTCACTTCCGAAAACGTTGTATAAAATTCGTCCAGATGGGTTTTACTCACCGTTTTTGATTGATGTGTAGCCATATGTAAAAAGGATACATTTAGTTGCAATGGTGTATTCCCTAATAGGCGTAATATCTGGACTTCAGTTTTTTGTTTTTCCGGCATTAAATTTAAGATTAAAATATTTAATGGACGGATATCTTGCGCAACGGCTCTGTCTTCATCCATAATAAATATTTTTTCTTCCTCTAATATTTCCCTAGCAGGCATTCTACCTGGTATATTTATAGGCAATTCATATCCCCCCTAACTTAAAAACCTAATATGCATTATTATAGGGTTCACTTGCCGTTTCGGCAAGTGAAGAAGAGAAAATTAATTTTTTAGTTTGCTTATTTTTGTTCATAAAATATAAGTTTATTGCCAAAGGGATCATGGACGGTGAATTCTGTTGCCCCCCAAGGTGTTTTCTCCATCCCTGGACGTGCATAAGTATAGTCCTTTGCTAAAAGCTTTTGGTGGAATTCCTGGAGTTTTCGTACTCCTATTCTTAAACTTGTTCCAGGCGAGGCATCCCCATGATGTTCAGATAGATGGAGAATGCATGTCTGTTGTGATACTTGCATATACAAGGGAGCATTTTCGTCGAATCGATGCTGCCAATCTATTTTAAAACCTAAAAAGTCTACATAAAATTCTTTTAGCTTTTTTACATCAAAAACTCTTAAAATAGGAATGATTTCATTCGTCAATGAAAATTCAGCTTCCATTTTAGGCGTTCCTCCTTTATATTCGAGCATTTCCCTTTTTTAAAAGATAAGAAAGGAAATTTTTTAGGATTGCTTTAAAGCTAGGCAGTTGTTGTCCAGCTCCAGGCGCCGTCGGCGGTGCGACGTACAGGTGGTACTAGTGCAGACGAAGCGACAGGACGGCGCGAACTTAGCCGATGTTCTGCATATAACCTGAAACAATGAAAGGCAAAGAACGCCTTTCTTTGTCTCAGAACATTTGCTTGTCGAAGGTAGCGGGCGCCTTGCGCTTTTCTTAAGACCCAACTTCTTCGCGGATTTGGCTGTGGAATAGATCATAATAGAAACCTTGTTGTTGAAGCAATGTTGCATGGGTTCCTTTTTCAATTAACTGTCCTTGATTTAATACAAGAATTTGATCAGCATTTTGGATAGTATTCAGTCGATGAGCGATAACCACACTCGTTCTCCCTTCCATCAACCGCGAAAGTGCTTCTTGAATCTTCATTTCTGTAATCGTATCAATATTACTTGTCGCTTCATCTAAAATAAGCAAAGAAGGATTGGACAGCATTGCTCTTGCAATCGATAAAAGTTGTCTTTGACCTTGACTAATACCACTGCCATCTTGTTTGAGAATCGTCTCGTATTGATTAGGTAATTTCATTATAAAAGAATGGGCATTCGCCATTTTTGCAGCCTCTTCCACTTCTTTATCAGATGCATCCAGTTTTCCATAGCGAATATTTTCTCGAATCGTTCCTTGGAAAAGATAAGAATCCTGTAGAACAAATCCCATATAACTGCGTAGATTATTTCTTTCAATTGTTTGGATATTCATACCATCAATGGAAATTTCTCCACTACTTGTTTCATAAAAACGGGCAAGCAAATTGATAATCGTTGTTTTTCCCGCACCTGTTGGCCCAACAAGCGCAACCGTCTCACCAGGTTTAGCCTGAAAATTTATCTGTTGAACGGTTTGTTCTTCTCCTTCTGGATCATATGAGAAGGACACATCTTTAAATTCGATTTCTCCATGAATATGATCAATTTTACGACTGGATTCTCCGTCTTTTTCTTCCGGTTCATCCAGTATTTCGAACACTCTTTCTGCACCAGCTACGGCTGAAAGTAAAGTATTGAATTGATTAGCTAATTCGTTCAATGGGCGTGTGAACTGACGAGAGTATTCCGTAAAGACAACGATCGTCCCAATACTGACATATCCTTTAAGCGCTAAAATCCCACCTGCCGCCGCGATCACAGCAAAGTTTAAATTATTCAGCATGTTCATTAACTTTGGAATAAAACCGGAATACACTTGTGCCCAGTAACCAGCATTTCTTAATCGTTCGTTTTTTTCTGTAAATTCGGCTATGATCTTTTCTTCTTGAGAAAAAGTTTTTACAATCGTTTGTCCGGCAATCGTTTCTTGGATAAATCCATTTAAATCACCAAGATGCTTCTGCTGTTCTTTAAATAGCCTGCCTGTTCGGTTGGTGATCCATTTCATTCCAAAATACATAATCGGTACAACAAACATTGTAATCAACGTAAGTAAAGGACTTAATATTAACATAACGGTAATGGTACCGACGAGAGTCATAACACTAGAAGAAAGCTGAATTACAGACGTATTTAATGTTTGACTGACATTATCAATATCATTCGTCAACCGGCTCATTAAATCTCCATGTTGGCGTTTATCAAAAAACTTAATCGGTAATTTGTGTAACCGATTAAAAAGTTGTTCCCTCAGTGTAAAAACAGTCTTTTGACCAATTCCAATCATCCAATAGTTTTGCATAAAGCTAGTGAGTGAAAAGAAAAAATAAACGCAAGCTATCATAACAAGAATAAAAAGCAAAGTATTCCCACTGTTTTCAGCAATGTATTTATCAATCGTCTTCCCAATTAAAAACGGTCCTAATAGGCCGAGCCCAGAACTTGCTAGCACCGTGAACAAAACGAGGAATAATTGGCCGCGATAAACATCAAGGTATCGCCAAATGCGAATCAACGTTTTTTTCCAATTTTTAACTTTTTCAACCTTCAGAGGCTGGCCCATCTTCCTATTGGCCATCTGCTATCCCCCCTTTAGTAAATTGAGAATGATAGATTTTTTGATAAAGGGGTGAGGTTCTTATTAACGTTTCATGATTCCCACATGCTACTAATTTCCCCTCGTCTAATAAAAGAATTTGATCGGTTTTCATAGCTGTAGTAATTTTTTGCGTAATAATAAAAATGGTTGAATCATATTTTTCCAAAGCACTTAATAATTTTGTCTCTGTTTTCATATCAAGAGCACTTGTACTATCATCTAGAAATAATAGTTTAGGTGTTCGCACTAAGGCTCTAGCGATAGACAGTCTTTGTTTTTGTCCCCCTGATAAGTTGACCCCTTTCTGACCGACTTTTGTTTCATATCCTTTAGGTAATCTTTGAATTGTTTCATGTATTTGGGCATCCTTTGTACTTGTCATCATTTCTTCGTGCGATGCCTCTTCTTTTCCCCAAGCAATATTACTTTCAACAGAGCCTGTAAATAAAATCGATTCCTGAGGAACAAAACCAATTTGTTTTCTAAGCGAATGGAGGGTCATTTTTTTAATATCTTGACCATCAATTTTTATTTGACCTTCATTCACATCATAAAGTCTTGGTATTAGTTGAAAAAGTACCGATTTCCCTGCTCCTGTTGCCCCCATAACCGCAATCGTTTCACCAGCATTTGCTGTAAAAGATATATTCTGAAGCACATGTTGATCTGTCCCTGGATATTTAAAATAGACATTATGGAATTCTACTTTTCCATTTTGGATTTTTCTATCGGACGAGGTTGATTCATCATCCTCCAAATCTACAGAGGTCGCTAGAACTTCTGTAATCCTTGCCGAAGAGGCAAAACCTCGAGAGAAAGCCATAATAATCCAAGATAACATGGATAAAGCCATTGTGATTCGAAAACCATAATTGACCATCGCAACAACTTCTCCCACATTCATCCTTGACTGATGGACATCTGTTGCTGCGAACCATAAAATGAATAAAATAGCTAGGTTCATAATAAATAAGAGGAGCGGACCAAGCAATTCCACAAGTCTCAATGTTTTTGCCGTTTGATTTCGTAAATCTTCATTAGCTGTTCCAAAACGTTTCTCTTCAAAGTTTCTTCTAATAAACGCTTTGATCAAGCGGATCGAGGTTAAATTTTCTTGCATGACATTGTTGACCTTATCCAGTTTATCTTGTACTAATCGAAATAACTTCCCCGTTTTTCTCATCATCCAAATTAACGCAAACACAAGAATAGGTATAGGGATAACTAAAATAAGCGCTAACTTAGCATTGACAAAAAAAGCCATCGTTACCCCACCAATGATAAGCAATGGGTTTCGCAAGGCAACGCGTAAACTCATAAACAACGTATTTTGAATTTGTGTAATATCATTTGTCAACCGAGTGATAAGGGAAGATGTTTGGAACTGAGCTAAATTATTAAATGAGAACGATTGCACCTTTTTAAACACTGAGGAGCGTACATCAAATCCAAAGCCTTGACTAGCATGGGCAGAAAAGAAAGAATTTGTAATCCCGGCAATAAATCCAAGCAAGGACATCCCCACCATAATGCCGCCCCATTTCATCACAGCATTTAGATCTTGTTTTAATATTCCTTCATCGATAATATTGGCCATAAACATAGGATGCCATAATTCTACTACTAGTTCCACAAGCATCAGCATCCAGGCTATGCCCATAGCCCAACGATAAGGTTTTAAATATGAGACCACTTTCTGCATTTGCATTCCCCCGGATCATTCGTAAGCCTAAATATATTTTCATTACCTATCTTAAAGTAAAAACAAGAAAAAGTCATCTGATCAAGCTGATTTTTCAAAATCTTGCTAAAATATAATGGTTATGGAAATTCTTCAAAAAATATGATTAAATATAGGGATTAACTTGTTTGGAAGGGAACATAGATACAATGGAGAAATTAGAAAAAGCAACATTTGCAGGGGGATGCTTTTGGTGTATGGTTAAACCCTTTGACCAATGGGACGGTGTAGAGCGTATTGTTTCTGGTTACTCCGGAGGAACATTCGTAAATCCAACCTATGAGGATGTCAAATCAGGGGAAACAGGACATTATGAAGTTGTACAAATTACCTTCAATCCAAAACAAATGCCTTATGAGACATTACTTGAAATCTATTGGCAACAAATTGACCCAACTGACGCAGGCGGTCAATTTCATGATCGTGGTGACTCCTATCGAACAGCGATATTTTATCATAATGAAACACAAAAAACAGCTGCTGAAAAATCTAAAAACAAATTGGCTGCTAGTGGCAAATTCAACAAACCAATCATCACCCAAATCAAGCCAGCCCAAACATTCTACCCAGCCGAAGACTTTCACCAAGACTTTTATAAAAAAAATAAAACAGACTACCAAACAGACAGAGAAAAATCAGGCCGCGACCAATTTATACAAAAACATTGGAAACTACGGGGTCAGTCCCCCGCCGCTGAAACGCGTTAACGTAGCGGGGGACTGCCCCCGTTAGGTGTCCCTGTTAAGTATTTTTAATGGTTTTTCGGCGGGGCCTTCTAGTACTTCTCCTTTGTAGGTAAAGCGTGAGCCGTGGCATGGGCAGTCCCAAGTTTTGTCGCCGCTATTCCAATTTACTTCACAGCCCATGTGGGTGCAGGTTGTGTCGACTACAAAGAGTTGGCCTTTTTCGTTTTTGTAGGCACCAGCTCGTTTACCTTTGATGGCGATAGCTGCTCCTTCTCCTGCTTTTATATCTTTTAGTTCTTTATCGGGGACTTCTAGTTTGCCGCCCACTAATTGAACGGCCACATTTGCACTTTCTTTCAGGACCTTCTTTATGCTTGGATCGGCTTTAAATCTAAAGGGGGTGTATAGGTCTTTATAAGGATTATTTTGGTCGATAATTAAGTCTCTAATTAATTGAGCTGCAACATAACTGGTTGTCATTCCCCATTTGCGGAAACCAGTTGCAACAAATACATTACTTCCTTTTGATAGTTCCCCAATGTAAGGGACCTTATCTGGTGTGACAAGATCTTGTGCAGACCACCTGTAGGCAACCTCTTTAACTCCGAAATATTCTTTGGCAAATTTTTCTAAGGCCTGATAATGTTCTGATTCATTTCCACCCTGCCCAGCTTTATGGCCATCTCCACCAAATAATAACATTTCTTCTCCTTCTATCGTAACTGGACGAATAGAACGGGTGGGTTGCTCCGCACTGATGTACATGCCATCGACAACAGGCTTTTCGGGCTTTGCGGCAATCACGTAAGATCGTTCTGGATATAGACGCGCAAAAAATCCTTTACTGTCATGAAAAGGGAAATGAGAAGTAGAAATCACGAAGTTGGCTTCCACCCTTTTTCCGCTCTTAAAAGGAATAATCGGTGAATCACTATCTTCCATATGCAAAGCAACGGCATTTTCATATATTTTTACACCAAGCTTTTCCAATTGCTCAACCATCTTAGCTAAATAGTGAAGAGGATGAAAATGAGCTTGGTTTTTCATAAGGATTGCCTTTTTATAAGGCAAATCGATCGGAATTTGCTTAGTGATTCCGCCTTCAATCCCTAATTTTTGATAGGCATCGGCTTCTGTTTTTATTTTATCTACATAACTGTCTTCATTTGTATAGATAAATGCATCTGCTTTTTGAAAATGACATTGGACATCATGGGCTTTTATCCAGTCTTCCATTTGTTCTTTTGCCTTTTGATTAGCCTGATAATACAATTTAGCTTTCGCTTCTCCAAAATGTTGGATCAATTCATTATAGATTAAACCGTGTTGTGATGTAATTTTTGCTGTAGTATGCCCGGTTGTCCCATTAAATAAAGAATCTGCTTCAAATAAAGCAACCTGCAATCCCTCTTTCGCCAACATATACGCCGTTGTTATGCCTGTAATTCCACCCCCAATAATTGCTACTTCTACTTTCATATCGTCTTCAAGGCTCGGAAATTTATGTACTTTTGTGGAACGAATCCACCATGACTCCGGGGATGTTGGAAAATTTGCTTTGTTGTTGGTCTCGCTCATTGGAGCACTCCTCCTCAGCTATTTCTACTATTATTGATAATTCCCCAAAAATCGTTTTATATGTACACCCTTTCCACGAAGCCATCCCCAGAAATGAAAAAAGGGGATTGTCCATATACTACCAAAAGGACATTCCCCGTTTTACATTAACTTATAACAGGTAAAACTCTTACTTCTTTTTCCATTTCCGATTTACAAATCGGACAAATCGTTTTTTCATCATTAGAAAAGGCATCCCTCATCCAACATGAGCATTCTTCATTCGTACATGACCAAACAACCGTTTCTTTCTCCGGGGTTGGTTCCTTAGGTCCCCTTCTGTAAGCCATGGCAAGATCCCCTTTCACATTTATAATTATATTATACGCCATTAAGAACAATAAACCAAATCACCTTTGACAGCTCAGCACCCGCCATTAGGAATATTTTTGAGTAAGAAGCTGCTCAGATTTTTGTATAATGGATTGCAGTTTTTCCGCATTTTTCTTGTACATATGTTTTACCTCTTGTGAATCAGTTTCAAGGGAAAATGACTCTAAATCAGCTTGGCATTTTTTCAAGGATGTTAATAGAGATTGCCTTGGTTTGGTTTCAGGAATTTGGATCTTATCATCATATATATCCACAGTTAACTGACCATATGTATCTACTTGACCTAAATAAACATTATCAAGGGCTACACCTAATTTTTCTAACTCTGTATCAAGCCAAGACCTGTTTAGTCCTCTTGAAGATAGACCCATATCGATAATTTTTCCTTCCATAATAACAGTCTGAGGCATTTTTTCAGGAGCAACTTCTAATTGAAGATCAGAGGGAGTTATAGGTTGCTTATCTTTTTTTAACATTACATTTAAATCCCCATTTGGCTCCAAAATGGCAAATTCTACATCCGAAACCTGAAAAGCATCCTTTTTTCTTAAGAGCTGCAATAATTCTTCAACCGTATACTGTTCTTTTGTAAGGTTTTCTTCTTGAATTTTCCCATCCTTAACCACCACTGTGGACGTACCTTCAATAAAATTACGCACCCCTTTATTTTTCAGTCCCATATATCCGATGATAAAAGGGATGGCTGTCCAGACTAAAAGGCTGAATACCCCGTTCATAAAATTGGACTGTAGTCCTGTGGAGATCTCTGCAGCTATACTACCAATCGTGATCCCAACAATATACTCAAAAAAAGATAAATGTGATAACTGTTTTTTTCCTAACCATTTTGTTAATAAAAATAATATGAATATCATAGATGAAGAACGAAGGATGATTTCAAGCCAATTAGGAATATTCACTTCAAGTTCCTCCTTTATGAATTTCTGTATTGCTGCTCTTCGGCTTTCATAAATTCAATTCGATGCTGTAAATCAACAATGACTGAATTCATATCTTCCATACATTCATGAAAAATTCTTTTGGCATCTTCATCTTCAGTTATTTCAGCTAAACGACTAAATTCGGCTTGAATGGTTTTTGCGGATGCAAACGTTCCTTTTACATTAGCAAAGACAGTCATTTTCTAATCCTCCTAGAAGGAGGAACAGAGGCTTACTCTGTTCCTTTTTAAATTATTGGTTATATTGCGGCTCTTCCTGCAAAATTTCTTGAACGCGTGGTTCCAGCGAATCAATAATCGTCTGAGTTTGCTGAGCGCATGATTTGTAAAGTTGTTTAGCTTGTTGATTATCGGTATCTAATGCGAAGCCTTCAAAACTAGCCTGAGCTGTTTTTAATCCAGTTAATGTTTGTTGAACCTTTGTAATAACGGTCATATTTTTTACCCCCTCAATCTTTTTTGGAACGTTCATATTATGTGATTTTTTGGGGATTCCATACATTGAAAAAATTGGGATTAGCAAAAAAACAAATGATTTTGACATCTGAAATTATGAAATAAAAAAACAGCATTGCCTCCATCTGGCAATGCTGTTTTTTTATTTCTTAAAAGATAAAAAGCATAAAATTTTCCTTAAGATTGCTCTAAGGCTGGGCAGTTGTTGTCCAGCTCCAGCGCCTAGCCCCTCGAGGCTCGCAGGAGCGAGTCCATCGGCAAAGACATGCGGATGTGGCGACCTTAGCCAATGTTCCACGAAATAACCTGAGCCAATGAAAGGCAAAGAACGCCTTTCTTTGCCTCAGAACATTTGCTTGTCGAAGGTAGCGGGCGCCTTGCGCTTTTCTTGTTAGACACTTGGTTCTAAATCATGTTTTAGCTTATCTATTCTCTTTTTCACTTCATCTTCACTGAGATTATGTTCTTGAATATATAAATTTCTTGAATGGACACGGCATTCATCTGTGCAGCTTCTCATATATTTATGTTCATTCTCCACTGAGCACAAAATTTGTTTATTACATTCAGGATTTGCACAGTTCACATAACGTTCACATGGAGTGCCATCAAAATAGTCACGTCCAACAATAACATGTTCTTTTTGATTTACTGGAACAGAAATTCTCTGATCAAACACATAACATTGACCATCCCAAAGCTCGCCTTGAACTTCTGGATCCTTTCCATATGTGACAATGCCTCCATGCAGTTGGCCTACATCTTCAAAGCCTTCTTTCTTAAGCCATCCAGAGAACTTTTCACAACGGATCCCACCAGTACAATACGTAAGGATTTTTTTCCCTTGCAATTGTTCTTTATTTTCCCGAACCCAATCTGGCAACTCACGGAACGTTTTAATATCGGGACGAATAGCGCCACGAAAATGACCAAGATCATATTCATAGTCATTGCGAGCATCGAGGACAATGGATTCTTCATCTTGCATTGCTTGGAAAAATTCGGCTGGTTCAAGGTATTTTCCAGTTACTTCATGTGGGTTTATATCATCTTCCAACCGAAGTGTGACAAGTTCTGAACGGTGACGAACATGCATCTTTTTAAATGCATGTTCATTAGACTCGTCTATTTTAAAGACCATCGTTTCAAAGCGAGGATCTTTTTTCATCTCATTCATATACGTTTCTGTTTGTTCCCATGTACCAGAAACAGTTCCATTCATCCCTTCACTAGCTACTAAAATTCGCCCCTTTAATCCAATACTCTTACAAAACTTTAAATGTCTTTTGGCAAATACATCTGGTTCTTCAATTTCAACATACTGATAGTACAACAATACTCGATAATTAGGTTTTTTTTCCACAAAAAATACCACCTATCCTGTTATATTTGCAAGATATAAACGTGTTTAGGAGGATTCAATTTCGGTTTCCCGAATAGATACACTTTACTCTTACCTTTTTATTTTACCGATTCTCAATGAGAAAATCAATGTCAACCTGCTGCTTGGGCCATTATCTAACTGATTAATAATGTGAAAGTATTTTCAAGACTCCTAATTAAGTTTATAATAAATTATGTTATGAGTAGCAATACCTACGGGAAAGCTTCAAATTCACTACTGAGCTAATAGCCAGATACAGTAGCAAATCTTACAAGATTGATTCCAGAAAGGATGATGGGATGCTACAAAGCCAGATTGAAATCAAACAACATCATAAAAAGTTAAAAAGAAGAATTATATTTTGGCGTATTTTATTGGTCACGCTCGGCGCTGTCTTGATGGCAACTGCTTTAGAATTGTTTCTAGTTCCAAATAATATATTAGATGGTGGAATTACTGGAATATCCATTATTCTTTCGTATCTAACTGGCTGGAGAGTAGGATTTATACTCTTCTTATTAAATCTTCCCTTTATTTACCTCGGTTATAAACAAATTGGAAAAACTTTTGCCTTAACGACCTTATATGGCATCTTTGTTTTATCTCTCACATCCGTGCTCTTACATAATGTATACGTCGTGACAAACGATCTTTTATTAGATACTGTTTTTGGTGGAATTGTTTTAGGGATGGGAGTCGGGATCGTTATTCGTTTTGGCGGCTGCCTTGATGGGACAGAAGTCTTATCGATCCTTCTTAATAATAAGATTCCATTTTCAGTTGGAGAAATTATTATGTTTTTTAATTTCTTCATTTTTACTTCTGCTGGTTTCATTTTTGGCTGGGAACGTGCGATGTATTCTATTATTACATACTTTATTGCTTTTAAAGTCATTGATGTCGTTGTAGAAGGATTAAATGAATCCAAGGCGGTGTGGATTATCAGTGATCAAGCAAAAGAGATAGGAGAAACGATTTTAGCAAGACTTGGAAGAGGTGTAACCTATTTAAACGGTGAGGGAGCCTATACAGGAGACGATAAAAAAGTGATCTTTTGTGTCATTACAAGACTTGAAGAATCGAAATTAAAATCAGTTATAGAAGATCATGATGAATCAGCCTTCCTCGCTATTGGGAATATTTCGGAAGTGCGCGGAGGACATTTTCGTAAAAGACGTATCCACTAATGAAGTAGTGGAAGCATGTACATTAAGGAATCCGCTATCTTTTTAAAGATTAATTTTCTCCTGATCGCTATAGTGTTATTGATTGAAAGATGATAACATAATCATTTGAACATTAAAACAGAGATTTAATGATGAAAGGACTTATAATCATGGAGAAATGGATCTACGGCATCCTTCTAATTCCTTTGCTCTTTTTATTCTCCCCATCTACATTGGCAGAAGATATACCTAAGCTAAGCGGCGATATTTATATTCAGGATTCTGCTGACTTATTACCAAAAAAAGCAAAGAAAGAGATAACGGAGCTTGGAACATATCTTGATAAACAGATTGGCGCACAGTTAAGTGTTCTAACTATCCCTTCCCTCCAAAACACATCCGTAAACGATTATGCTAAAGATGTGTTTCATGAATACAAGCTTGGGGGTGAGGATAAACAGAATGGTGTTTTGTTACTATTCGCAGTTCAAGATCGAAAAATCTACATAGAGGTTGGAAAAGGTTTGGAAGAAACCTTTCCTCCCGGAAAAATCGGGGGAATTTTAGAGGCCTATAGCCTGCCCTTTTTGGAAAAGAATAATTTTCAAGTAGCTATAACAAATACATATAATCAGTTATTTAATGAAATCGCGATTAAATATGAACTTGACAAGAGAGCTTCCGCAAAAGGATATGAATATGGACAAGGTGGACCATCCCTTCTCACTATTTCTATTTTTATACTTGTTTTCTTGGGAATTATTTTCTTAGACTTTAAATTTTTAGGTGGTGCCTTGTGCTTTGCTGTTCTTCGCATTTTAACCTCTCCCCTCAGGCGACGCAAAATAAAGAAGAAACGAGGTAGGCATCCTGCAAAAAGAGTAAAGGTAAGAGAACGAAGATAAAGCTATCCTGCTGATTTGATCAGCTGGATAGCTTTATCTTGCATTTCACTTCATTTGTTTAATGACTTAAGTAATAACTTCTTAAGTAGCGGAAAGAGCAGTTCTGGCAAAGTTTCAATGGAAGGTGATACTAAACTGTATGCCCCATAAATATTTTGGAAGACCTTTCGTTGTTCATCCGCTACTTCATTGACAGATAAATAAATATTAATTACTTCAATTCCTTTTTTTCGAGCATCTATTACAGCCATATGCGTGTCAATAATCCCATTTTGGTCATATCCAAAAGCTGCCGGTTCCCCATCAGAAAACATAATCAAGAACTTTTGCTTTTCTCCCCTACTTAATAATCTTTCGGTCATTATTCTAATCGCAAAACCATCCCTGTTGTCTTCTTCGGCTTTCAATTGCATAATTTCGGGGCCTGCTTCCTTTTTCAGTGAATTTGAAAAAGTAATAGGTTGAGAAAAATAATTAGGCTGCCTTTCTTTTGTCGCATCGTTCGCATCTTCCCAAAAACCTGTTATTTCGTGTGGTACACGGACAGATTTTAATGCTTCATGAAATAAGGTAATCCCCTTCCTCGTCTCCTCCATTTTATCTTGCATGGAGGCAGAGCAATCAATTAACAAACTAAAAACGGCATCTATTGCAGTTGATTTTTCTGTCTTTTTATAAAATAATCTTTTTTCATCATCTGTGAAAAAGTGTATTAATTTATTGTCCAGACGACCTATTTGTAAACGAGTACGCGGCAGCTGCTTTTTATGTTCAAGCGTCATATCAATTGTTCGTTTTAATTTCTTTTGGTACAAAGTCATCGACTTTTTATAAAGTAGATATTGATGAATCTCTTCATTTTTTGGAACCGTTGGTGAAAGAAAAATTGCCTCTGCATGGCGATTTTCTACTCCATATGGAACATGAACAGAATCAGCCTTATCATTTTTCCTTCCTAGATCTTCCATATCGGAATAATCCTTGTATTGACTCTTCCCTGCTTTTCCTTTTACGATCGCAAGTGCTTGATCACCAGCTTCTCCCTCCCTCGCTTCATTTGCAAGGATGTCTGTTTGTGTACCTTGATCAAGATCAAATTGTAAAAAGTTTTCTCCCGGTTCACTGGTTTCACGATGCCAGGTTTTCATCTCTTCCTTAAAAAACTCCTCATCACCTGTTGCTTTCTCTTCCGATTGATCATTATTAATGAGCTTATCTTTTCTTAATAAATCTCGATAATCTGCATGCTGTTCCTGTTCCTCTTCATCATCATGATGAAGATGGAAATAATCATTTAATAAATCTCGTTGTACAACATCTTCTACTAATGTCACAATTTGCATACAGTTTTTCGCTACATCATCTGTTGAGCCTGAATCAAACAGGCGTTCTAATTTTTCTCGATATAACACTATAACTGGGTCGATATTAGCATGGATTCCTGGGATTTCAAAAAGCGGCGTTTCCGTATTCCAAACGAGATAAGCAAGATTAAAAAGCACATCCGTAAACAAACTTCTCTCCATATTAACCTTCCACTGATTCTGAAAAAAACCTAAATAAAGCTTTCTTCGCTGACTAAATTCCCTTCTCATCCCTGGCCTTTTTCTTTTACAAATTTCTTCTATTCTTAAATCCTCAGCGAGCGAAAATAATTGTCTCGCAAAACGAGGAATATTAGTGTACGTAGACCACTCCACAAATTTACGAACTACTTTTTGATCAGTAAAATGGTAATTCCCCAATGCCCGTAAATAAACGTCACTCTTCATCCCTAGAACCATATCCTTCTCAGAACGATGATTCCAGAAATGACTTGCATATATTTTTTTGTCCGCAATGTCTATATACGAATGAACACGGAGGTCAACTTCATATTCCTCATCTTTTACAAGGGTTTTGGCAAGATCAGATAATTCCATCATAAGTAGAGAATCAATTTTCTCATCATTAAAATCGATGAAACGATACATTCCTTTCACTCCTTATACTAAGAAAAGCGCGGCCTCTTTGCCCCTCATTGGTTCAGGTTATTATGCCGAACATCGGCTAAATCTGCAACGAACTAGGTCATCCCCCGCCAATGAACTCAGTCCTCAAGCAATTCCAAGAGCATTTTATATTTACTTTCCTTCGAACAATGTAGATGCAATATTCATGATCGCCGCTTTTTCTCTTTCTTCTTCAAGCTTATCAGCGATTCCACGTTGAATTGCTCTTAATGGAGGTAAATAAACTGATAAATCACAGGTATCGATCAAAGCGCGAATGGAAGCTGCCTCTTCTGGTACTTGTCCATTACGTACTTGTGTGATTAAATCCTCAGATAATATAACAAACTTATCTAATAACGTTGCATCCTCCAAGATACTTTCTGTCTTAAGCACCGTTTTTAATATATCTCCCTGAATATAAGGAATATCTAGAACAACAAATCTATTTTTTAACGCTTCATTTAAAGGAACCGTCCCGATATAGCCTTCATTAATAGCTGCTATCACACCAAAACCTTTTTCGGCATGAATCGTCTCACCAGTAAACGGATTAAAGACAGATCGACGGTAATCTAGAATGCTGTTTAAAATCGGCAATGTTTCTGGCTTCGCCATATTGATTTCATCCACATATAATAAATGTCCATTTTTCATTGCTTTAACGACTGGACCAGGAACAAAATCAATCGTCTGTTTACCATCCTTCTGATTAATCGTTTTAAACCCCAATAAAGCTTCAGCGTCTAAATCAACAGAACAATTAATGCTATGCATGGGTTGTTTGAAAATCTGTGACATATTTTCCGCTAGCTTCGTTTTCCCAGAACCGGTCGGTCCTTTAAGCAGAATATTCTTTCCTAATGCCACTGAAATGACGGCATCTGATAATAATTCGTTATCCTTCGATAAAAATTGGGCTGTTATATAGGGAGCTTCCTTTGTTTGCTGTGAAAACTGCTCATGTCGCTCCTTAATGACTTGCTCTATTGTCTGTGGCAAAGATAATGTATTCATAAATGATATCCTCTCTACAATATTAAAAACTCACATCTATATATTTTAACAAAAATAAAGAAGACTTGCTCTTAAGCAAGTCTCAACTAAATATAAATATTCATCATTCATTAATTTTGCTGTTCCTGTTGTTCCCAATCGTATACATAAAGGCCTCTTCCTACCTTGATAATATGATGATCTGTTTCACGAATTGTATTCATAAACGTGGTCATATTTGCGATATTTGAATCCGAAGCCGTTTCAATCTTCTCTTTTAATTCTTTCCCTCGTACAGGCGCATTTGCTTCTTTTAATACCTCAATGGCAATTTCTCTTAATTTAGTCGTTTTACTTCTTCTTGAGGGGCGTCCTTTTCTTTTTCTAGGTATAGGGACTGGAGTAGTTGTAACATCATCCGCTTGAGTAAATATTGGATTGTTCTTTTTAAGCTGTCTTTCGTCGCTTAGATGTTCAGCTGGATCCTGTTCATCTAATTCTCTTAATCGATTAAAAATAAAACTTCTTTCCTCATGTAAATCTTCTAATATTCTTTTCTCTACATCGTTCATTTGTTCTAATCTAATTTTTAATGCATTTCTTTCATCAAACAACATTTATTCCCTCCCCAATCCCTATCTTATTCATCATTTTTTTCATTATATCTTAGATTATGAGCAAAAGCGCTAAGAAAAGCAAGATGATTTAGAAAATTATATATCATGAAAAAAGTTGCTTTTTAAAAAATACACTCCATCACATCATAGTCACTGTCTGATGGCGTTTCACTTAATGAAGCGCTTTATTTTCAAAAAAATTTAGGCTAAACGCTTTCCTTTTCTCCCTAAAAAAGGTAAAATGTATTCTAACAATTGAATAATCCAATTTCACGAGGAGGTTTTACTAGCAATGAAAATTATGAGTAACGAACTGCTGGTCGCTGCCTATCGAGATGCAAAGAAAAACAAACATGAAAGTGAATGGATTAGATTACTCAAGTCAGAAATTAGAAAACGAGGGTTAAAGGCTTAACGTAAATATAAAACTATATATCTATAAAATTAGCGTGCCATTTTCCGGCACGCCTTTTAATTCTATATTGTAAAAAACAAAAGAGCCGGCATTTTTGTCGGCTCTTTCTTAACACACTTACTTATCCTTCTAGAAGAAGGTCTTCAGGATTTTCTAACAGTTTTTTGATAGTTACAAGGAAGCCTACCGCTTCTTTTCCATCAATGACTCTGTGATCATAGGAAAGAGCGACATACATCATTGGTCGATTTTCCATTCGTTCTGCATCAATTGCAACAGGTCGTGTTTGAATGGTATGCATGCCTAAAATCCCTACTTGTGTACCATTTAAAATAGGAGTTGATAATAAAGAACCAAAGACACCACCATTTGTAATCGTAAATGTTCCACCAGATAGATCATTTAAGGTTAATTTATTATCTCTTGCCTTATTCGCAGCTGTTAAAATATCTGATTCGATTTCAGCAAAATTTTTGCGATCACAATCACGGATGACCGGAACCACCAGTCCTTCATCAGTCGAAACAGCAACACCAATGTCATAGAAATTTTTCATAATTAACTCATTACCGTCAAGTTCAGAGTTAACAGCTGGGTACTTTTTAAGGGCCGCTACAACAGCTTTTGTGAAAAATGACATAAAACCTAAGCGAACATCATGTTCTTTTACAAAATTATCTTTTTTACGTTTGCGTAAATTCATCACAGCTGTCATATCAATTTCATTGAAGGTAGTCAACATGGCTGTGTTTTGTTTCACTTCTAGCAAACGTTTGGCAATTGTTTGCCGACGTCTAGATAAACGAACCCTTTCAACCGGCTTTCCATCTTCTGGAGCTGTAGAAGCTGCTGGCTTTGGTGCAGCTGCTGGAGCTTCTTCCTGCTTTGGCTGATTGGAATAGGACGAAACATCTTGTTTTCGAACACGTCCCATTGGATCAACAGTCGGTACTTGTGTAAGGTCAATGCCTTTTTCTCTCGCCAATTTTCGGGCCGCCGGAGAAGCAATAGTTCGTTCCTTCTTCTCTTCAGTCTCTTTTTCTGGTGTTGCTTCCGGTGTTTGTTCTTCAGTAACTTTTTCTTCTGGTTTTTCATTTGCTGAAGTATCTTTGTTATCAGCTTTGCTTTCTCCAGCTCCAACAATTGCGATAACTTCACCAACTTGAACAGTATCTCCTTCAGCTGCCTTTAATTCTTGCAAAGTTCCTTCTTCTTCAGAGATCACTTCAAGATTTACTTTATCCGTTTCAAGCTCGACAATATATTCTCCCTTATCTACATGATCGCCTGGTTGTTTCAACCACTGAGCGATTGTACCTTCCGTAATTGAATCTGCTAATTCAGGTACTTTAATTTCAGCCACTTTGAAATCCTCCTTATGATTACCATACATTTGTGTGATTTAGTTTTTGGTTAATGCTTCTCTAATGATGCGTTTTTGTTCTTTTTTATGAACAGTCGGATCTCCTTCAGATGGGCTAGACCGTCTCCTACGACCAGTATATTTAACCTCGACATCGGTTGGAGCTAGCTTGCGCAAATATGGATCAACATGTGACCATCCGCCCATATTTTTCGGTTCTTCCTGTACCCAAACAAGTTCTTTAGTATTAGGATATTGAGCGACTATTTCTTTAATCTTTTCAGATGGGAATGGATATAATTCTTCTACCCTTAAAATATGAAGCCAATCTAAATCCTGCTCATTTTCCAATTGCTCGGCCAAATCAATACTTATTTTCCCACTACAAAGAACAATTCTTTCTACGGCTTTTTTCTGTTGACCAAGTCCAGCTTGTTCCATAACGGTTCGGAACCGTCCTTTCACAAGGTCCTGTACCTCTGCCGATGCCAGTGGATGACGCAATAAGTATTTCGGTGTCATAATCACAAGTGGTTTTACATTTTCTTTACCAAGCGAGCTTGCTTGTCTTCTAAGTAGATGGTAATATTGCGCTGCACTTGAAAGATTGGCAACTGTCCAATTATTTTCCGCCGCACTTTGTAAAAATCTTTCCACTCTTCCACTTGAATGCTCTGGACCATTACCTTCATACCCATGAGGAAGAAGTAATACCAAGCCAGATTTTTGACCCCACTTCGCTCTTCCTGAAGCAATAAATTGGTCAAAATACACCTGTGCCATATTGGCAAAATCACCAAATTGTGCTTCCCACAGGACAAGCGTCTCTGGTGCGAAGACATTATAACCATATTCAAAACCAACTACTCCAGCCTCTGTTAACGGACTGTTGTATACAGCAAAAGAAGCTTGTGCATCAGGAATATGATGCATTGGGATTAACTCTTGGCCATTTTCCTCATCGTGAAGAACAAGATGTCGTTGAGCAAATGTTCCTCTTTGTGTATCCTGACCAGTAAAGCGAATTGGCGTGCCATCTCTTAAAATCGTTGCAAACGCAAGTGATTCTGCATGCGCCCAATCAATTTTCCCTTTACCAGAGAAAATGGTTTCTCTTCTTTTTAAGATCCTGCTTAATTTTTGGAAAACTTTAAAATCCTTTGGCCAGTCTAATAATGCCTCATTAATCAATTTCAAATCTGCTTCTGAGATTGGAGTTTGTTCATTTTGCAAAGCTTCCATGACTTTCTCAGGTGGATTCATTGAAATATCGGGGTCATCCGTACTTTTTGCCGCCCCATCAAACTCATTTTGAAGTTTTTGAATAATCTTTTCGTCTATCTTTGTAACTTCTTCTTTCGAGAGAAGTCCTTTCTCTATTAAACGATCAGCATAAATTTCTTTTACTGTTGGATGTTTATGTACAATATTGTACATAATAGGATTTGTTACCATTGGTTCATCTGTTTCGTTATGGCCATAACGACGATAACCAACTAAATCGATTAGGAAGTCTTTATGATACTTTTCGCGATATTTATAAGCCAAGATCCCTGCCGCTAATACAGCTTCTGGATCATCTGCATTCACATGAACAATTGGAATTTCAAAACCCTTTGCAATATCGGACGCATATTTAGTGGATCGTGAATCCAAACTGTCCGTTGTAAATCCGATCATGTTATTGGCAATAATATGAATGGTTCCACCAGTGTCATAGCCCCTCAAATGACCCATATTTAATGTTTCTTGGCCAATGCCTTCTCCAGCAAACGCGGCATCCCCATGTACCGAAATTGCTAAGCTACTTGACATATCTTGTTTTGGGATCCCAGCTTGACTCCTATCTTCTTGAGCTGCACGTGTGTAACCGTCCACAACTGGACCCACAACTTCTAAGTGGCTAGGATTGTTAGCAAGGGTAATCCGTGTTTGAGTTGCACTCCCTCGTTTGACTCTTCTATCAGCACCAAGATGATATTTTACGTCTCCTGTCCAACCATACGTAATACCGATGGATCCTTCAGATGGGATCACGTCTTTATTCGGCGCATGTTGGAATTCGGAGAAAATTAATTTATAAGGTTTTTCCAAGATATGGGCCAGAACATTTAAACGTCCACGATGCGCCATACCAATATTGACTGCTTTCGTTCCTGTTTCCACTGTAGAGTTAATAATTTTGTCAATTAATGGAACAAGTGTGTCGAGTCCTTCAATAGAAAATCTTTTTTGACCAACGAATGTCCGATGGAGAAACCGTTCAAATCCTTCTACTTCTGCAAGACGGTGTAATACTTGGATTCGTTCTTCCTTCGTAAGAGAAGGATAAAAACGCTCAGATTCAATTTGCTTTTGAAGCCAATTTCTCTCTTCCGATTCATGAACATGACTGAATTCAAAAGCAATTTTCTTTGTATATACTTTTTTTAAATGGTCAATAGCCTCAAGTCCATCCTTTAAATCTGACGGTGCATTTGGAGAAATAAAAGATGGTGGAATTTTTTTAAGATCATTTTCCGTTAAATCAAATTGAGATGGCTCAATGTATCTCTCATCAATATCCCGATTTAAGGGCCGAATGTCCGCAGCTAAATGCCCATATGTACGAATATTATCAGCAAGCTTAATAGCACCCGCAATTTTACTATACATGTCAGGGCTTTCCGGAATTTGAAAAGAAATATCCACCTGACCTTTTGTTGTTCCGCTTGCTTCTTCAGCCTGCGGTGCACCCCATTGATCAAATAATGCCTTTAACTCTGGATCAATACTACTGGGATCATTGACATACTCATCGTAAATTTCCATTACATAACCAAGATTCGGACCTGAAAAATTCTGCCAGGGCGACGCTTGGTATGAAGAGTTTTTACTCATTTGTGATACGCCTCCACGATTGCAACCAATTTATTTTGAAGAAATATAAAAAATATAAAACCCTATCATTATTCTAGCATTGAACCTACATAAATTAAAGGAAATTTGTCTGATTTATGAAGGTTTTAAAATAGATTGTTGAATAGAGTTTTAATAGAAAATTCAACCATATCAATCTTACTATTATTCCATAAAAATGCAACGATTTTGTTTGGTATTCTTTTCCTTCCAAATCTAGCTACTAAGTCCAAAATTTATTTCCTTAAAAAAACGTTTACCAGGATAAAAAGAAAAAAACCGTTAATAGTAAAATTATCATGATTGAAAGGATAAAACGATGGAAACAAATAATGAACAAGCAGCAATAAATAATAATCATACGAAACCCAATAAAAAGTTAGCCATTATGGCGATTGCTTCTATTCCGCTGATCATGACACTGGGGAATTCAATGTTAATTCCAATCCTACCTTTAATGGAAAAGGAACTTGATATCTCTAAATTTCAGTCTAGTTTGATCATAACGGTGTATTCCATTGTTTCTATATTTTTAATTCCGGTTGCTGGTTTTCTTTCCGATAAATACGGACGGAAGATTGTAATTATCCCATCGTTGATCTTAACGGGGATCGGAGGAATCATTTGTGGTTGGGCAGCTTGGCAACTCGATTCTGCCTTTACTTGGATTATTATTGGAAGAGTTTTTCAAGGGATTGGTGCATCGGGAGCATTTCCAATTGTTTTACCTTTAGTTGGTGATATCTGTAAGGAAGAGGCTGAGGCAAGTGCTTCCCTCGGCATCATTGAAACCTCTAATACGTTTGGAAAAGTACTAAGTCCAATCTTAGGAGCATTAATTGCGGGAATCACTTGGTTTATGCCTTTTTTTTCCATTCCAATACTAAGCCTTCTTTCTTTATTATTAATTGTATTTTTTGTCAAGAAACCTAAAGAAGATGAGCATGAACTTTCTTTTGGTCGTTTTACTAAAAATATAAAGGAGATATTTAGCCAGCATTGGAGATGGCTTATTGCTGTTTTTATGATTGGGGCTATTTTAATGTTTATTTTATTCGGCTTACTTTTTTATCTGTCTTCTATCTTGGAGGATAAATATCATTATGATGGGGTAAAAAAGGGATTCTTGCTTGCCATACCTCTAGCTGCCTTGTGTATAGCTTCTTTTATAGCCGGAAAGGTGATTAAAGATAATTTACAAAGGATGAAATGGATCACTTTTTTCGGCACGGTTTTAACAGCTATATCAATTGCTGCCACTATGTTCTCTGAAAAGTTTATTTACTTAATTGTTGTTTTTCTATTCTGTGGGATTGGAATTGGGGCTGCTTTACCTTGTCTGGATTCAATTTTGACGCAAAGTATTGAAAAGGAAATGCGTGGCACGATCACTGCTATTTTTAGTTCCATGCGCTTTCTAGGTGTTGCTGCTGGGCCACCGATCATTGCTTTGCTCATGAAAGGCAAAATACTTGATATGGTTATTGTATTAGGCGTCCTTAGTGTCATTGGAGCCTGGCTTTCCTTTAAAGCCATAAAACCTGAACAGAAAAAACAGGCCACCAAAGTGAAGCCTGTCTTAGAATGAACATTATTCCATAAAGACCTCACTTTAAGGCAATATGGGATTCAAAAGAGACTAAGTGGGAAATTACAGCCGCTAACACGCCGATAAGTTTTGAGCCATCAGTGCGAAATGGAAGCTTCATACTATTGGCAGTCTTGATTTATAGGGTGAAAGCGGGTTTTGTGATCTTTGAGATAAATACAAAGACAACGAGGGAAATCAGTACAGGCAGTACGACAGTATGCATGCCTAAAGCATTTGGCCAAAAGAGATGAAAACAGATATAAGTGCCCATCCCAGCAACCATTGAACTAATGGCGCCGTATTTATTCGCATTTTTCCAATACAGCCCTAACACAATCGGCCAAATAAATACAGCCTCTAATCCGCCGAAAGAAAATAAATTTAGCCAAATTAAGAAATCTGGAGGCTGGATCGCTAAAAAGAAAACTGCCACTCCAATGATGGCTGTCATCCAGAGGCTGATTTTCTTGACTTTATTTATATTGGCGTTTGGATTAATAAAATTTAAATAAAGATCTTTGACTAATGCGGACGAAACCAATAACAATAAAGAATCTACGGTGGACATAATTGCCGCCATTGGAGCTGCTAACACGATACCAGCAGCCCATGGGGGCAATATTTCAAGAGTTAATAACGGCATCACCGTATCAGCATCTTCCAGGCCGGGGATGATAACCCTGGCAAACACACCCGCTAAATGCATTCCAAGCATAATCACCCCAGTGACAAAAGTTCCGATAATAATCGCTCGATGCATAGCATTCGAGTTTTTATAAGACATCGCTCTTACTGTCACTTGTGGGAGTCCTACAACGCCAACTCCTACTAATATCCAAAAGGATGATATGTATAATGGTGTTAAACTGCGATCTGCTCCATATGGGCTTAATAAATTAGGGTTCTCATTTCTTAACTCCGACATGATTGTGTCGATACCACCACCGGCAATAATGGCTGCAATCAGCAAAATAACCGTTCCACCTAACATAATAATTCCTTGAATACTGTCAGTAATGGCAACAGCTCTAAATCCACCGATAACAACATAAACCAGAACAGAAACCGCAAAGATGACAAGAGCAGATAAATAAGATACTCCTATAACGGATTCAATCAACCTTGCTCCGCCCACCCACTGAGCGATCATCGCAGAAAATAAAAAAATAGTAATACTAACGGCAGATAAAATACTTACCCATTTGGATTGATAACGACTTTGTAAAAAATCGGTTATGGTAACAGCTTTATATTTTCTCGACATGATGGCAAATTTTTTGCCAAGGACCATTAAAACAAAATAGCCTGTCACCACTTGAGACATAGCGAGTAATACCCAAGCCAATCCATAATGGTAAGCTGCTCCCGGTCCCCCCAAAAAACTACTGGCACTTCCATAAGTCGCCACCATCGTCATTGCTAACACAAAGCCGCCTAATTGTCGATTTCCCAAAAAGTATTCTTGGATGAAGGAATCAGAGGATTTTACAAATCTTGCTGCATAGAACCCAGCAATAAAAATAATGACAAGAAAGAGAAGAAGTGGTGTGATAACTTGGAGATTCAATTTTCATCCTCCTCTTCAAACGATAGTTCATGAAAAAATGTTTTTACGAAAAGAACTACTAATAAAAAAATGATGATAAAACCTAGAATACTGCTATAAAAAAACCAAGCTGGAAACCCTAGTATATATTGATATTCTTCTACCGGCTTATTTCCTAATCCATATGCAAATCCGTACCACCAAAGAAAGTGAAAGATCACTAAACCAACTCCGATCCGTGCTTCCCTTCGAGAAATGCGGATCTGTTTATCGCTCATCTCAAGTTTTTTCACCAGGCTTCTACTCCTTCCGGTGTTGCTCTTATATTCCAAAATATTTCCTGTTCTATTATATAAAAACTGATGGGGCTACTCAACTGCTATGCAATTTATTCATTACCATCGAGAGAAACTGGGACAAAGTGTTTTCATCAAAGAAAAAACCGAACTAGTATGATGCATTTACCCCGCTCCGGAAATATACTTCGCTAAGGTAATGCATTGTTCGGCTTTAAAGCTTAACTTTTTAGTTAAAAGCTAAGAAAGATTATTTTTTTCTGTAGAACCGCATTGGGTCTTTCTTAATCATCAACTTCTTTTGATATAATTTTTCCTGTGTTAGAATCTAACTTTAATTCGATTGGAGTTTCTCCTGAATACAGTTTGATTTCATATTCTGTATCATCAGAATCGAATTCTATTTCCGCTATGGTCCCTGGAGTATCTTTCAAGGCAATGGATACGGCTTCGTCCAATGTAATCTTGCTCTTTGTATTTGAACCGTTAACTATAGGGTCTTTATATGAAGCCGATTCGACGTTTGAAACCTTTGCATCATAATCGAATTCAAGGACCACTCCTGTTTGAGCATCAATCTCCAGCTCAGCTTGAGCATGGTCATCCACTATTAATTCCACTTCATAGACAAAATGGCCATCCTCTTTATCAAGCTCTAAACTTTGGATTGTTCCATCTATTTCTTGTAGAGCTATATCACGTGCCTCCTCCCATGAAATCAACGCTGTCTCTTTCGCTTTTTCACTTACTGGAATATTATTTGAGCGACTTGAATCTGATGGATTTGGGTTGGAAATCGCCGCGACCCCAATGGCACCACTAAAAATAACTGCAACTGCTACAAAAAGAATGAATAATTTTTTCCTCATTTTTTACTCTCCTTTCCTTGATCATGTTGTTATCATAACCAATTTAAATGTGGAAAGAAGAATAGGATGATGAGAATTTCATGAGAAATCGATTGATTGCTATTAATCCTCCCATGTAGTGGTTTCTACCTCACCTGTGACAGCGTTAATTTGGATTGTTGCCTCCATATCGTCAGAGCGTTCAATTTCAATAAAATAATAGCTAACTCCATCCTCTTCTTCAAAATCAATATCATCTACTTCACCTTCAACTTCATTAAGTGCAATTTCAAGCGCTTTTTCCTTTGTAATAATTACGTTGGAATCTTCTGTTTTGCTCCCATCCTCTTCTGTTTTTCCAGGAGTTTCTTTATCAGGTTTTGGTTCTATTGCTTTCACCCTGTTAATCTCAAGGATGTCACCTGATTGACGATCTACTTCGATTTCATATATCCCTGTTTTCAACTCGATTGTCACCAGAAACCCTTTAGTGGTGCTCGTAACTTTTGTACTTTCTGCTTTATAAACATCATTGACAATATTTTCAGCATCCACCTCTGTTATAGGTTCAGCTGAGGTTTTATATTGAAACAGCTGCCAAATTGCAAAAGCAAGTACACCTATACAACTAAGGATTATAAGGGGTTTTAAAAATTTTCTTCTCATCATGATCCTTCTCCATTTTTTTACTGTTTAAGAAATTATAAAATTGTAGCTCGTGGATAACTGTTTACATTGCGGTTGGTGTCTAGCTCCAGGCGCCATCGGCGTTGCCACAGGACGTGGCGACCTTAGCCGATGTTCCACGAAATAACCTGAGCCAATGAAAGGCAAAGGACGCCTTTCTTTATCTCAGAACATTTGCTTGTCGGAGGCCAACAGGATGTTGGTCAGGAAGGCGTTGCGCCAGGACGGCGCGAATTTAGCCTTTCTTCTTACATCAAGGCGCCTTGCGCTTTTCTTGACCATTATATCCTCTATTCATGAGAATTTAATGAGAATTATAACGTCAAAAACAAAACATACAAAAAACTAATTGCTGGAAGCTACAGGCAAAAAGATTCGTACGCTAGTTCCTTGACCTTCAATACTTTTCACATTAAGTGTCGCATTTATCGCATTGGCCATTTCCTTTGCTAACGGTAAACCTAGTCCAAACCCACCTGATTTTCGAGTTCTCGCTTTATCCACTCGATAGAAACGATCGAATATCTTAGATAATTCCTCCGCTGGAATTCCAATGCCATGGTCCGAAATCTCAACCCAGCCATATTCTTTTGAATTCCCTACTTTTACTTCTATTGAACCTTCACTATACTTCAAAGCATTATCCATTAAAATATAGAGAAGCTGTTTTAGCTTTTGTAAATCTGACTGAACAACAATTGGCTGCTCAATTTGAAGAATAATATTGCGTTGAAAAGTAGTACGAAAAGATTGAACAGATTCTTTTATTACCTCATCTAAAGCAATATGCGTTATTTCCACTTTCCATTGTGTATCATTTTTTGCTAAGAGTAAGAGCTGCTGAGTTAATTCCTTCATGCGTATCGCTTCTGAGTGTATAGCCTCTACAGATTCATCAAATATTTCTTCTCGCTCTTTACCACGTCGTTTTAATAAATTTGCATATGATTCAATAATGGTAAGCGGAGTTTTTAATTCATGAGAAGCATTCGAAACAAAGGCTTCTTGTTTCTCATAATTCTTCTCTAGTTGAAGAATCATTTCATTGAATGTTTTTCCCATTTGATAAAGTTCATCATTAGACGTTTTTGGAAGATCAATGCGTTTGTATTGGTCACTATCTCGTATTTCATTCATTGTACGAATTAAATTAGTAATTGGCCTTGTAATGAAATTTCCTAATAGACGTGAAGAGAGAATAACTGGGATTGCCGCTAAGATCGTAATAATAATGAGCACCCATTTTAAAGTGGATAAAATTTGGACAGAGGAGGAGAGATTTTCTGTTAATTGGAATTCTACCACCTCCCCTGTAGGTTCCCAGATTATCGGAATGGAAACAAACGCATAGACGATCTCATTATTTTTCACAATCTGATGTCGCTCTTTCCCTACGAATGTTATCGGGAGATCAATAAGCTGCTCTTGTTGTTTAGCTGTAGTGGCAGTTTCGGATGTTCCATCTTGTTTTACCACCCGAATCATACTGTCTACAGGGACGTAAGCCCGTAGGACATGTTGCGTTGTCCTACTTGATTCGGTTTGCTCCATCTCCCTAACAATATTTAGAGCCTGAAAAGTAGCCTTTTCTAACTCATTTTTTAAAATAAAATGATTGAATGTAAAATAAATGGAGCTATTGATCAAGACTAGGAGAAAAATGATCAGCACAGAGGTGTATAAATTAATCTTACTTCTCAGTTTCATATCTTATCCTTCAATACATAACCGACGCCACGGATTGTGTGTATTAGTGAATGTTCATATGGTTTGTCAATTTTATTTCGCAAATAGCGGATATATACATCCACTATATTGGTATCGCCATAATAGTCATATCCCCACACATTATTTAATAACTGCTCCCTATTTAAAACAATTTTTTCATTCTTCATTAAGTAGGTAAGCAGATCAAATTCTCTTGGCGTCAGATCGATGGCAGCTTCCCCGCGAAAAACCTCCCTAGTTGATTCACTTAACTTTAAATCCCCAACCTGTAACCAATCTTCAATAGCAAGAGACGTGTTTTGTTTCTGGTTTAATCTTAAAGCAGCACGAATTCGGGCAAATAACTCCTCGATTTGGAAAGGTTTTGTTAAGTAATCATTAGCGCCCAAATCTAACCCAGAGACTTTATCTTCAACAGAATCTTTTGCAGTTAGTAAAATTACAGGTATCGCTTGATCATGAGTCCTTATTCTACGTAATACTTCTATCCCACTTAAGCCAGGCAACATTACGTCTAACAGAATCAGATCCCATGATTGTTCACGTATCATCGTTAATCCTTCAAGGCCATCAAGTGCCTTGGCGGTTTCATACCCCTCATACGTGAGTTCGAGTTCCAATAGACGAGCAATTTTCTCCTCGTCCTCAACAATTAGAATTTTACTTTTTAATTCCTCCATCATTCATCATCCCAATAATTGATTTTTGTTTAGTTTACACTAGAGACATTTTTTTGAAAAGAAAAGCACTAAACAAGAAAAGCGCAAGGCGCCCGCCTATCGGCGACAAGCAAATGTTCTGAGACAAAGAAAGGCGTTCTTTGCCTTTCATTGGCTCAGGTTATTTCGTGGAACATCGGCTAAGGTCGCCACGTCCTGTGGCAACGCCGATGGACTCGCTCCTGCGAGCCTCGAGCCGATGGCGCCTGGAGCTAGACAGCAACCACAAGGTAAACAGTTATCCACAAGCGACAATTTTATAATTTCCTTAACAAGAACAAAAGCGCAAGCGCCTTGATGTAAGAAGAAAGGCTAAATTCGCGCCGTCCTGGCGCAACGCCTTCCTGACCAACATCCTGTTGGCCTCCGACAAGCAAATGTTCCTGAACCTAGGAAGGGGCTTTTTCCCTTCATAGGTCAGGGTTATTTGACCTCGAGGGGCTAGGCGCTGGAGCTAGACGACAAAACTCAAAATTACAACTTATCCACAAGCCAAGAATTTTATAGTTTCCTTAACAGAGAAAAAGGTTTGCCCAAATTTTGGACAAACCCCAGCCATTCCCTATTATGAGAGTAGTGCTTGGCATTCTTCCGCACATTTTAAACAAGCCGCTGCACACTTTTGACAATGATCATGGTTATGTTGTTTACATTCATTGCCACAGTCTTTACAAATGGTTATACAAAGGGTCGCAAGTTCAGCTACATAAGGTGTCCCTCTCGTAATGGCTTGCTCAAAATAAGCACAAATATCGGCACATTCCCTGTCTAATCGAATGCATTCAACCATCATTTGCAAATCATCCTCTTTTAAACATGCCTGATAACAATTATTACATGCGAGAACACATTCATTTAAGGCGGTTAATGCGGACTGGTACTCCTGAATCTGATTCATTTGGTCCCTCCTCCTTTGTTTACTAATACTTCTATCCTTATTAGTCTTGATAAAACCCTTTTTCTTATTCTTTCTTAAAAAGGATGTTCAGAAAGGAAGGGCCAAAGGCTAAATTCGCGGCGGCAATTGTCATATCTGCACTAGCATATCCTGTGCGGCAAAAATCCCCATTGATTTAAGTTTCACTTTATACGCGAAATGCTTTAAGTTGTTCATTGATTTCTCTCGTTTGCGGATAAATCTCTTGATAGATGGCAAATAACTTTTTATATTTCTCTACATTTTCTTGGTTTGGTAGAACTTTCTTCTCTACCTTTAGAAATGTATCAGCACAATCTTTTAGCGATTCAAACCATTTACATCCATAGGCGGCTATCATAGCAGCCCCCATGCCTGGCCCTTGCTCACTCGTTAATTTTACAATTTTTGCGTTAAAGATATCTGCTTGAATTTGCAGCCATTCATCACTTTTAGCACCTCCGCCAATCGAGATAATTGTATCAATCTGTTTACCATTTTTTCTGAAGATATCGATTGACTCATTCAATGAAAAAGTAATGCCTTCTAATACAGCACGAACAAAATCCTTTCGCTGATGAGAACCGTCCATTCCAATAAAACTGCCCCGGATCGCAGCGTCTCCATAAGGTGTTCTCTCTCCTACTATATATGGGGTAAAGAGCAAGCCCTTCGATCCTGCCGGAACCGTATGAAGATCTGCTAGCAAATCATCAAATGATATTGTTGGAGCAAATACGTCTTTGAACCAGCTTAAGCTGTATCCAGCTGCTAATGTGACGCCCATCGTATAATAGGCGTTAGGGGCGCCGTGGTTAAAATAATGAACCTTCCCTTGGAAATCTTTCTTTTCACTTTCTTCATAAGACAACACAACACCAGAGGTACCGATACTGCACAGTGTCTGACCGTCTTCAAGTATTCCCGCTCCGACTGCGCCACAAGCATTATCAGCTCCCCCCGCAAACACGCGAGTGGCAGAGGATAAGCCTGTTGCCTTTGCCATTTCCGCTTGTATAGTCCCCACTTCGCCAGAAGCTTCTATCAATGGCGGGCAAAGTGCTGGATCTATTCCAACTAAGTCACATATTTCCTCGCTCCACGCTTTCTCCCTTATATTCAACAAAAGCGTTCCAGCAGCATCTGAGTAATCCATATGAATGTGCCCAGTTAATTTATATCGTACATAATCCTTTGGAAGTACGAAGGTTGTCGCCTTCGCAAATATATCCGGTTCATGTTTCTTCACCCATAATATTTTAGGTAATGTAAAACCTTCTAAAGCGGGGTTTTTTGTAATTGCAAGCAGACGGTCTTTGCCTACTTGTTCATAAATTTGCTGGCATTCAGCTGTTGTTCGCGTATCGTTCCAGAGGATTGCAGGACGCAAAACCTCATTGTTTTCATCTAGCAATACAAGTCCATGCATTTGACCAGAGAAGCTAATCCCTTCAATCTCTTCTATATCGCCAGTAAACTTCTGCAAGAGATCAGACAATCCCTTGATTGTCTGATCAACCCAATCCTCTGGATATTGCTCACTATAGCCTGTTTTTTCTTGATAAAGTGGATAAGTCTTGGAAACCTCTTCCACCACTTCACCCATTTGGTCCACTAATAAAATTTTCACAGCACTTGTGCCTAAATCAACACCGATCACATATTTCATCGTGTCACCTTCATTCCTCTATTACGTTTACTCGCCAGCAAATGCAGTTAATAAATATTGATTAATCGTTGCTTTAATTTTTTCTAGACGTCCTGATTGATGCTGAATGTCCTTTAGTCCTAATGCATATTCTTCAAGTTGATGGAAATCAGTTTTTCCTTGAACGATATCAAGGCCAATTCCCTCCTTAAAACTGCTGTAGCGCTCTTCAATCACGTGATCAAGCACCTTATCATCGACTAATTTTTGTGCGACTTTAAGTCCGACAGCAAAACCGTCCATCCCGGCAATATGGGCGTGGAATAAATCCTCCGGTTCGAAGGAACCACGTCGAACCTTTGCATCAAAGTTTAAACCACCCTTGCCTAGACCGTCATTTTTAATAATTTCGTACATAGCGAGAGTTGTAGAATAAAGATCAGTCGGAAACTCATCTGTATCCCATCCTAGTAACGGATGGCCTTGGTTTGCGTCTACTGAACCTAGCATTCCATGGATCCGCGCATAATGTAATTCGTGCTCAAACGTATGACCCGCAAGTGTCGCATGGTTCGCTTCAATATTAAATTTAAAATCGTTTTGGAGACCATAATTTTGTAAAAACGCATAGCCGCTTGCCACATCAAAATCATACTGGTGTGTAGTTGGTTCTTTTGGTTTTGGTTCGATAAGGAATTGACCGTTAAAACCAATTTCTTTTGCATAGTCTACAGCCATATGGAAGAATCGACCAAGATTATCCAGTTCAAGCTTCATATCTGTATTAAGAAGCGTTTCGTATCCCTCACGTCCTCCCCAGAACACATAGTTCTCTGCCCCTAACTCTTGGGCAATTTCTAACCCTTTCTTCACCTTTGCTGCAGAGTAGGCAAATACATCCGCATGATTAGAAGAAGCAGCACCATGAATAAAGCGTGGATGTGTGAAATTATTAGCTGTATTCCAAAGCAATTTTGTTTTACTATCTTTCATATAATCTTTCATCATGGAAACGATTGTATCTAAATTTTGGTACGTTTCTTTCAAGCTATTTCCTTCAGGAGCTATATCTACATCATGGAAACAAAAATAAGGAACATTTAATTTTTCAAAGAACTCAAAGGCAGCTTCAAGACGAGCTTTGGCAAGATCCATTCCATCATATTGATCCCAAGGTCTTTGCATCGTCCCCACTCCAAATGGATCTGAACCATCTGCCACAAATGTATGCCAATAAGCTACTCCAAATCGCAAGTATTCCTCCATCGTTTTACCTGCAACGACTTCTTTTGGGTTATAAAATTTAAATGCGTATGGGTTCGTTGATTTCGGTCCTTCATAATTAATTTTACCAATGTTATTAAAATAGCTCATATTGAAACCTCCTTGAAATTTAAGTATCATGTAAATGTTTGCAATTGCATTATAACAATCATTCAGAAGTTTGTCTATCGGATAAACTAAGTGTATACTAATGATGATTAAAATCGAAAGAGTTGAAAAGTATGAAGAGTGAAAAGACTTGGAACCAACATGTCGTCAAAAAGGAAAATAAATTTTTAGTCTTTAAAACGATTATCCAATCCTCGCCTATTTCAAGAGCGGAAATTGCGACAAAAACTGGACTTAATAAAGGAACGGTTTCTTCCCTTGTCCACGAGTTAATAGAAGAAGAGTTTATTTATGAATCAGGCCCAGGTGAATCAAGTGGTGGGAGAAGACCCGTTATGCTTCTTTTTAACAAAAGCGCTGGCTATTCCATTGGAATAAACATTGGCGTGAATTATTTACTTGGTGTTTTAACTGATTTAACTGGGCATATCCATATAGAAAAACAGATAAAAATACATTCCCAATCATTTGAAGTATGGAAAGAGAAACTTTTTGCAATGATACGAGATTTAATCCATTCCACACCAAAAAGTCCTTATAGTATAATTGGCATAGGAGTAGGTGTCCCAGGAACAGTTAATAAATCTGGAAAAATATTACTTGCTCCTAACCTTTCCTGGAAAAATATTGAACTCCAATCCATATTGGAAGAAGAATTCAAGATCCCGACGATTATCGAAAATGAAGCGAACGCTGGTGCATATGGAGAGAAAAAGTATGGTGTTGGCAAAGATTCAAAACATTTGATTTATGTAAGTGTTGGCATCGGTATTGGAGTAGGAATGATCTTAAATGGCCAGTTATATAAAGGCAATAAAGGATTTTCTGGAGAACTTGGTCATATGTCGATTAATGTAAACGGAGATCTTTGTCGCTGTGGAAATAAAGGCTGTTGGGAACTATATGCCTCAGAACAGGCGCTTATTCAACAAGCAAAAAAATCAAATCTCCTTCCAGCTAACCAGACTGATCTTTCACTTGAATATATAGTAGAGCTTGCTGAAAGTGGTAATGAACATGCTATCAATTTATTTCATGAAATCGGGGAATATCTGGGGGTAGGTATAAATAATATCATTAATATTTTTAATCCTCAGGAGATAGTCATCGGAAACCGAATGGCTAGTACAAAAAAGTGGATTCAACCATCATTAGAAAAACAATTAGCTAACCGTATTCAATTCTTTCAAAAACATGATTTGCAAATTAAGTTCTCGAAGCTTTCCTCATATTCTGCCGCATTGGGAGCCGCAGCCTTTTCAACAGAAAACTTTTTAAAAGCGAAGAACAAGTAAAGATTAGAGCCTACGGAAAGCGAATGGTATCATCATAAAGACCCTTTCTACATGAAACATCCAAAAGCCAGTTCTATGACTTTTGGATGTTTCTTGCTTTTTTTGAAATTTTTTCTATGAACAACGGCAACTTTTTGGATATAATGATGTTTATGGCAATCAAATTAATTGCCAAATATTGTAGAAAAATGGCATGATTACCTTTGGACAATTTTAAGCATAGTAATGGTTGCTATTCAGAATCAATCATGGTAATATCATTAAAGATACTACATTTTGTGTTTCAACAGCAAACATCATACTATATATTGATTTCAACAAATAAAGGCGCCTGTTAAGGCTTTAAAAGGGAATCCGGTGGAATTCCGGAACTGTCCCCGCAATTGTAAATGCGAACGAACGGACTCGCCACTGGTTCGACAAAACTCGAACTGGGAAGGCCCCAGTAGGATGAAGCATAAGTCAGGAGACCTACCTTTATTTGTCGGAGTTTCATTTCTTCGGGGAACAAGAAGGTGAAGCGATAGTGAATATATGCCTTTCTTTCCTATCGTTTAATTCGCCTTTTTCTATGGCGATTTTTTTTATTTACTTCACCCTGTCCATAAGTTTTGCGTAGAATGCTACAAGAATATTTTACTCTTACACAGGTGTGCTACACACCTCCCCAAAGATAGTTGAGTTTTTCTGATTTTATTCTATTGATAGAAAGGTGATTATCATTGACTACAATTATTTCAAAACAAGAAGAAACACATCCTACCCACTTTAACCAGGAGCGAATCCAAGCATACATTCAAAAAGTTACTTCTATTCAATCCCAGGAATACATCGATAAAGTAATCCGAGCTATTGAAGCAAAAGCGCAAATTAGCACCGATGAGGTCACTTCCATCTTAATTAATGCCGCATTAGAAAATGTGGATGAAGTCAATACTGAATGGAGTTTCGAAGCAGCGAAAATCTATTTACACAAACTCTATAGACAAGCGAGCTCTCATCGAGGATATGATCAGGAACAGAGATATGGTAATTTCTATTCCTTATTAAAACAGTTAACCGATGAGGGTATTTACACACCACAGCTTCTAGAAAAATATGAAAAGGCAGAAATTGAACACATTTCCACTTTATTGGACCCTGAAAAAGATTTATTATTTGATTACATCGGTTTACACACGCTAGCAACGCGATATTTAGCAACAGATCATCAAAAAAATACATATGAGCTACCACAAGAGCGTTGGTTAGTGATCTCCATGCATTTAATGAAAGATGAGCCAAGAGAGAAGCGATTTGCACTGATCACAGAAGCTTACTGGGCTTTATCTAATCTCTACATGACTGTAGCAACCCCCACACTCGCAAATGCTGGACTTGCTCATGGCCAATTATCTAGTTGCTTTATTGATACAGTCGAAGACTCTCTTATTGGCATATACAATAGCAATACAGATGTCGCTCGTCTTTCGAAAGATGGCGGTGGTATTGGGGTCTATATGGGAAAAGTTAGAAGTCGAGGCTCATCCATAAAAGGCTTTAAAGGAGCATCCTCTGGTGTACTGCCATGGATTAAACAGTTAAACAATACAGCCGTTAGCGTGGACCAACTTGGTCGTAGAAAAGGTGCTATTGCCGTCTATTTAGATGTATGGCATGCTGATATTTTGTCATTTTTGGATTTAAAATTAAATAATGGTGATGAAAGACAACGAGCACATGATATTTTTACCGGTGTATGTCTACCTGATCTATTTATGGAGAAAGTAGAGAATCGTGAAGATTGGTTCTTGTTTGATCCGCATGAGGTGCGAAATCTATTAGGCTTTTCTCTCGAAGATTATTATGATGAACAAAGAGGAAATGGCAGCTTTCGAGAAAAGTATGAGGAATGTGTCCAACATCCACAACTAAAGAAAACGAAAATTCCTGCTATTCAAATCATGGTACGTATCATGAAATCTCAACTCGAAACAGGCACACCTTTTATGTTTTATCGCGATGAAGTGAATCGAAAAAATCCAAATAAACATGCTGGAATGGTCTATTCAAGTAATCTATGTACAGAAATCATGCAAAATATGTCTCCTACTCTTCAATCAGAAGAAATTGTAGAAGACGGAACTATTATCACGTATAAAAAACCAGGGGATTTTGTCGTATGTAATCTTTCCTCTATTAATCTTGGCAGAACGGTTCAGTTGGATGATGATGAGCAAGAAGTTTTACAGCGTCTCATTCCTATTCAGGTTCGGATGCTGGATAATGTCATTGATCTTAACACGATTGATGTTAAGCAAGCGATGATCACCAATAAAAAATATCGCGCGATTGGGTTAGGAACGTTTGGCTGGCATCATATCTTGGCTCTGAAAAACTTGAAGTGGGAATCCAAAGAAGCCGTTGAATTTGCCGATCAATTATATGAACGTATTTCAAAGTTGACCATTCAAGCGAGCATTGATTTGGCAAAAGAAAAAGGCGCCTATCCAATGTTTGCGGGAAGTGACTGGCAAACTGGCCAGTATTTTCAACAGCGAGGCTATGAAAATGATGAAGAATGGCGTTCCATTATGGATGAGGCCGCAACCTTCGGATTAAGAAATGGTTATTTAATGGCCGTTGCTCCAAACTCCAGTACTTCTGTTATTGCGGGTTCAACAGCCAGTATCGATCCAATTTTCAAACCTTTTTATTATGAAGAAAAGAAAGACTACAAATTACCATTCGTAGCACCTGACTTAAATCATCGTACGTATGATGTGTACCGACGCTCGGCTTATATTGTGGATCAACGATGGTCTATACAGCAAAATGCTGCTAGACAACATCATATTGATCAATCGATCTCTTTTAACTTCTATGTACCAAATAATATTAAGGCAAAAGTGTTACTTGATTTACATTTACAAGCCTGGGATTCAGGTTTAAAAACTACTTACTATGTGCGCTCTACGGCTTCAGATATTGAGGAGTGTGAATGGTGCGAATCTTAATTTGTTATGCCAGCTATAGCGGTAATACAAAGGAAGTCGCTGAATTAATTAATTATAAGCTGCAACAGGAAGGTATTTATACAGAACAATATTGGATTGGTACAGGTAGAATCCCAGATCCAGCTGCATTCGATGCAATGCTTATCGGTACGTTTACATGGGATAGAGGCGGAACACCTGAAGAGGTAAAAGAGTTTGTATACGAGATTGGCTATAAACCTCCCTCTGTTTTTGTCTTTGGAACAGGTGATACCCAATTTGGTGGAGATGATTTATTTTGCCATGCGGCTGTAAAATTGGCTAAATTCTATCACTCTACCCTTCTCCCTTTGAAAATCGAACAAAGTCCTAGAGGATCACAAGAGAAAAAAGTGATCCGCTGGACGGAAGGAGTTATTAAACATTGTCCACTACACTTAGTAAAGTAAATATCTTAGAGCCCATTCATCCAAACCGATCTACTGCCCTTTTCGGTGGGAAAGCCAGTGGGATTTTGAATTGGAATGATTTAAAATATCCCCATTTCTATAAACATCGTGAGCAAATCCGGGCGCTTTTTTGGCGATCCAGCGAGGTTGATATGACTCATGATACAAAGCAATTTCCGAATTTAACGATGACAGAACAAACAGCGTTCCTAAAAATTATTGGACTACTAGCCACATTAGATGGACCCCAAACGGATATGGCAGCTAGAATTGCTCAATATTCAACTGATCCCTCTGTTAAATCTGTGATGGCAACCATCGCTGATCAGGAAAGTGAACATAATCATAGCTACGCCTATGTTCTTTCCTCTGTAACAACTTTAGATAAACAAAACGAATCCTTTGAAACTGGTCGAACGGATGAAGTGTTATTAGAGCGAAACACTCGCATTATGGAAGTCTATAATGAATTTGCGCAAAATCCTACGATTGAAAATGTATTAAAAGCAATGGTATATACGTCATTACTGGAAGGCCTATTCTTTTATTCCGGCTTTGCCTTTTTTTATAACTTAGCTAGAGATCAAAAAATGGTTGGTACCTCTACGATGATCAGTTATATTAATCGAGATGAATTGCAGCATGGGCGTTTTATTAGCGATCTCTTTCGCGCTACCTTGGCGGAACATCCAGAACTTAACACAAATGAATTTACGGATTGGGTTTATGAACAATTTCGTCATTCAGTTGAACAGGAAACAAAGTGGAGTCATTACATTCTTGCCGATATTGATGGCATCGATTTAATGGAGATGGAAGGTTATATTAAATACCGAGCAAATAAAATGCTACGTTTGTTAGGCTTGAGTGAAATTTATCAAGAACATACGGAAAACCCAATGAAATGGATTCGGGCTTATGTTGATAACTTTGACGACACTAAAACAGATTTCTTTGAGCAAAAATCGCGACAGTACACAAAAACAAGTGATCTAAATGGATTTGATGAACTGTAAAGAACAAAAGCGCAAGCGCCTTGATGTAAGAAGAAAGGCTAAATTCGCGCCGTCCTGGCGCAACGCCGATGTGCATTCTCATACTTTTAAAAATGAAAAAAACCTAACTCAAATCATGAGTTAGGTTTTTTTCATTATAGTTTCACAACGTTTTCAGCTTGTGGGCCACGTTGTCCTTCAACGATATCAAATTCAACTTGTTGACCTTCGTCAAGTGTCTTGAAGCCTTCTCCACCGATTGCACTATAATGAACGAATACATCATTTCCGCCTTCAACTTCGATGAAGCCAAAGCCTTTTTCACTGTTAAACCATTTTACTGTACCTGTTGCCATTGGTATAAAACCTCCAAAAAATTTTTAATATGTTCTTCATATTTACCAAGTAAATAAAAAATCACATATTATAATCAATACCCACTTTTAGGAGCAGATATTCATTATAACATGTGAATTTTAACTCCAAAATAAAACTGTGGCCGGTATCTGCCATAAAAATTAGTTAGAATTATTAAACTTTCAATCAACAATGCTAAGCAACTTCATCATACATGAGGAAATTGGAAAAAGCAAGAAAATAGCGAAAAACTTTTCGTCTTTTTTCGCCAAAATTCCCGCTTTTTCAGGGATTCACACCTTCTATCACCTAACAGCTTATCTAGGTTCTGCTGTTTTCTTTGTCGTCTTTTTCCGCTTTGTTGTTTTCTTTTCCGGTTTTGATTTGTCAATAGAGGCTTGTAATGCAGCCATCAAATCCGTAATATTTTCTGTCGTTTTTTCCGGTTTTGCAGTGACTGTTTTTTCCCCTTTTTGCTTTGTTTGGATAAGCTCCATGACTTTGTTTCGATATTCATCTTCGTATTTTTCAGGTGCAAATGGTGTCGTTAGTTGGTCAATTAATAAAATAGCTGTATCAATTTCCTTTTTAGATGCCTCATCTTCATTTGGTACATTTGGCACTTCCGTCACCTTTCTAACTTCATCAGGATAATGAATGGTCTCCATTAAAAGTGTTTTTTCATATACACGAATAACAGCTAATTGCTCTTTTGAGCGAATGATGATTTTAGCGATGCCAGCTTTTCCACTTTCTATTAGAGCTTTTCGTAAAAGACTGTATGCTTTTGCTCCACCGTCTGGAGACATGTAATAGCTTCGGTTAAAATAAATTGGATCAATTTCATTTAAATGAATAAAATCGATGATCTCTACAGCTTTTTCTCCTTTTTCCCCCGCTAATGCTTTTAATTCGTCCTGCTCAACTACCACATACTCTCCTTTTGTTAATTCATACCCCTTTACAATATCATCTGTTTTTACTTTTTCCTCACATACCGGACAGATTTTCTCGTATTTTATTGGCGTATTACATTTGTTATGAAGAGAACGAAATTTAATATCCTTATCTTCTGTCGCTGCATGTAATTTAATCGGAATATTCACGAGGCCAAAACTGATGCTTCCCTTCCACATTGTATGCATTCATACACCTTCTTCTTCGCTTTTTTAATAGCATTTGCATTCATGAAAAAAATTATCCCAAGTAACAATTGGGAAAAATCCATAGAAAGTTGGGTATGCTAATTTCAATAACTAACATAAAGTGAAACTTCAATCAGTGAGGTTTTTTCATTTCCACTGTTTGTTAGTTGAACAAATCGGGCTTATACGGGCTGTTGATCTCCACATGTCATTCGATGTTTTCCCACGAATTCTTAAGTGGAGAGCTTACAGCTAGTTAATGCGGGATAAAGGTGATTCTATGCTGAAACCAATGCTTCCTACCTTAGTTTTTGATCATCCAAAACATGGAAAATGGTTGTATGAAATAAAATATGACGGATTTCGCGGCATCCTTGATTGCCAAGAACATCAATGCTTTCTGTGGAGCCGTAATGGGAAAAATTTATTACCGCAATTTCCAGAGTTGACGGAGTATTTAGCCTCTCTTCAAGAACAATTGAAGCCATGGCTTCCTCTGAAAATAGACGGAGAATTAGTCATGCTTGAAAATGATTATAAAGCCAATTTTTCACAACTGCAGATCCGTGGCCGTATAAAGACAAAAGGTAAAATCGGGGAGGCCTCCCAGCTTCGCCCTTGTCGGTTTTTAGCGTTCGATTTATTAGAAATGACTGGACAATCGACGACACAGATGGCTTATGACAGTCGAAAACAACAACTATCCTCTCTTTTCAATCAGCTTGATCTTCCTTTATCTCCAGCTTATGAGGATGATAAACTGCTTCAATTTATCCCTTATGAGGAAGACTTTGAACAGCTTGCAAAAAGAATGTACGATTATAATAGTGAAGGCATTGTTGCAAAACAAAAGGGTAGTATATGGGAGGAAGGAAAAAGAAGTAGACACTGGATGAAAATCAAAAATTGGAAAACAGTCTCTTGCTTTATCACTGGGTACGATGAAGAAAATCATTACTTTTATATAGGAGTATTTGATGAGAAGCAATCTATTATCCCATTAGGTGTGTTTATAAATGGCTTAGATACCGAAACAAAAAATGCGCTTCGCGAAACGGTCATAAGCAATTCCCACTCTCAAGAAGGTTCACTTTTTATAATGGAGCCCGCTATCTGTCTGGATCTTTACTTCTTAGAATGGAAAGGAGGGGCACAACTAAGAGAACCTTTTTTCAAGCAGTTACGATTAGACCTTACTGCTGATCAATGTTCATTTAATGAGTTTCTTATCAAGGATGCAGCTTTCCCAAGTGAAATTGATATCTCTCATCCTGAAAAACCCCTATGGGAAGAAAATCATGTGAAGAAAATTGATTTTTTGCGCTACTTAAGAAAGATCTCTCCTTATCTCTTACCTTTTTTAGAAAATCGTTTATTAACCGTGATTCGAGCACCACATGGAGAGTTTGGTGAGTTTTTTTATCAAAAAAATAAACCTAACAGTGCACCAGATTTCGTTGAATCGATACCATATGAAGATAATCAAATGATTGTTTGCAATCATTTAGAAACATTGATCTGGCTTGGAAATCAGCTAGCAATTGAGTATCATATTCCTTTTCAGACGATTAACGATCGCTTTGTCAGCGAAATTGTGATTGATTTAGACCCCCCTTCTCAGGAGGAATTTCAGCTAGCTGTACAAGCAGCACTTATTATCAAGAGAGTATTGGATTCTTTTTCATTAACCGGCTTTGTGAAGTTTTCTGGAAATAAAGGCATGCAGGTGTATATTCCTTTACCTGAATCCCAATATACTTGGGATGAAACACGAGTATTTACGGAATTCTTAGCAAAATTCCTTGTGGGCTATCATCCTCATTTATTTACCATTGAACGCTTGAAAAAAAACAGGCAAGGAAAGCTGTATGTTGACTTTATCCAACATGCCGAAGGAAAGACAATTATAGCTCCATATTCTGTTCGTTTACCTTCAAAAGGACTTGTCGCCGCTCCATTATACTGGTATGAAATAAACGAAAAATTGGATCCGAAAAGTTTTACGATCGATGAAGTAAGCAAAAGGGTCGAAACAATTGGGAATCCATTTTCAACATTTTTCACTAGTAAAGAACAGCAACCCTTTGATCAAGTTCTCCAAATGATTCACAGGGATTCTCCTAATTTGTAAAATAAAGCAGTAAACAAAAAATGCGTTCTTCTTCGTTTATTTGCCGATCAAATTCTATAATCGGTGTACTAGATGAGAAGATGCGCTGCATACTGATGGGCATTAGTCCTTGAGAAACAGACATGATTTTTTTTCCATTCTTCTTAATTGAAAATGTATACACAGATTTTACAATCCGGTAATACTGGCCATCCGTTGTACGATATTCACGTTTTTCACTTTTGAGCATCCTCAGGGGATTCTTTTTTCCGGCCTCTAATAATCGCATACCTAAAGCATTCATTTGAACAACCCAATACGTATTTTTCCGATGGTCTGTTACGGTAAAGAGCTGCTCCTTCGCTTTTCTCCCTTTTTTTATGGAGAAGGCACAAAATCCACTCCCAGTGAATAGCTTTCCCTGATACGCTGTAACAGGCGATGGCGCTAGCATAAGTAAAACTTCACCTTCATTTCGAAAAATGGCTGGATTCGGGAGATTATGACTTTTATAGGCAAAATAAATGTGACGCAGAGCATAATAAATTAGCATGACGAATAGTAAGATACCTGCAGTGTTCGTCGGAAAAAAATTTGTTATCTGTAGAGCTGGAAAGATGACAACCAAGAAAACAATCACACATAAAATGCTTTGATGTATATATAATTTTGACATTCCAGAGTAATAATCCCTTATATTCATATGATTCACCTTTTATCCCGCATAAATGAGCAGTAATCTCCCCTACCTTACGGCTTTTTCAGAGGAGTTTCACTTTATTGAATGTAATAACTACTATATGAAAAACGGGACAGGCTTATGACAAAATGCCGGCACTCAACAGAAAAACAGCCCTTGATAAACAAATTATCAAGAGCTGTTCAGATTTTTTCATTATTTAATAATACGGAAAATAAATGGGATGCGATATGCTTGCCCATCGTAGGCTTTAACAGCAGCAATAATGGTAAAAATAGTTGCTGCTATTCCAACGATAGGAGCAAGAACAAAACCAATTAAAACAATCATTAAAATACCAGAAATAATCCCATAAACGGCGTAAGAGATGAAAAAGTTCAAATATTCTTTTCCATGATAATCAATAAAGGCTGATTCATCTTTTTTGATTAACCAAATAACTAAAGGACCGATAAAAGCTGAGACAAAGCTGATGATATAAATTACAGCTGCTAGCACTCTGTCATTATTATTGTTTTCCACCTTATTATCCATGTTCGTTTCCATTCTAATTCCTCCATTTCTAGCTTCTTATCTATTCTACGTATTAACTATAGTATAAGTTTCAAATATTTTCACCCTTTCCGTTAAAAAAAATGACGATTCGCTATATTTACTACTATGCAAATTTGAAATTTTTTTGTATGATGTCAGTATAAAGATTACAATTTCATATCGCTCATAATTGAGGGAAGGCAAATGGTGCGCCACCAGTGATTAACTGGTTCTAGTGGGTTCGATTCCCACCCCGAAATTTTTTATGCAATTTTAAAAAATTTCGTGGGGCAGAATCGACTATTTAGGACTGCCCCAACTAGGAGGGGTCATGATGCTCAAAAAACGCGAGTTAACTGGGCATGAATGTCAAGTTCTTTATGAATTAATGACGCACCCGGATGTCTTCCCTTTTGTGCGTCAAAAAGCATATTCCTTTGAGGAATTTTTATTTATTACCAAACAAACAATTGAAGCAGAAGATCAAGGTGAACTCATTTCTAGGACGATTTTAGATGAATGGGGAAATCCAATTGGCATCATTAATTTATTTGATGTTCAGCATGGAGCTGGTTTTCTAGGCACTTGGCTTGGGAAAGCCTATCACGGCAAAGGATATAATTCATTGGTGAAGGAATTATTTTTACAAGAATTGTTTTTTGAAAAGGCAATAGAAACGGTCTACATGAGAATCAAAACCGAAAATTACCGTTCGAAAAAAGCTGCCGGAAAATTACCCTATGTCTTAAAAGCAAATGAAACGAAACCTTTGGTTTTTCAGCAATTAAATCCAGGCTCTTATCTATATGATCTATATGAGATTCCAAGAGATTTATTCACCATGACTTATATGAGAAAAACAGATACACAAACCTCCCTACAACAATTGGAAGCATAAGAACAAAAGCGCAAGCGCCTTGATCAGCCCCGACAAGCAAATGTTCTTGAACCTAGGAAGGGGCTTTTTCCCTTCATAGATCAGGGTTATTTGACCTCGAGGGGCTAGGCGCTGGAGCTAGACGACAAAACTCAAAATTATAACTTATCCACAAGCGACAATTTTATAGTTTCCGAAATAAGAACAAAAGCGGAAGCGCCCTTGGTCTAGGGTGAAGGGCTAAATTCCCGCCGTCCTGGCGCAACGCCTTTCTGACCAACATCCTGTTGCCCTCAGGCAAGCAAATGTTCCTGAACCTAGGAAGGGGCTTGGGCTTTTTCCCATCATAGGTCAGGATTATTATGCAGAACATCAGCTAAGTTCGCCACGTCCTGTGGCAATGCCGATGATCTCATCCTGTGAGCTTCTCGGATTAGGCGCTGGAGCTGGATGTCAAACCACAACGCAAACAATTTTCCACGAGCAAGAATTTTATAGTTTCCAAAACAAAGAAAAAATCCAGCCATCTTTGGATTAGATGGCTGGATTTTACATGCAACTGATTCAATTCTTATTTTCCAATAAATTCTTGAGTCCAATAGTTCCCATTAGAAATATAACCAACACCAATATGAGTATAGCTTTCGTTCAAGATATTAGCACGATGTCCTGGACTGTTCATCCAACCATCAATGACTTCCTGTGGGGAACGTTGACCCATCGCAATATTTTCTCCAGCTGAACGATAATCAACACCATAATGCTTCATCATATCAAACGGAGATCCGTAAGTTGGGCTATTATGATCAAAATAATTATTTGCTGACATATCTCTTGATTTTTCTCTAGCCACTTTACTTAGTGTTGTATCTACTTTCAATGCTGATAATCCATTTTTCGCTCTCTCTTGGTTTGTTAAATCTACTACTTGTTGTTCAAACTCATTTAATGTAGTGGTAGATTCAGTTGTTTGGTTATTATTTTGCGATTCTGATGGTTTTTGCTCTGGTTGTGTCGGTTGCTGTTCAGGTTGTTCAACATTAACAGGTGGTTTACTTTGATTTGTATCTTGTTTGTCCTCATTTGCTTCTGGTTTTTGCTCTTTTTGATTGTTCTGCTTTTGAGCGTCTTGCTCATTTTTTTGCTTCCAATCAAAATTAAACACATATTTGCACCAATCATCATTATTTGATGCTTTGCCATTATAATAGAATACTTTATAAGGACTTTGAGATGGACTTTGCTCTGTATTAGAAGCTGCATCAGCATTTCCTGTAAAAGGCAATGCCATTAAAGCTGTAGCTGCCACCGTAGATAGAATAACTTTCTTTATATCTTTTTTCATTTTTGTTTCTCCCCTTTGATTCTATTTTTTCGCTTGCACAAGTATATTATCATATGATTCTACGTAATATTTAAGGGAGAAAATCCCAGTTAGTAGAATAGTCACTTGATTATCGCTTTTCACTTGTACATCTCTTAAAATAGCTATAAAAATAAACGAGTTTTAAACAACTCCTCTAACTGGTAGCCATTTCCATCTATACCTATATTTAGGAGATATCTCCAAAAACTGGTATAAAATTAATATTGACAACTTTTGCGACCAGCGATTATATAACATTTATTACAAAGCAATGTCATCTTTAACATTTTAACGACTCCTCCTATTCACGACTTTCATGCACTAATTCTGCCCTCTCTTATGCTGTGAACATAACATGATCTTAATATCGATATTATTCCGTCGTTTCGGTTAAGCTAAGGATATTCACATTAAAGGAGGCTTACAATGACAAATCCTTACTGTTGCCCTAATTGCAAAACGAATCGTGCTCGCTTTAATATTATTGATCAAGTTGTCACTGCTGTTCGCTTAGATCCCCAATCAGGGGAGGTCATAGAGGATTATCATGGTATGGACCCAGGACCTTTTCACACGAAATACCAAGGCCCAGAAAAAAGAGTTCAGTGTGGCTCTTGCGGCTTGATCGAGGATGAAAGAACCTTTATAAAATTCGGGGAGAATTACTAGTAAATCACCTTATATTAAAATTTCATACAAAAAAAACGAAGCTGCCACCCCACATCACTTTGTAGGTGCTCGCTTCGTTTTTTATTTGTTCTATATTAAGACGCCTTTTTTTTCTGTTTATCTTTCTTTAATACTTCAACCGCTTTTTTCACTTGGGGGTCTTCTTTTACTAGGTGTTCGCTTAGATTTGTCATTAATTTTACGGTTGTATCGCCTGAAAGCACCCCTGTAGTTTTTAGTTTTTCATCCTTTTGGAATTTTTCTATGGCTTTCTTCGTTTTATCATCAAAAAAGCCATCTACTTTTCCTGGATCATAACCTAATACTTTTAGCATTTCCTCAGCGGCTTTTACTTCCTCAGAGGTTGAAGAAACCTTCCATTCATCATCCGGACTAATATAAGGTAAATTTGCATATTCTGGAAGCTTCACTTCATAATCAGGCTTGATGCCTTCATCATGAATCCAATTTCCATTTGGTGTTAACCATTTGGCAATTGTATATTTTACATTCGATCCATCTGAAAACTTTTTCTGTGTTTGAACCGTTCCTTTTCCGAAGGAGTCCACCCCAATTAAAGGGATATTAGCCGTTTCGCTAGCAGCCGCCGCTAATATTTCTGAGGCACTGGCACTCCCCTCATCAATTAACATGACAGATGGCACATCAATTTTGTCCGCTGTTTGAGCAATAGTTTCTTCCATTGCACCATTTCGATCTTCTACTTGGACAATATTTTGCCCTTTTGGTACAAAAAGCTCAGATAAAGAGATCGCTTGATCCAACAAACCACCAGGATTCCTTCTTAAATCAATGATTAGAGAGTTCATGCCTTTATCATTCATTTCGTTCAAGGCTTCCTCTAATTCCTCATTTGTATGCTGTGAGAAACTTGTAATCTGAATTTTAGCAACTCCATCATCTAGCATTTCAGCATACACAGTGTTGATGGGAATTTCATCTCTTGTAAGGGTGAGCTTAATTTCATTGTCCTTCTCTCCCCTTAAAATGGTGAGGTCTACCTTTGAGCCTTTCTTACCACGAATTAATAAAACAGCCTCATTTGAACTCATTCCTTGAATATTTTTCTCGTCTACTTTAATAATCTTATCATTGGGTTGAATGCCGGCTTTTTCCGCAGGAGAATCTTTGATTGGAGAAACGACAACAATATTTCCCTCTCTCTCCTGAATTTCTGCACCAATTCCTTCAAAAGAAGAAGTGATACTTTCCTCAAATTGATCATTTTCTTCCTGTGTCATATAATCAGAATACGGATCTCCTAACGCATTCACCATACCATCTATTGCCCCATTAATGAGATCTTCTGAATTGACTTCCTCGAAATAGTTCTTATCTAACTCATCGTATGCTTGATATAACTTATTAAATTCTTTTCTTTCTTGGATAATCACATTAGCAGGGCTTTCTCCACCTAATGATAATGCTAATAGCGTTACACCCGACGTAGCGAAAATCAACACGAATATAAGCATAATAAATTTAAATTTCTTCATATGAATATAGCTATTATGTTCGGGAGAATGATCTTTTGTCTGATTTTCATCTTCCACTCTGCTCACCACTTTCATCTTCCAATTAAATTCAGGCTGTTCTTTATTGTTAACATTACAACCTCTTTATTCTAACAGTTTTTGCTAAATTATGAAAGAAGCTACTGCTAATCGTATCATTTAATCAATCATTTAGTTGTTTTATTATAACCATATGATAGAGTGAACCTATAAATTATTAAAGGAGGTCAATCATATCTAATGGCTGCAAAAAAAGAAATAGACGCATTTAAAAATATGATTACTGAAGTTACTGAGTTAAAACAAGTCGATGAGGAGGAATTATGTAAGCCAATACAACCTGGTAGATGGTCTATTAGAGAAATTGTTGCCCATCTTTATTATTGGGACAAGTTTAATCTAGAAAATATGGTTCCTTTTATGGAAGACAAAGCAAATTTAAGAGAATTCCCTGATCATGATGCTTATAATAACGAAGGACTAGAAAAATTAAAAGATTCATCCGTCTATGAAATAATTGATAAATTTATAGATACTAGACAACAATTATGCTCAAGTCTTGAAATAATAGATAGTAAAGATCGTTTTACTATTGGTTCTGGAAAAAGAAAATTTGGTGTAGATAGTTTTATTCGAATTTTTCAAAAACATGATAGCCACCATCTTAACCAGATTAACAATAAATTGCATAATTAAACCAACCTTATAATTCCCTTTTTATAAGTAACTATTCTGTCAATATAAAATACAATATGAGAGCTTATAACCGTTGATTTTCGTTGCAGGGGGCGTGCAGTGAGCTTCCTAGTCGCAGCGCTCCTGTGGGATCTCACTTGTCACTCTAATCCCCCAGGAGTCGCCGCCTTTCACTCCAATCAACTAAGTTTGTCTTTTGACAGAGGTCCTCATTCGCTAAGGGACAGTCTTTGCATTATTTAGGACTGGTGCACACCCTTAAGGTTTCATATTTAGGTTCGACCTATTATAGAAAGATTCCCGAAAACATGTAGTTGCGAGATGTTTTCCAAAGCCCATTTGTTCAGGATTCGCTTATATATTTGTAATCATTATGGACTAAATTATGAATTTGCTTCAAATGCTAACCATATATGGGGAAACCGGAGCGAAGGAATCTTTTTGGCGATTTCGACTCTTGGGACAGCCTCATCGAGCCACTGTTGAATGGATCAAAAATCAGGTAATATTTTTCTTATTATTCTAATTTGCCCTCGATGGTTTATTTCATCTTCGAAAGTATGGAACCATATGAAATAATTATTGGACATATTATCATCCCATAGTGCTTCCTCATATAACCACTCATCAGATCTCTTTTTGAATTCTTCTAGGGTCCTACTCCTTACCTTTTCTAATTTATGCAGAAAAAAAGCTAAGTTCTTATAGTGTAAGAACTTAGCTTTTCACGAATTTATCAAATTCCATTTATTTTATATCGGCTTAATTGTCCGTAAGACTCTCACTGCTGCCGTCTCAGTTTATCGCCGTTTTAAGAGCTACATGAATCATATCATTAAATGTAGTTTGTCTTTCTTCTGACGATGTAGCTTCTCCTGTTAAAATATGATCGCTCACTGTGAGTACAGACAAAGCATTTCTCCCATATTTTGCAGCAAGAGTATAAAGAGCAGCTGTTTCCATTTCGATCGCTAAAATGCCATATTTTGCCCATTTTTCATGTTCGGCATTATCGTTGTAAAATAAATCAGCTGTAAATACATTTCCCACTTTCACATTTAAACCTTGTTCAATAGTTTGCTCATATGCTGCCTTCAATAAAGAAAATGAAGCAGTTGGGGCATAGCTGACACCCCCAAAAGTCAAACGATTCATCTGGGAATCCGTTGATGCTGTCATAGCCAAAATAACATCACGGACTTGCACATCCTTTTGGATCGCTCCACATGTTCCAACTCGAATAAGATTCTGTACACCATATTCCTGCATTAATTCTTCAATATAAATTGAAATAGATGGGACTCCCATCCCTGTTCCTTGAACAGATATTCTTTTGCCATTATATGTACCGGTGTAGCCAAACATATTTCTTACTTCATTATAGCATTTCACGTCATCTAAAAAGGTTTCTGCAATATACTTTGCCCGTAAAGGATCTCCTGGTAATAATACCGTATCTGCAATTTCACCTTTTTTTGCTCCAATATGAATACTCAAATCACGCCACCTCCTATCTTATTCCCATTTTAATTCTTTCTTGTCTACCATGCAACTTAGATTGTAAGTACAAGTAGGGGTGGATTTTTCCAACTATTCAATTTTCACTTTCTTCATCAATAATCCTTTTAGCGATTAAATAATCGAACATAATATCGGCTAATTCCATGACTTCCTTATCACCAGGTGTATATCCTCTTTTTAGCAATTCATGATAGAAAAATTCAGCTATTTCTTCCGTATCTATAATAACCTCCATCTCTTCCAATCCTTTTCGCTCCCTTCTGAATCTCCTATCCAATTGAATTTCGCTATTATTTGTTCTCGGACTCTACATATAACTCCCAGACCTGGTCAAAAAGAGAAACGGTTGGTAAATAATCTACTTGTAATTCTAAATAATTGCTAAGCTCTTGATAATTTTTAGAGTGCTTTGGAAAGCTATGGTCCTGATAAGCATTATTAGCAAATTGACTAATCTCATCACTAGTTGTATGCTGACGAAATTTCATTAAAAAATGATAAAAGGATTTTTCCATCATATGATACCGCCTTTCTGATTGTGTGGATGTCTACTCACATTTCATGGATGAAACACATTCACTAAATGGAGTTTCTTTATTTAATCAGTATAGCGGATTAAAACAGCTACGCAAATATCCTTATTCGCATGGAATATTAATATAATGTATGCACGCAGTTAGTAATCATGCATGAATGCTCATCTGCAAAAGGCGAAAACCGCTTAGATACAAAAAAATGACAGGAGTGTGTCTAAAAAGTAACTTTTTTAACTGGTTGAAGAACAAAAGCGCAAGCGCCTTGATCAGCCCCGACAAGCAAATGTTCCTGAACCTAGGAAGGGGCTTTTTCCCTTCATAGGTTCAGGGTTATTTGACCTCGAGGGGCTAGACGCTGGAGCTGGATGCCGACCGCGCCATAAGCAGTTATCCACAAGCCAAGAATTTTATAGTTTCCTTAACAACAAGAAAAGCACAAGCGCCCGCTTATCGGCGACAAGCAAATGTTCTGAGACAAAGAAAGGCGTTCTTTGCCTTTCATTGGCTCAGGTTATTTCGTGGAACATCGGCTATGGTCGCCACGTCCGCATGTCTTCGCCGATGGACTCGCGCCTGCGAGCCTCGAGCCGATGGCGCCTGGAGCTAGACACCAACCGCAAGGTAAACAGTTATCCACAAGCCAAGAATTTTATAATTTTTTCCTAAAAAATAAAACCCAAGAATGCTGTTTCATCAACATTCTCGGGTTTGTAAATTGGGCAAATTTCACTTTAAATAGACTTTTCGGACAGCTCCTGCATTTATCTAGTTCGGAAAGCACCAGCAAGCGCCGATGATGATCAACAAAATAAATAAGACAACAATCAGCGCAAAGCCACCACCTCTTGCAGGATAGCCGCAACCTCCGCCACCGCCATAACCACCATATGCCGGATAGCCGCCATCGCAGCATCCATCATATCCGCCATAATACATAACAATCCACTCCTTGATTCTTTTGTCTTACGCTTATAGCATATGTAATCCATGGGTGGGCGGTTTGTGTGTTTGCCTAGAAGGATAAAAAAACAAGTGAGTGAATGACCTAATAGTAACTATTCAACAGGCACTAACATTTTCATCACAATTTCATTTTCGGTTAGATCAAATTTTTCTGCCCGTACTTGGATATCATTATTTAATCGCATGCTTTGTAAAGATACATAAATTTGCTTATCATTTGGCTGAATAATCACCCATTCTGGTAACTTATAGGCGCTTCGGATAATTTTAAGAACCTCAGAAACCGGGAGACGGATTCCACCAAGAGAAAGTGATTTTTGTTCAAGAAGTAAATCACCATTCTCCAAAGCTTTGGCCTCGAAGGTCATTTTTAGTTGCAGTGTACTTGTGAATACATTCAGTTCCCCATTTAATTCCACTACGTCTGATAAGACAACCGAGTAATCAATCGGACCATTTAGATTTTCTTTTTCGATATAGTAATTAATTAATTCATTTAGATCATCTTTATTTGTCTGGATCAAAAACTCTGACATTTGCTTCGAGTCAGCTTGTGATTCTGGAATGGGTTGTTCTTCCCCAGCAAGAAATAAAAAAATACCTATAACGAAAAAGAAAAGAATATTTATTGCTAAAAGAGCAAAAAACAGGACTTTCCAAATATTCTTCTTTTTCATATCATCACTACTCCTAACATTTAGCCATTTTCAAAGATCTTTTCAATAAGGCTATGTTCATTAAAATAAGTATAAAATCGATTAGCAATTAATTCATATCCCTTATTATTAGGATGGAAATAATCAGTATATAAAAGATCTTCTTCATAATTATTAAAAATATCGGCTACAGGCACAAAATAAGCATGTTCAAATTGATCCACAACTTGTGAACTTGTATCATTCCAGGTTGAAATGATTTGATCCATTTCTTTAATATCAGCAAACCACCTCATAAAGGGGTTGTAAATCCCCATGAGAATAATTTCCGTCTGATCATTATAAGAGGAAACAGTCTCAATGATATCGGTCAATCGTTCTTGATAATACTTTTCTTCTTGAAGAAATGTTTCTACTTTTAAATGAGCAAGGTTTTGTTTAAAAACTTTCATCACATCATTTCCACCAATTGTGATGATAACAACATCAGCATTCTGAATGGCTGATTGTACTTTTGGCTGACCTAGCCGTTCTAGCAGCTGATCGGATCGATTCCCTTTTATACCAAAATTTACGAAGTCTGCTGTTCTTATATCTTTTTGACCTTCTAATTTTTCTTTTAAATAGGGAATATAACCACCTAATTCTTTTATATCCCCAACTCCCTGTGTTAATGAATCCCCTATTGAGACAATCGTAAGATCTTTCGGTAAAAAATCCTCTGGTGGCATCTGTTTATATCCGTGTTCAAGCGTACGTATTTTTTGCTCTTTATAGGGGGTTGAACAACCGGAAAGTACAAACATAATGCAGAATAACAATATAAAAGATTTCTTCATTGTTTCACATCCCCCTAAATAAAATCAAATTTTATTATAACATACGAACATATTTAGCAAATAACCATATCCTATATTGAATGAAAAAAATGGTCAGAGTCCTATCCGATTATCAAGAAAAAAAGCGCAAGCGCCTTGATCAGCCCCGACAAGCAAATGTTCCTGAACCTAGGAAGGGGCTTTTTCCCTTCATAGGTTCAGGGTTATTTGACCTCGAGGGGCTAGGCGCTGGAGCTGGATGACAAAACTCAAAATTACAACTTATCCACAAGCCAAGAATGTTATAATTTCCTTAACAAGAACAAAAGCGCAAGCGCCCGTTTAGCGACGTACAAACTTTCATAATAAGGATGAACAGCTAAAAACGCGTCGTCCTGGCGCAACGCTGTTCTGACCTACATCCTGTAGCCCTGAGATAAAGGATACATGAAATGCGAAAGACGGCTGATTAGGAGCGACAAGCAAATGTTCCTGAAACGAAGAAGGGTGAATTTCCCCTTCTGCGATTCAGGGTTATTTGACCTCGAGCTCTTGCCGTCTGTAGCTAGACAGCACGGCGAAGAATGAGCCGATGTTGACTTATCATAGGAAGAAGCTGAAAGTTTGCTAGTCGCTGGGCGCTGGAGCTAGACGACAAAACTCAAAATTATAACTTATCCACGAGCGACAATTTTATAGTTTCCTTGACCTTAAAAAAACGATCTAATTTTAGATCGTTCCGATTAAATAATGTTAATCAAAATAATACATAAATCCTATAGCTCCAGGACCTGTATGGGTACTTATAACCGGCGTCGTATAATCAATTTCAACTTTGGGAAAGCCTGTAATTTCTTCAATCTTCTCTTTCATTTTCATAGCAAGCTCCAAGCCATCAGCATGGGAAATGCCGATACTATTAATGCTTTTCCCTTTACTCTCTTCCATAAACTGCTTTATTAAAAAATTCAATATTTGCGATTTACTTCTAACTTTGGTGATGGGGGAGTACGCACCATTATCTAAGCGAGCAATCGGTTTAATATTTAACAATGAACCAATCATTGCCTTACCCTTTCCAATTCTTCCGCCTTTTGCTAAGTTTTCTAAAGTATTCACCGCCACATATAGTTTCGTATTTTCACGAATCTTTTTTAATTTTACTAGAATTTCTTCTAGACTATGCCCTAAATGAGAAAGTCTAGCAGCTTCTCTCACTTGAAAAGCCAAAGCCTTGGAAATGAATTTAGAGTCAATTACTTTTACTTTAGAATTGGACATTTGCGCAGCAGATTTGGCTGTTTCTACGGTCCCACTCATATGGCCAGTCATGTGAATAGAAATAATCTCACTGCCATCTTTTCCAAGTTCATCATAAAGCTTGATAAATTCACCAACAGACGGCTGGGAGCTTTTAGGTAGTTCTTGGGCCATCTTCATTTTAATCATGAACATTTCTGGAGTGATGTCTACTCCATCAGTATATGTCTCTTCATTAATAAAAATTGATAAAGGAATCACATGTATATTTAAATATTCAATCTCTTCGACTGTTAAGTCAGACGTTGAATCTGTTACAATTTTAATTTTTTTCAATGCTTCACATCCTCATGATCGTTATCTTAATTATACAGGTTTAGGACATGAAACGACAGAATAAAAATGCTCTATTCGAAATATAATAATTGCTATTGTCCCTAGAAACCACTATGATGAAAAAGAATGGAGGAATGACGATGGAAACCTCATACTACACAGACGGTGCAACTTTTAATTGGAAAGAAGAGCTAGCGAATGCGATCACACACGGAATCGGCTTTCTTTTAAGTATTCCAGCTCTAGTCATTTTAATTGTTTCCGCTGTTAATAATGGAAATGCTATGCATGTGGTGAGTTTTACCATTTTTGGCGTTTCAATGATTTTACTTTACCTATTTTCTACTATGCTTCACAGTTTCAAGCCCTCTAAGACTAAAAATGTATTTGCCATCCTAGACCATTCAGCTATTTATGTTTTGATTGCTGGAACATGTACACCACTTACTCTCGTTTCTTTAAATGGAAGTTTAGGTTGGACCTTATTTGGAATTATTTGGGGGCTGGCTATTGCTGGGATTACGTTAAAATGCTTCCTAGTAAATAAATTTAGAGTTCTATCCACAGTATTTTATCTGCTTATGGGTTGGTTGATCATTATTGCAATTAAACCATTATATACAAGTCTAAGTCCGGCTGGATTTTACTTGTTACTAACAGGCGGAATCTTTTATTCAGTCGGAGCCATCTTCTATATATGGAGAAATTTACCATACTCACATGCAATTTGGCATTTATTTGTTATTGCTGGAAGTGCATTTATGTACTTTTGCGTTTTGTTCTATGTTTAATATTTACGATTAAAAGTTATAAAAAAAGTGAGCCTCTTTGGACTCACTTTTTAATTTATCTTTATTTCCCCCGATGTTCATCAATCATTTCTTTCGCCTTTTTTGACACTGCTTCTATTGTTTTTTCAGCATCTTGCTTTCCAAGGTACATAAGGTCCATTAGATCCTTTATTTCACTTTCCATTCCCGGAATCATGACTTGTTGGTCTTCAACTTTTCCGATGTTTCTAGCTTCGATTAAATAATCAGCATGTTCTGGAATCGCATCATCTGTAATGAGCTCATCAACACCATTTACAGACGGAACAGCATTGCCATTATCAGCAAGTCGAGCCTTCTGCCCTTCAGCGGAAGTATAATAAGATAAAAACTGCATCGCTTCATCAATATGCTTCGATTCTTTCGAAACAGACATATAAGCAATCGCAATAGCCGCAGGTTCCATTTCATTTCCCGTATTTGTTGGCCATGGAATATAATCGAATTCCAATGCTTTATTCTCACTAAACATCGGCGTTAACCAGCGGCCTGCCGCAACAAATCCCACTTGATTTGACATAAACATTGCATCCGCACCCTGCCCTTTCGGTAATGAGCCAGAATAGGTTATATTTCCGCCTTTCACCAATTTCTCAAGATATTTAAAGGTTTCTTGTGCTTGCACATTTTCTTCTAAAATATAATTTCCATCTTCATCAAATAAATGTCCACCATTTGACCAAACCCAAGAGAATAAATGTCCACTATTGTTTTCAGCTACAAACCCACGTTTTCCAGCCTCAACAAGCTTATCTGTCATCTCCGCAAATGTATCCCAATTCCAAGTCCCCTCTTCAAAATGATCCTGTGGTGTTTTGTCGATACCGGCTTCTTTTAAAACTTTTTTATTATAGTACATGAGGTAAGGATTATTATCAACAGAAACTCCATAAATCTTATCGTTTTGTCTTGCTGCTCCCCATAAACCATCTGCAAATTCATCGGCTTTTACATAGCTTTCATCACTATCAAGAAACTCGGTTAACTCTGCAATCTTTCCAGTTTCAACCAACTTTGGCATCGTCTCAGAACCGACATAAAAAATATCATGCGCTTGCCCGCCAGATAATTGTGTCAAAAGCTTTTGTTCATAATTATCACTAGGTACAGGAATTAATTTAATACTTACATTTTTATGTGTCTTTTCGTATTCATCAAGCCCACGTTGATACACTTTAATTTCAGCCGGGTTTCCCCATGCCGCCATCGTTAATTGGATTTTTTTTGAACTAGAATCTGGGTTCCCTTTTGTAGATGAACTACAACCTGAAACAATCAACGTTACTATTCCTAGCAAACCCACAAATAATAACAGACTCCATCTCTTTTTCAATTGATAACCCTCCCTATTGTTCTTAGCGAGATTCCCTTGCAATTAAGGATAGTCCGTAAATCTTTGTTTCTTTAGAGATCCTTTCATTTTCTTCACTAGAAAGTTTAACCCACACAATCCCTGTAAAAAATTCACCCTATATTGTAATCGTATTCATATTGTTATAAACATCTTTACTGTATTACCATATTCAATCCATAAGTAATTGGGAACATAATTAAATATCGATAATGAAGACATATAAACAGAAAAAAGCTTGGAGGCATGCTCCAAGCTAACATAATAGTTTTAGGAAATTTTTCTTCATCTATTTACGTATAAATAATCTAAACTCATAATCATAAGGGTTTTTTTCATCTTTTCGTCCTATCTTTTTTGAGACGAGCTTCCATGCTTCCCAGTTAATTCTCGGAAAATATTCGTCCCCTTCAAACTGATCAAATATTTTTGTTACATATAACTGATCAACCTCTTCAATAAATAGACGATATACTTCCGCTCCACCAATCACAAATATTTCTTCCTCTATTTTATCAGCCCATGATAAAAATTCCTCTTTGGAATGGAAGATCTCACATCCATCTGCTATAAATGAATGATTTCTCGTCATTACAATATTTGTCCTTCCAGGTAGCGGTTTTCCAATTGATTCATACGTTTTTCTTCCCATTACAATTGGATGTCCCATTGTCGTTTCTTTAAAATATTGCAAGTCTGCTGGAAGTCGCCAAGGCAGCTGATTATCCTTGCCAATAAGGCGATTTTCATCTTCAGCCCATAGAAAGGAGATCATACACTGACCACTCCCTTAATAGCTGGGTGGGGATCATAACCCTCAAGTGAGAAATCTTCATATTTAAACTGGAACAAATCAGTTACTTCAGGGTTTATTTTCAACTCTGGCAATGGCCGAGGATCTCGCTGTAACTGTAATTTAATTTGCTCAAAATGATTTGAATAGATATGGGCATCTCCAAAAGTGTGAATAAATTCTCCTGGTTGTAAACCTGTAACATGCGCCATCATCATAGTAAGCAATGCATATGAAGCAATATTAAAAGGTACACCAAGAAAGATATCTGCAGATCTTTGGTAAAGCTGACATGAAAGCTTTCCATCCGCCACATAAAATTGGAATAAACAATGGCAAGGTGGCAAAGCCATTTGATTAATTTCTCCTACATTCCAAGCATTGACGATCATTCTTCGGGAGTCAGGAGTTGTTTTGATCTGTTCAAGAACATCTTTAATTTGGTCAATTGTTCTACCATCAGCCGTTTCCCAAGAACGCCATTGTTTCCCGTAAACTGGCCCTAATTCTCCGTTCTCATCTGCCCATTCGTTCCAAATTCTCACACCATTTTCCTGGAGGTAATGCACATTCGTATCCCCAGCTAAAAACCACAACAGTTCATGAATAATGGATTTTGTATGAAGCTTTTTTGTTGTTAATAATGGAAACCCCTTTTGTAAATCAAATCGCATTTGATGTCCAAAAACACTAACGGTCCCCGTTCCTGTTCGATCTTCTTTAACCTGACCCTTATCTAATACCTGCTTGCATAAATTCAAATATTGTTCCAAGCCATCCACATCCTCACTACTTATAACTTATTAAAAAATTCATATGTCTTAGGGGCCTTTTGCTGTAAAACCTTTCTTGTTTCAGGAGAAAAAAAGTAATAGGCAAAGCATTCTGCGAAATATTCCTCTTTATAATTCAAAAAGTATTGATTTCTAGGAAAAATCGATTCTGCCTCCACAGACCATAGATTACTTATTTCATCAGAAACTATTGTATCATTATACACTAAATTCATTAAGGAATGAGCAAGCTCGTGATACTCTAAATTTACAGATCCATGTCCTTTTCCTCTTTCGCTATGACCGATCTTCACATAAACAAGCTCAGTGCCCCCTATTCCAGGAACATCATCCCAGACGACCGGCTCTGTATAACCTCTTGGTATTTCCCCCTGAAGAAAGGGGACACGATCATGATCTGTTAGTTTTCCATTAAACAAGATTATTTTTATATGCTGATGAACTGTTTTTTGCAAAATCGATTTTGGTAACTGATCCAGCCTATGAATGATTGCTTTTGCTTCATTGTGGTTGTAATCATTTTGGGGAAGTACAACGATTTCCTTAAGTAGACCGTCGGCACGAAGCTGTATTGTTGAATATAAATCGCTTTCGCCCAATAATATTCCCTTATAATCGGCACGAGTTTTATCTGATATAAAAAAAATAGCCAAAAGCATAATGGGAATAATGAACCATTTTCGCATTTCGATTTCCTACTTCCACTTAAATCTATCGATATCTTATTATATCATGGGCATTCATGTGAAGAAATGGAAAATGCAAGAAAGCAAGTTCGGCTATAAAATCAGCGAACTTGCTTTCTTATACGGTGTGCCAATTAGGAGGGGTATCTTTACTCCAGTAAATCGTTCCCATTGTATAGTGGGCCTGGAATTGATCATGATAAGTGTGGTAATGAAAATTAAATTGATAGCCTGCTAAAGGGGGCTTGTCTCTGCGGACATGAAATAAAATCAGATCTTTACCAGTCTCGGCATGATAAATATTAAAGATTTTTTCGCTTACTCCGCCTCCTGGTTTCTCAGTGATTGCTAGATTTTTAAGTTCGTCCCCTGGATATTGGGCTACCGTCATTTCAATGGCCTCACTGATTCGTGGCATAATTACATCGTTAAATTCAGACTCAATGACAGTAGAAATTTTCGGACCGAATTTTAGCAGGGCTTGTTGTTCCGCTTTTCCAATTAATGAATCAACAATGTCATCCTCTGGAACTTTTTCTGAAAGAGTAACAGGGATTTGCACCTCATGCTCAGATGGGCGATTTTCAGAAGTTGAGCTTGAATTAGGGGTACGCTGTAATGTTTTTGTTACTTCCTGATTTTGCGACCAAAAGGCATGTGAAGGGGTGACGACACCGAAAGTAAGAACTGAAACTAATATAATCAGTGATTTTCTTATCCAAGTTCTCATAAGTAACGATTCCCTTCTTTATATATACGTCTATTTTATACTATTTTCTATTAATAAAGCTATTAAAAAAAGATGACAAAATGATTAAAAATGGCAAAATAATTATATTCAGTTATAATGTATGTATCTCAAATCATGTCATGTAAGGAGGCTATGATTGTGACTAGTTCAATAATTACAATTGGCGCTTTTATTATGATTGCTTACTTTGTGTATTTAGCAATAGCGGACTAATAGCTTTGGGCTTTCGCCCAAAGCTATTTTTTCCTTCTCACTCCTTCTTTACTGGTTCAAGCTGTTGCATTACATCTGGAATATTGATCCATTGTTTTGTTTGTGAAGATTGTTCAACCGCTTCCAAAACAGCTTGGTTTTTTACTCCGTCAAAGAAGTTTGGGGACGGACTACAGCCCTGATCTATTCCATTTAATAATTCCACTACAAGATTTATAAAAGTGTGTTCATAGCCGATAATATGACCTGCTGGCCAATAAGCTCCTGCAAAAGGATGGATTTCCTCTGTACACGTAATCGTTCGAAAACCTTGGAGGCCTGGCTCATCATCATGGAAATATACCTCTAGATTATTCATGTGTTCCACATCCCAACGAATCGATCCTTTTTCACCATTAATCTCAAATCGATTTCCATTTCGGTTCCCGCCCGCAAACCGAGTGGCTTCAAAGGTACCGATAGCCCCATTAACAAACCGTGCTATAAAGACACTGGCATCATCAACATTCACATCTCCTACCTTTTCACTTGAGGCGGTACCACTTAAGCCATCACTATCTTCTACAAGTGGACGTTGCTTAATAAATGTCTCGAGAATGCCCGATACTTCTTTAAATTCTCCTACTAGAAATCTAGCAAGATCAATACTATGTGCGGCCAGGTCACCATGTGAACCTGAGCCAGAAACATCCTTATTCAGGCGCCAAACGAGTGGGAATTGTGGGTCCATAATCCAATCTTGTAAATAGGTTGCACGAATATGATAGATTCTCCCAAGGCGCCCCTCTTCAATCAACTTTTTTGCAAACTGGATTGCAGGGGCAAATCGATAATTGTGATTAATCATATGCATTACCTTATTTTTCTCAACCGCTTCTAGCATACGCTGTGATTGTTCCAAATTAAGAGCTAATGGCTTTTCACAAAAGACATGTTTCCCCGCTTCTGCAGCAGCGATGGCGATTTCAGCATGATTATGATTGGGGGTTACTATATCAATTAAATCAATATCTTCACGATTGATTAATTCGCGCCAATCCGTTTCATAAGAATTCCAGCCGAACTGATCGGCGGCTTCCTTCACTTTCTCTTCATTTCGTCCACATATCGCTTGCAAGACAGGCTCCACCGACGGATCAAAATAAAAAGCAGCATCACGATAGGCATGAGAGTGAGCTCTACCCATAAACTTATAACCAACCATCCCGATTCTTACTTGTTTCTTTTCTGCCATCCTACACCATTCCCTTCTTTATCAGAATATTTTATCCCAGTGCAAGCAAGCCAATCATTAGTGGAGAATAAGGCCTCCCGATGATAGGCAGTCTCGCTTTAACCTGGTGCAAACGTCCGTAAGATCCCACTTCAAGACTAGAAGATTTCAAAGAAGTCTAGTGGGGAATAACGGACGTTAACACCCCGATAAGTCTCGCTAACCATCAGTGGGAGCCCCCCACTGATGGTAGTCTCGCTTTATTGACTGTCTCCCATTCCAGAATAAAAACTTATTTTTCCTGAAGATTTTTCCGCTACGCTTTTTCCCTCGGCAGCCCACAAAAATCCTCTTCGCATCATTTCTGTTACTTCATGTCTTGCTATAATGTCAGCGTGATGTCCAAGTGAATTGTAAAATACACGACCTTCTCCCCAACGCTTTGTCCACACAACAGGCATATCAACCGCCCTATTCGTTGAGTGTGGTCCATCAACTACCGGAAATCGAGTTGTAGCTAATACCTCAATAGCAGGATCAACATGTAAATAATATTGTTCACTGATTACTTTGAAATCACTCATTCCTTCTAACAAAGGACTGGAAGAATGCTTTATATTCACTTCGTACTCTACCCCATCATTTCCGGGGTGTGCTACCCAATTCCCGCCGGTCATAAATTGCCAGTCTACATCATTTCGAAAAGAGTCACACATTCCTCCGTGACAGCCTGCCAATCCTACACCACTCACGACAGCCTCTGAAACATTACCAACATATTGATTTTCGATTTTTCCCATTGTCCAATGAGGGACGATTAGGTCAAATGTTTTCAGCTTTTCCCCATCTGCATAAGCATCTAAAGTATTAGAGACTTCCACTGCAAAATTTTCCTTTTCCAAAATCTCTTTAAATAGACCTGCTATTTGTTCGGGTTCATGACCATCCCAGCCACCCCACACAATTAAAGCTTTCTTACTCATCTTCATCACATTCCTTTCATTCTTTCTATGGATTATTTTTAAAAATCAATTGGTAAAGCCTCTGGCTGTTCACATGTTGTCGTAAGCTCATAGTGGACTCCTTTATCAGAAGCCTCATGGATCCCATGCATCACTTCCAATACATGAAGTGTTAACAAGCCATTCGCCCTATGTTTTCGACCGTTCTGCAATGCTTTTGCCATATCGGCTACACCTATGCCTCGACTGTTTTCTGTAAATCCGTGTGTTAAGGGGATTTCTTCCCATTCTGAATCACCTTGTCTCTTCAAACGAACGGGGCCACCAAAAGTATTAGGATCTGGAACAAGAATACTTCCCATTGATCCGTAGATTTCAATATTCGGAAGTGTTGAACCTTTAACATCAAAACTTGTAATCAGCGTAGCGATGGCTCCGTTTTCAAAGTCAAGCAAACCTGTTACATGTGTTGGAACTTCTACTTTTATTTTTTCGCCATATTTTGGCTTACTTGTGATCGTTCTTTCTTTGTATGTAATACTTGTAGAACCTGTCACTCTACGAATCGGTCCGATTAAGTTAATCAAAGCCGTTATATAATAAGGTCCCATATCAAGCATTGGGCCTCCTCCATATTGATAGTAAAAAGCGGGGTCCGGGTGCCATGATTCATGTCCTGGTGACATCATAAAGCCTGTAGCCGCTACCACATCACCGATCACTCCTTCGTCAATTAGCTTTCGGCATGTTTGAATGCCTCCGCCAAGGAAGGTATCAGGTGCGCCACCAACCATTAAGTTTTTTGCTTCCGCAATCTCTAGGATCCTTTTACCGTCTTCAAGTGTAATGGCAAGCGGTTTCTCAACATACACATGTTTTCCTGCCTTAAGCGCCTGGATGCAGACTTCCGCGTGGGCTTGAGGAATAGTCAAATTAATAATAATTTCGATTTCGGGATCTGCTAATAGTTGCTCCACTGTATAAGCTTTCGGAATATTAAATTCTACAGCACGTGCTTTAGCACGAGAATAATCAAGATCTGCACAAGCATGAATTTCTAGCCCCTCGAACTTTTGGCCAGCTTGGCAGTAGATACTGCTTATATTTCCACAACCGATAATACCGACTTTCACATTGCTCATCCTATTACCTCCATATACGTTAATTAAGAAAAGCGCAAGGCGCCCGCCTATCGGCGACAAGCAAATGTTCTGAGACAAAGAAAGGCGTTTTTTGCCTTTCATTGGCTCAGGTTATTATGCAGAACATCGGCTAAGTTCGCGCCGTCCTAGCGCAACGCCGATGGACTCGCTCCTGCGAGCCTCGAGCCGATGGCGCCTGGAGCTGGACAACAACTGCCCAGCCTAAAAGCAATCTTAAGAAAAACTTTATACTATCTTATCTCTTAAAAAAACTATTTCTCTGTAAGCGATGTCATAACAACTTAGAAACTAAGTGACTAGTATGCAACTATTCTATTGTTCTCTTACTTACATCCATTCCGTTTTAATCTTCTATACTAATGAAGCCACCCCTAAGTTTGTTTAACGGATATACAAAGAGAGTATACCTTTACAGTAAAATAAATAATATCACTAGTCAATATTCTTTGCTTATTAAATTTTTAAAAAATATCTCATTCAAGAAGGTTCCTCTGTCAGCTATTAGGGGAACTTCTTTATCCTGGTGGAATCTATCCATATGATGCATTTCAAATCAAGTAGATTCTAAAGAAGTCATAGTGGGGGGATAAGCTCCCCCACTGATTGAAGTTTCACTTTATAAATTGGTAAAAGCATTGGTCAGATTTTGCGCAATTGTTTCAACATCGTAATCTTCAATATCTTCTCGGGGAATAAAATGAACTAGTTTTTTATCTTTAAAAAGAGCCATTGATGGTGAGGACGGTTGATAACCCTTTATATATTCTCGCATTTTCACGGTTGCTTCACGATCTTGCCCAGCAAAAACTGTTACAAGATGATCAGGTTTTTTTTCACTTGATGATATGGCATGGATCGCGGCTGGTCTTGCAAGACCAGCTGCACAACCACAAACAGAATTGACCACAACCAGTGTGGTTCCTTGCACGTTTTCCATAAAATTGATCACATCTTCTTCTGATAATAATTCCTTAAATTGAGCATTCGTTAATTCTGCTCTCATAGGTTGAACAATTTGTTTCATATATTCTTCATATGCCATAGACATCTTCATTCACTCCTATTCTTTACTATCAACTATGTTATAGCAAACGCGATACACTCATCATTATAGTGAGTTCACTTATTTCTCGCTTCTGTCATTTGTTTCCAAATGGATCCTCTTGCAGTCTGCCCTTCTTCTATACGTTCGATCGCCATTTTGATTTGTAATTGAACTTCGAATTCAGGGTCGTTCTCTGCTTCTTTTAAAGCAGGGAGCACACTTTCATCTCCCACTTCATAGAGAAACATCGCTGCTCTCCAACGAACAATTCGACTTTTGTCAGCAAGTGCCTTGCTCGCCTCATTCATCGCTTCTGGGAAGCCTAAATCTGATAAACAATCACCAGCCGCTCTTCTAACCGGCACAGTTTTGTCCTGTAAACCTTTATAAAGTAAAGGTAATACGTGCTTATCTTCAATCATTCCTAAATAAACAACAGCAAGACGACGAATGGAGGATTTTTCATCTTCTAAAGCTTTTTCCAGAACAGGCAGATCTTCCAATGTTGGATCTTCCATTTGTTCTAGAAGCTGGAATCGTGTACGCCAGTCTGGATCATCTAACATCTTGGGTGTTAGTTTTATTAATGTTCTTTTCGGTAATTCGCTAATGGGTCGATGTGCACGCTCAACAAGTGATTTCAATCGTTCATCCGGATAAGCGGCATTCATTTCTTCCGCGATTTGTTCCCCTAATTGCTCCAGATCCCCATAACGTACTCCCATATCTTTCCATCTTCTTAACATAATATAATTATCGTCTTCTTTTTGCGTTGCCTGCATTGCCTTTAAAAAGCGATCTGGTAAACCAAAGCGTTTTTCTTCTTCGTTCGTGACTAATTTTATTTGCAAGGGAATTTCTTTGAATGTTTGAATCTGGACGTTTACTTCCCCAAAATGTTCATCCGCCTCTTCCATTTGAGCGGCTGTCCCGACATTTTTTTCTCCAAAAACCTCTCTAACTTGTGGCAGTACTTCTTCCCAACTAAACTTTCCATTTCGCTCCACTGCAAGGAAATCCGCTACATGGTAAAGACCCTTTACACCTTCAATTTCTAATATGTTTCTTATTAAAGGTGGAGCCTCTCGAGCGTGCTCTTTCTTATAATTATTACTCTTCCCAGCAGGTAATTCCTCATCTAGGTTAATTTTCATTGTATTTGGGCTAGGCGTCGGTTCGATCGATTTAATATTCAATACACTTCCCCCTTTCGGAATGATGCATCATTTTTCAATGAGATTTGACATCATTGTATCACATCAGATTCACACTCTCTAATATTCCAATCGGGATGTTTTTAGAAAAAGCACAGACATGTTCATTTAGCTTTAAAATCCCGATTATTCATCTAACTCAGACAAATAGGTCCAGCGTGCAATGAGATCCTCCAATTGACTATTTGTTTCCGTTATTTCCCTGGATAGCTCTTCTGCTTTTTCATAATTGCTTCCTACTTCATTTAATTCAGATTGCATTTGTTCTATTTTTAGCTCAACTTCCATTATGTGATCTTCAATACTTTCCCATTCCATTTTTTCTTTGTAAGTCATTTTCTTTTTGTTTTCTTTTTGTATGTCTTCTTTAATGACCTTTAATTGCTTTTTGTTCGCTTGCTGCTTTTTCTCTTCCTGAACACGGCATTGGGATTCTTGAATGTGTTCAGTGTATGTTCCTGTATAAGGGACGATCTTTCCATTCCCCTCAAAAATAAGCAATTGGTTCGCTGTTTTATCAAGAAAGTAGCGATCATGAGAAACAGAGATAACTACCCCTGGAAACTCTTCTATATAGTTTTCAAGGACTGTTAGCGTTTCTGTATCAAGATCATTGGTAGGTTCATCTAATAGCAGTACATTTGGTTTTCCCATAAGCAGTTTTAATAGAAACAAACGTCGTCTTTCGCCACCAGACAGGCGGCTAATCCATGTTCCATGAGTATGTGTGGGGAAAAGAAATCGTTCTAGCATTTGAGTAGCTGAAACAACTTCCCCATTCCTTGTCTCCACTGTTTCCCCTTCTTCACGAATATAAGCAATCATTCGTTGATCTTTTGAGGTGGGTTCATTTTCCTGTGTGTAGTAAGCAAATTTTACTGTTTGTCCAACAATAAATTCACCATGATCTAAGGGGACTTGACCTGCTAATATATTTAAAAATGTTGATTTTCCGCTACCATTTTTCCCAACAATGCCTATGCGGTCGCCGCGATTTACTAACAACTGAAAATCATCGAGGATTTGCTGATTTGAAAAAGCCTTGCTGGCGTTTTTTAATTCAAAAACCTGTTTCCCCAATCGACTTCCTTCTAGGGTAAGATTCAACTCATCATTCTTACCCTTGCTGCCAATTTCCTGTTCAAGTTTTTCAAAGCGTTGGATTCTGGCCTTCTGTTTTGTCGATCTTGCCTTTGCTCCCTGTCTCATCCAAGCAAGCTCTTGTCTATATAAATTTTTCTTCTTTCCCGCTATTTGCGCCTCTTGTTCTTCTCTTAGCGCTTTTGCTTCAAGAAAGGAGGCATAATTCCCTGTATAAGAGAATAAACGACCTTGATCAATTTCTAGTATACGTGTGGCTACTTGATCTAAAAAGTAGCGGTCATGCGTTACAGTTATCACAGCATTAGGGTAATTATTCAAATAAGTTTCTAGCCAAATAATCGATTCATAATCAAGATGATTAGTAGGTTCATCTAATAATAATAAGTCAGGGCGCTCTATTAATACCTGTGCTAGTGCAACCCGTTTCTTTTGTCCGCCTGATAATGAAGCTATCGATTGTGTTAGATCTTGAATACCTAGCCGCATTAAAATTGCTTTTGCATTCGTACTAGCATTCCAACCATTTTCCGCATCCATTCTTTTTTGCAGTTCCAATAATTTATTTTGTAATTGGCTATTATTTGTAGCTTCTTCTAATTCAATTAGTGTGTGTTCATAGGCATTCATTAATTGTATTTCAGGAGCATTACTTTGAAATACTTGGTCTAATACAGTTAAATTTCCATCCATCTCTGGATTCTGAGATAAATAAGCAATTGAATAATCTTTAGGATGGTCAAAAAAACCTGCATCAGGGTCGTCCAGCCCTGCGATTAACTTTAATAAGCTAGATTTCCCTGTTCCATTGATGCCAATAATGCCAATCTTTTCTTTTTCTTCAATATGGAATGTAATATCTCTAAATAAATGTTTTTCCCCATATGTTTTTGTGATGCTTTCAGCCGAAAAAATATTCATATTCATCATCCATTCAAAAGTTAAAATCCAAGAACATACCCATACTCCTTGAGATTACACGTTTACAAGTCTCTTCATTTAAGCCACAATTCTCCTGTTAACTTAAACGAAAAAAGAACCAGTTATATCGGTTCTTTGTCAATGTCTTGATCATTCGCTTGTTGGAGAACTCTCAATTCCTTGGCTTGATCAGGATTCTTTTCAAAAAAATGAACTAAATCCCCGATTCGATCGATTGAATTCCAACTTAAATGATGTTCAATCCCCTCAACATCATGATAGATGTTCTCTTCTTTCACACCAATAATTCGCAAAAAATCTTCAAGCAAATCATGACGTTCGACCAAGCGCTTGCCAACCTTTTTTCCTTTAGAGGTTAAAATTAACCCACGGTACTTCTCATATACTAAGTAGTTTCCACGATCGAGTTTTTGCACCATCTTTGTCACAGAAGACGGATGGACTTCCAGTGCCTCTGCTATATCAGATACTCTTGCATAACCTTTATTTTCAATTAACAAAAAGATTTGTTCTATATAATCTTCCATACTGGGAGTTGGCAATAAAATCCCTCCTATATCTCCATTCATTCAATAAAAGTGTACTATAATGTGTTCGTATTAACAAGTTAGGAGTGCAAATAGAGATATTTAATCATTTAACTGCTGTATTCTTTTGTTCCTTGACTCTACTACAAATTAAGTGTATAGTGAAAATATCATCTAATTTAATATGGTTTTTTTATATTTTTTTGATGATAATTTTTTCAAAGCACAATAGTGCTAAAGTCTAGGAGGAAAAAGGTACATGCAAAACGGTAAAGTAAAATGGTTTAACAACGAAAAAGGCTACGGTTTTATTGAAGTTGAAGGCGGAGAAGATATTTTCGTACATTTCACTGCAATTCAAGGAGAAGGTTTCAAATCACTAGAGGAAGGCGAAGAAGTTTCTTTTGAAATCGTAGAAGGAAATCGCGGACCTCAAGCAGCTAATGTAGCTAAATTATCATAACATATAAATTTTAGGGCTGGAGTTTTTCTCCAGCCTTTTATTGTTTACTAATTAATCCTCGACCTATTTTTTGTAACTCCTCGCCCACGGTGCAACTTTGTATGCAAAATCGATGAGCATAATTTTTTTCCGTATGTTTGTCTAAAATGACTTTTTAGAAAACAGCCTTCGCAATAGGTTTCCATTACATCATTCATTTCTTTTAGTAGCTCTATACGTTGCATTCAATCAATCCTTTAACTTTCCGCATTTATTTCCGTATGACTGCGTATGTTTTTATACTCTAATGCTTGCGTTGCAAGCATATCTGCTTCTTTATTTTCTTTTCGTGGAATAATCTCAAACTTCGATTTTAATCCCAACATATTGATTTTCTTCTCTATTCGATCCAGCCATTTATTGAGTGTTTCTTCATAGCATGGCCACTCTCCCTCAAGTTGCTTGATCACACCTTGTGCATCCCCTTTAAACAAAACGGGTACATGTTTAAAACCAATTTCTTCTATTAAGAGTAGTGAATTGTAAAGTGCTGCGTATTCAGCCTCATTATTATTCTCTAATTCCTCCAACAGTACATTCATTCGATCTCTGTATGCAGTGCTTCCTTTTTTATAATAAATGACAATTCCAATTCCCGCTTTTCTTACATCTCTGTTATAGCCACCATCAAAATAAACGACTGGTTCAGTCGGCTCTTCATCCAGCTTTTTTTGTAACTTCGTGAATTGCTTTTGATTCCATTCTCTTTCCATTTCGTCCATAATAATAATATCATGGGCTCTTCCGGTATGTTGTAAATCACTAAGGAATTTTCCAACTATTTCCTGATTAAACCAATTAGACTCCATCGGAATCACAATCTTAGGTTCAGTTTTATAAGTGAATTTTACTTTTACTTTCATGGTGTCAACATCCTATTCACAAATTCTTCTTTATAAAAGCGTTCCCGTTCTTCTAGAAAATTAATCGTAAGGAGTGATCAAGATTTGTTAGAGGTGTATATTGACGGTGCAAGTGCTGGTAATCCAGGTCCATCTGGTGCTGGCATTTTCATTAAAAACGAGGGTAGTACCGAATCATATTCATTTCCACTTGGAGAAATGGAAAATCATGAAGCAGAATTTCACGCTTTATTAAAAGCATTAGAAATTTGCGTTAAAGAAGGAGCTTCGATCGTTTCCGTCAGGTCAGATTCATCAGCGGTTGTTCAAGCTGTTGAAAGACAATTTGTTCGTAATAAAAAATATCAACCGTTTTTAAGCGAAATACTACATACAATTACAGAATTTGATCTGTTTTTTATTAAGTGGATCCCATCGAAAGAAAATAAACAAGCTGATCTTCTCGCAAGGAAAGCTATTCATCTAAATTAATAGCGCTCCAAGATTTACGTCTCTTGGACCGCTAATAATCCTAACTGTTTTGCAAGTGCATATGCTTGTTTTTTGGTGGTAATTTTATGTGTCTGCAATCTTTCAAGAAAAGATAAATAGAAGCTTGAATCAAAACGCTTCTGACATTTCAGTGTGAATTCAATGGATAATATTGCTAAATAATCCGATGAACCTGTCGATTGCTTACCAAAATAAATAAAGCTGATAACATCTTCGCCAAATTTAAAACCTTTCTCCTCTAAACGAAGTAAGTAATTTCCAAGCTGATCGTTTCTTCCAATCAATGTTCTTACTCCCTTTACCATCCTATTAAAGCGGCAAACTTGTTTGTGTTGTTGTTTGATTAAGCTTTAATAAAGCATTCCGAACACTCTTTAATTCATATTGCTCTATGACATTCATTGTTTTAGTTGGGTGTATTTGCCACTTAGCCTGGTCTATATAAAAATCTAATGGCACTTGACAATGAATGGTTGCCAGCTTTCTAGAGAGGTATAGCATTTCCTCGTCTTGTTCCAATTTTTTTCGAATCGTTGGTGTCAATAGAGCCAAATTTGTGAATAAACCTTCAATTGTTTCATACTCTCTCATTAGCTTATAAGCCGTTTTTTCACCAATTCCCTTAACACCTGGATATCCATCGCTTGGATCTCCCATCAAAGCCTTGACATCGATTAATTGCTTAGGCTCTAATTGAAATTCATCGACATAAGCATCTCTAGAATAATGAAGATAATTGCCAATTCCCTTTTGCAGCAATAAAACAGTTACTTTATCATCAACAATCTGTAGGAGATCACGGTCACCTGTTAATACAGTCAAAACTAGCTCTTCATCTTGCTTTAATTCATGACAAAGAGTACCTATACAATCATCGGCTTCATAGCCTTTTACACCGATATTCAAAATTCCTAACGCTGTTGTCACATCTTTTGCTAGATCAAATTGTGGAACCATTTCAACAGGTGGTGCTTGCCTATTTGCTTTATACTCTGTATACATCTCATTCCGAAATGTGACACTCCCCATATCCCAACAAATCGCAATATGTGTCGGTTGCACATGATCAACCGCTGCTAATAAGTGCTTTAAGTAGCCTTGAACCGCGTTCGTTGGCACTCCTTGACTGTTAACCATAAAATTTCGCCGCACAGCTGTAGCATAGAACGCTCGGAATAATAGTGCCATTCCATCCACTAACAACAAATGATGTTTCAATTGTGAGGACCCCTTTTCAGCATACTAAATAATGATTATACCATAAATGACCACTTACGTCTTAAGAAGGATGAGTTAGAACAAAAGCGCAAGCGCCTTGAACTAGGAAGAAAGGCTAAATTCGCGCCGTCCTGGCGCAACACCTTTCTGACCAACATCCTGTTGGCCTCCGACAAGCAAATGTTCCTGAACCTAGGAAGGGGCTTTTTCCCTTCATAGGTTCAGGGTTACAAAAGTGCAAAAAGTTATTATAACCTAGTCTTTATTTGTCGTGACAACAGGATTTTCCGGGTAAGAAACCCAATCTGAATAGCTGCCCGCATACAGCTTTACTTTTTTAAAGCCACTTTCCATTAAAGCTAGGACATTAGGGGTTGCGGTCACTCCTGAACCACAGTAAACGATCACTTCATCATCCGAACCAAGCGAGTCAAATCTCTGTTTTTGCTCCTCTAATGTTTTCCATCTTCCATTCTTCAAACCTTCTGACCAATCGTAATTGAGTGCACTTGGAATATGACCACCAATGCGATCCAACGGTTCTACAATCCCTAAGTAGCGTTCTTTTGTCCGTGAATCGATTAATATGGCCTGTTGGTCCTGACTTCGCTGCTTTACTTCCTCATAAGTAGCTAGCATATCTGTTTGAAGAAAAGGGATAAATTTCGCCTTTTTCTTAATTGACGGCTTATTCGTTAGAGGATAGTCATTTTCCCTCCACGCATTTATCCCTCCATCTAATAGGAAAACTTGTCGATGGCCCAAATAGGTTAATAACCACCAGCATCGTGCAGCAAAACTACTATCCCCATCATCGTAAATAATGATCGTATCTTGGTGACTCACCCCTTTGTTCTCCAGTTTTTCTACTAGTTCCTGGATATTTGGTAAAGGGTGTCTCCCTCCATGTTTTTTCACGGGGCCAGACAAGTCGAGCTCGAGATCAAAATAGACAGCTCCTGGGATATGATTTTCTTGATAAACCTTCTCCCCATAGCTAGGGTCCTTTAGGGAAAAGCGGCAATCAATCACACACAATGAATCTGAATGTAGATGATCAAAAAGCCATTGTGTAGATTTAATGGACTGCATGGCAGATCCTCCTTACATAAGTGGTAGTGTTTCTTTTACTTTCATCCATTCAGCTACATTTTCTTGGCCTTCTAAAGCCTCAAACCATGAATCAAACTGGTCCATAACTTCCTGCTCAGCATGGTTAATTAAGCTACCATATTCTTGAAAAAGATAATGTAGATATACTTCGGTAATCCGTTTATATTCCTGTTGTAAATAGTCATCAGCTAAAGGAGAGAGTATCTCAAGAAAGGCTTCCTCCATTTTTTTCCTCTCATCTTGTTCAAAAAAAGCTTTTGGATTACGGAAATACTTAAACTGAGCTTCAAATGGTTTTCTTTCACTATCGGCAAAAGCTGCTGCAAATTCAGGTGTTGGAATAGCATTCCATTCCATTTGCGAGAAAGTTATATCTGCTTTAATGGCTTGTAGTTCTCTTTGCAAATTGGAATAAAAGTTGGCTAGTAATTTTTGAGTATATTTCTCCACTCTTAAAGAAGTGACGCGCATTTCTTGTGAAAAGTCATAACCAACAGTATCTAATAGTTCTTGCAAGCATTTCTGTAGCAAAGAGCGATCATTTTTCTTTAGTATAGCTGGATTAAAAGCTTCCTTAAAAAATTGCGGAAAGCGATAAAACACTCTTTGTTTCACATAAAAGGTCAATTCCTCTACCTCTTGCTCCGCTTGTTGTGATAAAACTTTAACATGATCGTTAGACAATATATCTAACATTTCTGTTTTGGCCTGCTGCCACTCTTTACGACGTTCGTTTTTAAGTTCTTGATCCTCATTTGCTGTTTTAATCAGCTGATCTAAAAATTGTAAAGCACGGTTGTACTCTATTTTTGCGGATTGTACTGCCATTTTCTGCAGATCATGTTGGAGAAAATGATCAAATGCCGTTTGAAACAGATCAATTTGGGATTTTTCTCGATCTAGATCATGAAGCGCTAATTTACTTGAAAGACCAAATATTTTTGGAAAACGAATCCCATTTTGAATAAGTTCACCCTTAACATAATCAAGCACTTCCTCCATTTCAGTTTGTGAAGAAGCTAGGTCGATTGCATTAACGATGAAAAACATTTTATCTAATTCAAAACTATCCTTCACCCGTCCTAACTGGATCAAAAATTCCCTGTCTGCTTTTGAAAAGGCATGATTATAATAAGTGACAAACAATACAGCATCTGCATTCTTAATGTAATCAAAGGCTACACCTGTGTGTCTCGCATTAATCGAATCTGCCCCAGGTGTATCAACTAGCGTAATGCCTTGCCTTGTAAATGAGCAGTCATAGTAAAGATCAATCGATTCAACAAAACAGGATTGCGCCTCATTTCCTACGTACTCCCGGAAATTTTCCATATCTGTCTTGAATGTTTGCCCTAATTGTTGCTGATGATCCAGAAAGCCATTTTGGAAAGCCATTAAAAACGAAAGATGGACTTTCTCCTTCTCATTTTGATTCGAAGCAATGGTTAGATTAAGCACCCTTTGATAAGCATCTGTTAAAGACAAACAAGATTGATCAAAATACGATAATGACTTATTTACATCAGCCAACATATCCTGCTCACTTTTTAAACTTACAACAGCTGTACCATGTGTATATTCTGCTGTTGGTGGACAAATTCGATTGATGGCTGCTGTGGTCGGATTTGGGGAAACTGGTAGTACTGCCTTCCCTAACAAGGCATTAGCAAAAGAAGATTTCCCCGCACTAAATGCTCCAAATAAAGCGATCGTATAATTTCGTTCAGTTAACGTTTTTACTTTATCTTGTAATTGTGATCTGATTCTTTTAAAATAGTGATCTTCTTGTAATAACTGGACCATACGCTCTAATTGCTGGATCACCTGAGACGATTCAAGTATACTTACCTGTGTTTCATCTGTATGGGTTGGTACGTTCGTACCGCTATCCTTCTTTACACTTTCCTCATGCTCATCCTCTTGATAAATGGTGAAGTTCTCTGCAGCCTTTTTCCATTGTTCACGTAGTTTTTGTAAAGTATTTTCCTCGGTACCTGTTAAGACAGTGATTTCCTGCTTCATTTTCGTATATAAATCTTCTAGTTGATCAAGCTGTCGTTTTGCTCTTGATGCTTTTGAAATTGCGATGAGTTGCTCATCTAGTTTTTCGAGTGTATTGGTCATTTTCTCTTGTCCATGGGTGATAACGGGTTCCAAAAATTGCTCCCACTCTTTTTTTGCGAGCCGCTTGATCTTTTCCGCTATTTCCTCACAATATTGCAGGACATATTGGCCATTTACACCAGCTCCCTTTTTAACCGTTTCATCTAGTAGCTTTTCAGACCAGTTCACCTGCAGAGACTGCGCGTTTTCTTGCCATTCCCTGTTATTGGCCTTTTCCTTATCAAGGACTGCATTAGCCAACTGTCGTAAATGCCATACAATTTGAGAGTCCACTTGTTTCGTTAAGGCTTCTGTAAATTCTTGCCGTCGTCTATTGCGCTCATCTTCTGTCTTTTTTTTGCTAAATAATAGACCGACTTTAAAATCAGTTTGTTTTGCTTGCAGAAATTGTTCTGCCAACTCCCTTGTTTCAAAAGGCATTAAATAAGCATTATGCAGTATTTTTTCACATTCTGTTGTATACTCATCCCCAAGTTTTTCCAATCCGGCTACTATCTGCCTTTTTTCGTTTTTTAACCTATCTTCTGTTTGAAAAACATCCTGATGATCCTGAGCAAAGAGAGAAATCTCTTGGTTCAAGCTCACTGCCTCATTTTGAAAGCTTTCGTCAAGCCACTCTTCATGCTCTTCTACCAATTTGTTAAAAGAAGAAGTAAAAGCAGCTAAGCTCCATTCATCTTGATGTGAGAAAATATCTTGAATCATCATTTTGATTGAAGTAAATTCGTTTTCTGGATGCTTCATTTGTTTTAAGGTTGTAAAAAAGACCCCAGCAGGTCGGACATTCCAGAATGCAAACGCATCAAGCACCGATTGTTTATAAGCTTGAAAAGATAATTCTTCAGATTGATGCTTATCAATTTGATTAATAATTAAATACAGTCTAACCCCATGTCGCAGCAGATTTTTTGTATACATAAAATTCAGTTCTGATTGAACATGATTATAATCCATCACATAAAAAACAGCATCCGCAATATGTAAAGCAGATTCTGTAGAAAGACGATGCGCTTCATCAGTAGAATCGATTCCAGGAGTATCCATGATCGTTAAACCATCAGGAAGTTCCAAACCCTTCCTGCCTATTTCAATTTCAGTAATATTCTCTTTTTTACAATAGTTTTGTACTGCAGTGAATTCGTATGGTGCAGTAAAAAGTAGCGGCGGTGCACCATGACTATACACTTTAGCAAAGTCCTTTTCCGAACGATAAACCTTCACAATGTTTGCACTTGTAGGAATTGGACTTGATGGTAAAATGTTCTCCCCTGTTAGTTGGTTGATCATCGTTGATTTCCCAGCTGAAAAATGCCCACTAAAAGCAATCACTGTTTCTTGCCTATATATTTTTTCAATTAGTTTTAATGTTTTCTCGACTCTTTCTTGATCTTCATGTTGTTTAAAGCGTTCCAACAATGTTAGAGCCTGTTCAAGCTGGCGTTCCCGGCTTGAAGTTAATAAAACGTTATCCATGGATTAAGCAAACTCCTCTTTTAATACTTTTCATTTAATTAGATCTATTCTACCTGAAAATCATTGAACTTGAAAGCATTACCGAAATCTCAGGCTGCCGTGAAACCGCGACAACTCCAATATGTATTTACTTATTTCCAACCAAATTTTGCTGAAGAGCCTGGTCCTCTTCACGAATCCTAATGAAAAGCATCCATTGATTTAAAAAGAAAAAGAGAATTGCGGTTATATATGCGTGAAACATAAGCGGAACTACCAAAAGTTCCAATGTAACAATCATATAATTTGGATGTTTTATAAATCGAAAGGGTCCCTTGCGAATAAGAGCAGCATTCGGCAAAACAATAATCTTTGTATTCCAATATTTACCTAGTGAGATAATCACCCAATAACGCGCGAATTGGAGAAGAAAAAAGATACTTAAAAAGATTGGCCAAAAACGTGCGGGTCTCTGACCAGAAATAACCACCTCAACGATGAAAAACAGAAAGAATCCAACATGAAGAAGAATCATATAAGGATAATGGCTTTGTCCGTAGATGATGGCTCCATGTTGTAGCATCCATCTTTCATTTTGTCTAGCTATGAATAATTCGGTTAATCTTTGGATCAGCAAAAAAGTAAGGATTATCAGAAAAAACATATCTACTCCCACCTTAATAACAACAATTCAGAACTAAAACCGGGCCCCAGGGCGGCAATGACTCCATAATCCCCAGAAGATATTGACTGGTTCATAAAACGTTCTAACACGAAGAAAACGGTCACAGAAGACATATTTCCATACTCCTTTAGTATTTCCAATGATTGGGCGGTTTTACTTTCTGGCAATTGTAGAGCTTCTTCATACGCCTTAATTACTTTTTTTCCGCCTGGGTGAGCAATAAAATGAGCGATTTCAGCTTCGTTCAGATTGTTTTGCTCAAGAAATTGTAACATCACGGGTTGAAGCCAATTTCTGACAAGGGTCGGAATGTCCTTAGAAAAAACAACATAAAACCCATCATCTTCAAATTGCCATCCCATCACATCAAGTGAATCTTTCATAATAGTTGACTGCGTCTCTAAAATTGCCGGCAATGATCGGTCAACCAGTTCATTGTAAGGAACATCTTCGCCTCCAATCAACACAGCCGCTGCTCCATCGGAAAAAAGTGAGGTCCCAATAAAATTACTTTTACTTCGATCATTCAGCTGAAATGTAAGACTACATAATTCTACTCCTACGACCAAGACCTTTGCCTTCGGATAAGCAAGACAGTATTCATGGGCTCTCGATAGGCCGCTAGCCCCTCCTCCACAGCCTAATCCCCAAATGGGAATTCTTTTCGTTTGGGAGGAAAATGGCAATTGATTGATGATTCTTGCATCTAGACTAGGAGTGGATAGGCCAGTCGTATTAATTAGAAAAATCGCATCAATCTCATCATAACCGATTTCTCTTTTCGTCTTTGCCTGTGCGAAACAATCCCGAATAGCAGTAAGACAAAGTCCTACTGCTGATTCAATAAACACGTTATTTTTTTCAGAAAAAGAATGCGGTTCTGTATACCAATCTAAAGGCTTAACAAAATGTCTTTTTTTAATTTCTCCGTTTTTAAACACTTTTAATAAACGATCAACCTCTTTCATAGAATCGGAAAATAACCGTTTGGCGAGTTGCATTGTCTCTTCTTGATGAACAACAAATTCAGGTGTTGCAGTTCCGACCGAAATTATACGGGGCATCTGATGACTCTCCTTTTAATTTGGGGCAAAGACATCATCATTGTTAATTTGTTAAAGCTTTTAATTGTTGAAAGAATCCTGGATAAGACACCGTGATGGCTTCTTTATCCTCAATCTCTACCTTTTCATGTGTGAGGCAACTAGCAATCGCCAACATCATGCCAATTCTGTGATCGCCATGACTATTCACATTGGCGCCATGCAAAGAAGTTTTACCATAAATCTTCATTCCATCTGATGTTGCTTCGATCTTTGCACCCATTTTCTTTAATTCTTCCACAACTGTATCAATTCGATTCGTTTCTTTCACCTTTAATTCTGCCGCATCTTTAATAATGGTCGTACCTTCAGCCTGTGTAGCAGCTAGAGCAAGTATCGGAATTTCATCAATCAGCCTTGGAATCATATCCCCTTCTATTGTTACGCTCCTTAAAGAAGAAGCATTTACAGTAAGATCTGCATAGGGCTCCATAACTTGGTCGTGTAGCTGATCAATCACTACATCTGCTCCCATTTCCTTTAGTACATCTAAAATTCCACTTCTGGTAGGGTTAATGCCTACATTTTTCAATGTAATATGACTATCTGGAATAATAGAGCCAGCCACAAGGAAAAAAGCAGCAGATGAGATGTCACCAGGCACCGTAATAGTTGTTCCTTTTAATTGCTGCTGGCCATGAATCGTCTTTTTCAAGCCAGTGGTTTTCACTTCTCCACCAAATGCCTGAATCATCCGTTCAGTATGGTCACGAGAAGCCTCAGGTTCCGTGACACTCGTCATACCATTTGCAAACAGACCAGCTAGTAAAATAGCGGACTTCACTTGAGCACTTGCAACAGGTGAAATATAGTCAATGCCTGATAAACCTCCCCCTCTCACAGCTAGTGGGGTTAGCTTGCCATTATCACGTCCATTAATATTGGCTCCCATCTGTCTCAAAGGATTAGTTACTCGATCCATCGGCCTTTTGGCAATGGAACTGTCCCCTTTCACAACGGAATGGAACGGGAGATTAGATAATATCCCAAGCATCAAACGAATGGTGGTACCTGAATTACCAACATCCAATACATCCATTGGTTCAATTAATCCATCTACCCCTTTTCCTTCAATCTCGACGTATTCTCCATCACGATAAATATGAACACCCATCTGTTTAAAGCATTCAATTGTATGAAGACAATCATCCCCTGTTAAAAGACCATGAACAGTAGTTTTTCCTTTCGCAATGGATCCCAGCATAATGGATCGATGGGAAATCGATTTATCACCTGGTACTTTGATCGTGCCCCTTAGTGGGGAAATTTTTGCGCTTTGTGTTTCCAATATTTGCCCTCCTTACATACTAATAGACTTTTGGCATTCACCGAGTTGGATGGTACAAGGTTTTCTTGTACTATTTTTTTATTTCTAATCCTACATTCTATAAGGGATATTTCACTTTTTGTAGATCTTCCACTCTATATTGAACGAGATCATCATCTACAAATGCCGAGTCTGCTAATCACCGTTGATTTCTGTTCTAGGCGGACGCGTTCCGGAGGCCTGCAGGATGCAGGTCATACAGGCATTGCGCCAGGACGGCGCCCCGCAGAACGCGAGCAACTTTAGCGGAGCACGATCTTAGTAGACATTGTTTACTAAAGCCTAGATTCCCAGTAAACTTTTGGTCATTGGCGAATTCACATACTAATGTACGTTTCATACCCTTCATTTTCTAACAATTGTTTTGCAGATTCCATATCCTCTTCTGTTTGAAAACTAATCCGAAGGACACCATAGACATCCTCTCGCGCTTCAATAATCCGGATATTTGTTATGCTAATCGATTTCTGAGCAAGGATGGTGGTAATATCCGAAATAACACCAGGTTTATCCAAAACATCAACAAATAAGTCATAAAATGATGTAATGGCACCTTTTGCACGTACAGGTAGCGAATCCCTGAATTGCTTTGCCCCATCAAAATAAGCAAATAATGGATCTGCATCTCCACTCTCAATCAATTGCTTAACAGCATTCATTTCATTTATCCATTCTTCAAGTAACGAAAGAAGAACTGGTTGATTGTGTTGGACAATATCTCTCCACATCACTGGACTACTTGAAGCAATTCTTGTTATATCTCGAAAACCACCTGCTGCAAGAAATTGAATATTTTTATCCTGGGTGGCATGACCTTGTACTTGTCGCACTAGGCTCGCCGCTACAACATGCGGAAAATGACTAACAACACCGGTCACTAGATCATGTTGCTTAGGATCCATCACAATGAAATGTGCTTTTGTACCCTTCAGCCACTCTTTTAATTGATCTACTCTCCCATTTGCATTTTGGGAAGGTGTCAAAACATAATAAGCATTTTCAAATAAATGTGCCTTTGCACTTCCTGGTCCAACCTTATGTGAACCTGCCATTGGGTGTCCCCCAATATAAACATTTGAGCGGCCAAAAAGGCGTTCCGCTCTTTCCATTATTCGTGCTTTCGTACTCCCAACATCCGTAATAAGGACATCTTTTTTTAAAGAAAGCTTTGCTAATTTCTCAAGAAAGCCTTCTGCAATTTCTACTGGGCAGGAAAGAATAATTAAATCTGCTTTTTCTGCACTACTTTCATACGTTTCCGTATAATCATCAATAATACCTAGCTTCTGGGCAAGCTTACAATTATCAATATTAACATCATAACCGATCACATGCGCATGATGTTCCTGTTTAATAGCTAGCGCGACAGACCCGCCAATCAACCCGACACCAATTAATAAAACCAACTTACTTTCCTTCATCTTCACACAGCCTCATCTATCTATTATATCCTTGGGATAACTTCCTTTAAAATGTTTAATAGCTCTTCATTTTCCTGTTCTGTTCCAACGGTAATCCGAATACCCTTTGGAAATTTTCTTACAATCCACCCTTTTTCTAGCAATTGTTGAAACATTTTCTCTATAGAAGGTTCACTTAATCGTAGAAAAATAAAATTCGTTTGCGATGGATAATAAGATATTTGGTGCAGATTAAAGAAATGATAATACTTCTGCAATTCATTGGTGTTGATGATGACACATTCCTCAATAAACTCCGGATCTTCCAACGCTGCTATTGCCGCTGTTTGCGCTAAAGAAGAGGTGTTAAACGGCAAACGAACGACATCTAGCTTGTTAATTAATGCAGGTGAGGCTATCCCATAGCCAATCCGAATTCCCGCTAATCCATAGGCTTTAGAAAAAGTTCTCATAACCAATACATTTTCGTATTCATCTAGCAACGGGATGGTTTGCGGATAATCATTTATCGTGACGTATTCATAATAAGCCTCATCGACAACCACAAGTACATCACTCGGAACTTTATCTAAAAATCGGATCAGTTCTTCTTTTGAAACGTATGTTCCTGTTGGATTATTCGGATTACAAATCCAAACAAGCTTTGTATTAACATCAATTGCTTCGGCCATTTTGTCTAGATCATGGGTGCCTTCTAGTAAGGGGATTTCCCTCACTTCAGCCCCTTCAATAATCGCATGATGACGATATTGTGAGAATGTTTCGCTCGCCATTACAGTATTCGATTCAGGACTTAACACGGCTCTACTTATGATTTGAATTAATTCATCTAATCCACTCGAAAAAATCAACTTCGCTTGATTGATTTCAAGATGTTCTGCAACGGCCTTTTTTAAATTCACAGCTGCACCATCTGGATAAATTGCCAATGTATTAGTTTGCGATATAGCTTTTAAAACATTTGGAGAACAACCGTAAGGATTCTCATTGGACGCCAATTTCACAATCTTATCTAATTGATATTCTCTTTTTACTTCATCTGTTGTTTTACCAGGTGTGTATGCTTTCAACTCTGAAAGCTGAGCTTTTACATTCATATTTTTCCCACCTTATTAAAATTCTTTAGAGTATTTTCGATGCCTTTTAATCGAATCCTTTAACGAATCCATCCGATCATGACCAAATTGCTCTACGATCGCAACAGCCAATTCCCAAGCTATAACAGCTTCTGCAACGACACTAGCAGCAGGAACAGCACAACTATCAGAGCGCTCAATACTTGCTTTAAAAGGCTCTTTTGTATCAATATCAACACTCTCAAGTGGTTTGTAAAGAGTCGGAATAGGCTTCATAACCCCTCTTATAACAATTGGCATCCCTGTTGTCATTCCGCCCTCAAATCCACCAGCATTATTTGTTCGGCGAGTATACCCTTCTTCTTCCGTCCATTGGATTTCATCATGGACTTTGCTTCCAGGTCGATGGGCTGCTTCAAAGCCAATTCCTACTTCCACCCCTTTAAAGGCATTAATACTCATGATCGCTGCCGCTAGTTTTGCTTCTAGCTTTTTATCATATTGAACATGACTCCCTACTCCGATCGGCATGCCCTCAACAATAACTTCAACAATACCTCCGATGGAATCCCCTTGTTTTTTGGCATCATCTATAGCTTGCATCATCTTTTCTCCAGCTTTCTCATCAAGACAACGAACAGGAGAAGCTTCCGTTTTTTCCTTCAATTCTTCTAACGTTGAATAGGAGGACTTCTCTGCTTTTATTCCACCAATTTCCAGCACATGTCCGCCAACATTTATGCCAACTTCTGCTAGTATTCTTTTAGCAACTGCTGCTGCTGCTACCCGTACTGTTGTTTCTCTTGCAGAGGAACGCTCAAGTACATTTCTCATATCTCGATGACCATATTTAATTGCACCATTTAAATCAGCATGACCAGGACGTGGACGAGTAATCTTTCTTTTTACTTCTTCTTGTTCTTCAGGGCTAATCGGTGCGGCACCCATGATTTTTCTCCAATGCTTAAAATCATTATTTTGTACAATCAAGGCAATTGGAGCACCCATTGTAATCCCGTGACGAACTCCGCTCGTGATTTGGATTTGATCTTTTTCAATCTGCATTCTGCGTCCGCGACCATGCCCTTTTTGTCTTCTTTGTAATTCTGTATTAATCATTTCCTCCGTTAATTCAAGACCAGCTGGTACACCTTCTAAAATGGTTGTAAGTTGGGGACCATGGGACTCCCCTGCTGTTAAGTATCTCATTTTCATTCCTCCTAAAAGATAAAATAATAAAAACGCCCCTGCCGAAGCAGGGACGTTATGTTACGCGGTACCACCCTAATTTGCGGACTTATTTCCGCCTCTCTTATAACATAACGGCTGTTACCGTCTTTTTTTACTAATTTGAGAATTCAAATGTTCGAAAAAGAAGCTCGGGAGAGTAATTCACATTCATGATTGTACTGATTCACACTATCCATCAGTTCTCTGGTACTACAAATTCATGAAGCTACTATGCCCCGTCTTTGCTTTTAGAAGAGGTTCAAAAAGGTACGGTAAAAATGACACTTGGTCTTTTTTACCCTCTTTTTTGAACATCCGATTTAGGTATTGTTAAGTCTAATTTTTATCACAATGTCGAAGCATTGTAAAGCAAAATTTCATTATTTTCTAAAAGAGTCTTATTGATAGCGTTTTCAAGTTATTTTTATCATTTTTTGATTGTCAATCACAGCTTTATCACATAAAATTGTAATCATATTCTAATTTTTATTTTATTTTCTATTGACAATTTTATTGTTTCAGTCTATCGTATTGAGCTAACAACTTATAAAATTCTAACACGCTTTACAGCGTTGAAGTGTTGAAGAAACATTCAATAAAACCTGGGAGGGCTTATGATGTCGGAATTAGAATTATTGCGTGACAAGATTGAGAAGAAAACACTTGAGATCCTAGAACTACTAAATGAACGAGGAGAAATTTCCAAAGAAATTGGACGACAAAAGGAAACACAGGGTGTAAAACGATTTGACCCTGTTCAAGAACGAAAAATAATGGATATGGTTGCCGCTCATAACAAAGGGCCATATGAAACATCAACCCTTCAACATATTTTCAAGCAAATTTTAAAAGCAAGCTTGGAACTTCAGGAAGATGACAACCGCAAAGCATTACTCGTATCACGTAAGAAAAAGTCAGAAAATACGGTTGTTAATGTCAACGATATAAATATAGGAGATGGAAGCCAACATTTTATTATGGGACCATGTGCTGTAGAAAGCTATGAGCAAGTGAAGCTTGTTGCCCAAGCTATGAAAAAGCAAGGTCTGTCTTTAATGCGCGGCGGTGCCTACAAGCCTCGAACTTCTCCATATGATTTCCAAGGACTAGGACTTGAAGGCCTAAAGATTCTTCGCCGTGTTGCCGATGAAGAAGGAATGTCTATCATTAGTGAAGTCCTTGATACAAGAGATGTAGAATCTGCTTTAGATTATGTAGACGTGATTCAAATTGGTGCTCGTAATATGCAGAATTTCGAACTATTAAAATTAGTCGGTTCTGTCCAAAAGCCTGTTTTATTGAAGCGCGGGTTGTCTGCTACAATTGAGGAGTTCATTTACGCAGCTGAATACATTATTTCTCAAGGAAATAGCCAAATCATGCTTTGTGAAAGAGGAATTAGGACTTACGAGAAAGCGACACGTAATACGTTAGATATTTCTGCTGTCCCGATTCTGAAGAAAGAAACACATTTGCCTGTATTAGTAGATGTCACTCACTCTACAGGTAGAAAAGATTTATTGCTTCCAGCAGCCAAAGCCGCATTAGCAATTGGAGCAGACGGGGTAATGGCTGAGGTACACCCTGATCCAGCTGTCGCACTCTCTGATTCAGCTCAACAAATGGATATTGATGAATTCAACCAGTTTATGGCTGAAGCAAAAGGCTTCGCAGATGCTATTCAAAAAACACCAGCGCTATAATTAGAATAAAAACCAAGAATTTTATAATCTCAAAACCATAATCCAAAAACAACCCTGTATGATTCACACAGGGTTGTTTTTAATTAATGCACTATTATGTAGAAGCTTAGTTTTCTTTTCGATGAAATAATGTGTAATCAATCGCTTTATTTAGGCAATCTTCCGCTTCTTTTAGTCCCTCCATGGCTGATGGCGCATATTGTTTATTTGTATCTAATAAATGATACGTCGACTGAAGAGCCTTCGAAATTGTTTCAAATTCCGTTATTTTATTTGTCATATTACAACTACCCCTCCCTCATATACAACAGTATATTCAGTAAGAAAGAGTATTATTCACGTTTTCTAAACAACAAAAAAACTCACCTGATAAAAGGTGAGAGTTCCATCATAACATCTTATAAGCCATGTTCTGTACCATCGTACTCCAAGCGATCATAGGTAGACCTCGTACTCCGGTGGTAATCATCTATCTGCAAGTTCATCTTGCCTTTTTCTTCGTTCATTTCCTGCGAAAAAGTTCCCCTACCAAAATTTGGGTTTCTCACTCACGGGGTTTACCTCGTTCCACCTCTGTCGTTTCCAACAGAGCTCCGTCACTGTGGCACTTTAAAGGTAGCAACACCATATTATCAAAATAACGTAGGTATTTTCCCTGCCGTCAACTAAGAATGATCTTAGCTGCCCCAGCTTATTGTTTCGCTAGGCGTGAACACTACGGGCATCTCAGCACCGTGTGAGCATGGACTTTCCTCTGCGATGAGCAGCGATTACCCAGATGTTATGATTCATACCAAGATATTATTTTATCTCTTTTTTCCCTTACATGCAAGTGGTAAAAAAAGAATGGACAATTATTCGTCCAATTTGCTGCCAAATACATGTTTTTCCAAATTAGAAAGTCGCTTTAAAATGTCGAAATTAGTCGTTCCAGCAGGTTGTGCTGGTGGCGGCTGTCGACGGGATTGATCTTCTACTTGCTTTTTCAACTTAGTATTTTCTTGTTGCAATTCTTCTACTACTTGATGCATGGCTTCATAATCTTTAATAATTTGATCTAAGAAATGATCTACCTCATCTTGTTTATAACCGCGGAACTTTGTTTTAAATTCCTTTTCTAATATTTCTTTAGCAGTTAATTTTAGTCGATCTGCTAACAATCCAAAACACCACCTTAAAATTCACACTACCATATCATTATTCTTCCAAAATAATGCCATTTTGTCAATTTTTCAAGATGGTTTATTTTATACTTGTACAAAATCTATGACTATAGGCCCAACCTTCGTCCCAAAAAGGCTATATGGGTTCAGAAATATAAAAGCGAGGACATAATGTCCTCGCAAAATAAATTAATATGGAAAATTGGGTCTTGGTCCAAATCCTGGGCGTGGTCCAAAACCTGGTCCCGACATTTGTCCTGACATAGGCCCACCAGACATTGGCCCTGAACCCGGCATCATCACTTGTTGATTGGATACCTCATTCACAACAGACTGGGTATGCGGGAAATAATGCTCATGAATAAAATTTTCATGATTTACTGTTGTTGTATGACTAGGATGGATTTCTGGAACGATATAGTTTTGACACGTATGATTCACACAACATTTCGTTGGATGAACAACCGCTGGCAACACCTTAGTACAACAATTTTTATTCATAAAAAAGCTCCTCTCTCTTGTCATCTTTTCCTTTCATTTATAACCTATGAAAATTAGTGGATACATGTACTAATCATAAAACCCAATTTCTGAATTAAAATGTGAGAAGTTTAAATTAAATCTGCAATAACAACTGACGAAAAAATACTAAAATCAACAAATTTCTACCGTAAATCACCTTTAGTTGATTAAACACTTGACAAGTCCGTCGAAATATGCGCTTGCCCGGGAAATGAATTATCTGGATACAGCAATTATTCCCCATTAAGTTAGAAATTGAGGATTTTTTATTGAACTCTTTAAAATTAATATTCATACGATACAACAGACTATGTAGGAGGTGTAAAAATTGAAGGAAAAGCCTAAGAATATGAATAATATAAGTGAACCCTTTCAGCATTTAATTCATAGTATGGATCGCTTATTTACGGAATCGCCAAATCATGGACTTTTACAAAGTATGAACGATTTTTTTACTCAAGCAAAACCATTCGGAGGATTTCCAGTAGACTTTACTGAAAACAGTAAGGAATATCTCATTACAGCAGAACTTCCTGGTGTAAAAAAAGAACAAATTGAACTAGAAATCTTGCCGCAATATGTAACGATCAATGTTCAACAGGAAGAACGGTATGAAAAAGAAGATACAAAAAACCAAGGCTTTCATAAAAAGGGCTTATGGAAAAAATCCTCTAGAACCATTCCACTTTCAAAGCCTACAATCCAACATAAAGCCGTTGCTCAATACAAAGATGGCATTCTCAATATTAGGATTCCGAAAGAACGTGGAAAAAAGCTATCCATTGATTAAAATGAAAAGATTAATGTAAAAAGGAATCGATCACAAAAAATCGATTCCTTTTTAAAGTTTAAACATACCGCCAATCCCTTTTGCCATTCCAGACACTTGATTAATGGCATTTGCGAGTTGACCAGCAGTGTTCACCATCTTATTAAAGTCATATGATCCATCTTGCGATTTAAATGATTGAAATACGGAATTGAGCGGTTTCGCTGGTTTTGCTTGATTTAATTGTGAATGTGGTTTTGCATAAGGGATTGTTTGGTGATTGTACTGATACTCCTCTTCAGATTGTAGAGGGTTTTGAAATAAATAGGCAGAATTATTATATTGCTTCTGCGGTAAAGATGGCGGTTGATTTTGATAAGGTACAGCATAAGGGTTATTCATTCCGTACTGAATGCCTGGTTGATAGTTTGTTGGATATGGTGTAGGAGGATAAGGATGAGCGTAAGGGTAGGCATTTCGATAATATCGTTGTTGACCGTTTATGATCGGAAATGGCTGCATTTTACCCCTCCTTCTATAAATTTCTACTACACCTTATGCCCAACCTTTGAAAATGGTGCTACTCCTCCGCTAATTCTTCTAGCATCCTCCGCAGAATAAAATCAATCGATTGAATATGAGAATTAAATCGCTTCAAACTGGATTCAGGGAAAAAAGCACGGATTGAAACCATTTGAATATTTTCTGCTGTATTACGAATTTGCATGGGGTGAAGATTTTTTGGTTTTTCTTGCATCGACCACTCCACCGCAAGTGGTTCCCATTGATCACAACAGACCTTTACTTGATCTGCAAAAGGCTTTACCTCTTTAAAAAAGTCCCCTTTTTCACCCGTTTCTCGATGTTTAAGAAAAGTCTTATGGGCATCGTTATTAAATGTATATAATTGTTCTGTTAATTTTTTTAGATTATTTATTTCCATTCCTACCTCCCCCTTTTTCTTGTGATTTAGGAAATAATAAATTCTTGGCTTGTGGCTAACTAGCTTATGTCGCGGTCTACATCCAGCTCCAGCGCAGGCTCCACAGGATTGCATGTCCATCGGCGTTGCGACGTAGAGGATGTACTAGTGCAGACGTTGCGATTGTCGTCGCGTTTGAGTCTGCCGCCAGGATGGCACGTCTTAGCCGTTCATTCTTACTATGAAAGTTTGTACGTCGCTAAACGGGCGCTTGCGCTTTTGTTCTTGTTAAGGAAACTATAAAATTGTCGCTTGTGGATAACTGTTTACCTTGTGGTTGGTGTCTAGCTCCAGGCGCCATCGGCTCGAGGCTCGCAGGAGCGAGTCCATCGGCGTTGCCACAGGACGTGGCGACCTTAGCCGATGTTCCACGAAATAACCTGAGCCAATGAAAGGCAAAGAACGCCTTTCTTTGGCTCAGAACATTTGCTTGTCGCCGATAGGCGGGCGCCTTGCGCTTTTCTTGACCAGTTATGATGGATCTCGTTATGTATAAACTAACTTTTTTAAAAAGAAAAAGTAGCTGGTTATAATCCCGCTACTTTTCCATTTTACTGCTATTAACATATCGAAGCAAATAAGTCTAACAAAAAATGAATGGACTATTCTGCTAAAGCATACGTTGTTTCTAGCCCAACTCTTGCTTTATCCTGCTCTAGATTGATAAACTCCTTTTGTTTCCCATCAAGCGTAACCTGCCTTTTGCTCAGTGCAGATTTGTCTTTCAGCATTTGTTCCACTAAATTCATTTGCATTTGGATATCTTCCAACCGGTTTAATAACTCTTTTTTAGTCACATTCCTGCCTCCATCCTCTGCCTTTGCATTAGTATTTCACCATTATCGTAGCGATCCCTGCTAGGCTGACAAAACTAGAAGCATTTCGGCAAACAAAGTGGTTACCTTCTCTCTTTTTCATTTTTTCGACAAGTTTTAAGTGGATGGTCGGTTGGGACCATTTAGTTTAGGATTTCCTTCCCCTGCTTTTGTTGGTTGGTCCTTTATTCTTTTCTTTTCTTCTTTTTGTTTATTTTTTGCCACATTTATCATCCTTCCTTAGCTTCTACTTCCTTTTCGTGTTTAACTTGTCCATTTAACTGAACTTCATGTATCTTTTTTGCATTTGAAACGTATATACAATCGTAGGAAAAAAAGCTACACTCCCATATGTAAGATTTTTCCTTTATGAAGGGTATGATATAATTAGAGTGAGGTGGATCTTGATGGTTTTTCATTACCCCAATGGGAAAAAATACCAAGGCAATACAAATGGTAAAAACGAAAGAAAACAGATAGGCAAACAAAGATCGTATAGTAACAGAGGAATGACATTAGAGGAGGATTTAAACGAAACCAATCAATATTATCTTACCCATAATATTGCGGTTATTCATAAGAAGCCTACCCCTATTCAAATTGTGAATGTAGACTATCCTTCAAGAAGTGCCGCTGTCATCAAGGAGGCCTATTTTCGTCAGGCATCCACGACAGATTATAATGGCGTTTGGAATGGTAAATATATCGATTTTGAAGCAAAAGAAACAAAAAGCAATAGCTCTTTTCCTTTAAAAAATTTTCACCAACACCAAATTGAGCATATGAAAAGTGTGGTTGAGCAAAATGGGATCACCTTTGTGATTGTAAGATTTGCGACAACAGATGAAGTTTTTCTGCTAGAAGGGAAAGTTTTATTCTTTTATTGGGAACGCATGATGAATGGAGGGAGAAAATCCATAAAGAAGGATGAGATTATACAAAACGGGATTCACATCCCCTATGGATTACAACCGAGAATTGACTATATAAAAAAAATCCAAGCATTAAACCTTCTTTAACATCTTTGAAAGTGAGGAACTCCATATGGCAGATAATAATCAAAGTCAAAGCCGGGTTGCACGAAAAAAACAACCTTCAAATAAAAAGAAACAACCTAAAAAAGCAAGAAAAGTCTTTAAAACGATATTTCTAACCATTTTTATTCTTGGTCTCGTCGGTGTCATTGCTGGAGGTACAACATTTGCGGTTTATGCAAAGGGTGCCCCCCCACTGGATAAGGTACTATTAATTGACCCAGTCGCATCAGATTTGCTTGATGTAAATGGTGATGTCTTTGCCACAGTCGGTACAGAAAATCGCGATTTTGTCGAGTTTGATCAGATCCCCGATGAGGTGGTTGATGCAGTATTAGCAACAGAGGATGTTCGCTTCTATAAACATGGAGGCATTGATTTCCGACGACTTGCCGGAGCCGTGCTTGCTAATATTACGCGTGGATTTGGGGCTGAAGGTGCTTCTACTATTACGCAACAGGTTGTAAAGCTTTCATTTTTATCAGATGTAAAATCATTAAAACGCAAAGCACAAGAAGCCTGGCTTTCGATAAAATTGGAAAAGGAATATTCTAAGGAACAAATTTTTGAAATTTATGTGAACAAAATTTATTATGGGAATGGTGTGAGCGGCATTGCTACAGCTGCTGATTATTACTTTGGCAAAGATTTAGACGAGTTAGAATTACAGGAGAGAGCCTTTTTAGCCGGGCTACCACAATCGCCTAACCGCTATGAGCCATACGACCATGCTGAACAAGCAGATAAAAGAAAAAATGTTGTTTTGTCGTTAATGTATCAGCATGGAAAAATAAATAAAGAAGAAATGGATGCGGCTAAAGAGATATCCGTTACAGATACCGTGATTCCAAAAGAGGAAAATCAAGAATCCTCTTATAAATATGATTCCTTCGTTGATCAAGTGATTCGTGAAGTGGAAGAAATGGGTGACTATAATGTGTATGCGGATGGGTTAACGATCCACACTACACTTGATCCAGAAGCACAGAAATATACAGAGAAAATGTTTTTTGATAATGATGTTGTCCAATTCCCGGATGAAGAAATGCAAGCTGGACTTGTACTCACAGACACGCAAACAGGTGAAATCCGCGCAATTGGCGGGAATCGCTACAAAGATATAAAACGGGGCAGAAACTTTGCTACGACGCTCTCAGAGCGGCAACCAGGTTCTACTATTAAGCCGATATTCGACTATGGACCTGCGATTGAGAACTTAAATTGGTCAACCTATGAGCAAATTGTTGATGAACCTTATCAGTATAGCACTGGTGAATCGATTGGAAATTGGAATAACACGTACGATGGCCAAATGTCGATTCGGGAAGCCCTATATAAATCGAGAAATATTCCAGCCCTTAAAGCTTTTCAAGCCGTAGGTAATGATAAAGTGCGAGACTTTGCTGCCAAGGTTGGAATGGAATATGACAAAATTGAAAATGAATCAGCGTCTATTGGGGCTATTGAAGATGTTTCTCCATTAAAGCTTGCTGGAGCATATGCAACCTTTGGAAATAACGGAACATATAATAAGCCACATACCGTGAAGAAAATTATTCTGAAGGATAATGAAACAGAAATTGTCAATAAAGTATCACCACAACTGGCGATGAAGGATTCAACCGCCTATATGATTACAAGTATGCTTAAAGATGTCATCTCAAGTAAAGCTGGTGCTACGGGAAGTGGTGCAATTATTCCTGGACTCCCTGCAGCGGGAAAAACGGGTACGACTAATTACACTGCCCAACAAATTGAAGATTGGGGTCTTGACCCTGAAGGAAAAGATGTTCCTGATGCTTGGTTTGCAGGCTACACAACCAATTATACGATAGCCGTATGGACGGGTTATGAAGATCGCAAAAAGCCTTTACGCGCCGGAAGTGATCAACAAATTGCTAAAGAATTATATAAAAACTTAATGACTCATGTCTCTCAAGGCATTGATACTCCGGATTTTACAATGCCGAAAAGTGTAGTAAAAGCAGCTGTTGAAAAAGGCTCTAACCCAGCAAAGAAACCAAGTAAATATACACCAGAGAGTAATATCATTTATGAATATTTTGTAGCTGGAACAGAGCCGAAGGAAACTTCTACAAGTTTTGATAAATTAGATACACCATCAGTAGATGGGAAATATCATGAAGACTCCAATGAAATTGAGTTTAGTTGGGATCACCCTGATAGCGATAAAAAGGGCTTAGTATTCAATGTTTCCATAACAATTGATGGTGAGAAGAAATCGCTCGGAGACGTATCGGACCGAAGCTATGTGCTGAAGGATGTAGAACCTGAAAAGACTTATAGCGTAGAAGTCACAGCTGTTTTCGAAGGCCAAAAAAGTAGTGCTGGAACAGCAAGTGTGACCGTGCCTAAACAAGAGGAGGAAGAGGAAGAAGAAGCTACCCCTCCTGAGGATGATGCCTCTGATGAAGCGGAAGATCAGGATGATCAGGGACAAGAAGAGGAAAACGAGGAAAAGGAAGAAGACACAGAACAACCAGAAGAGAACGAGGCAAATGAAGACGAAGAGCAAGCTCAGGAAGAAGAGGAACAAGAGGAACAAGAAGAATCAGAAGAAACAACCAATCAGGATGAAGCAGATGATAATCCTGACCAAGAGGACGCAAATGCGGGAGAATCAGAGTAAGAGTTAGAAGGAGGAATCCTTCCTCTCCCTCCTTCTAACACAGCTATAAAAAAACGTCAATCTCTCAAGCTAATAAGAGATTGACGTTTTTTTATATTAATATTAAGTCCTACTACTTAGGAGATCGCTCCTTGTGTCTGCTTTTTCAAGCGTTTTTTTCCCTCTCTACATATCTCGTTTAAGGGACAGGTTACACATTGTGGTTTTTGCGCTTTACAGTGATAACGACCAAAGAAAATCATTCTGTGATGTGTAACAGACCACTCTTCTGCAGGGATTTTCCGCATTAAAGTCCTTTCAACTTCAAGTACATTATCCTTCCAGCGACAAAAAGCTAGTCGTTTACTGACTCGTTCTACATGGGTATCAACAGCAATCGCTGGGATGCCAAATGCCACTGATAAAACAACATTCGCTGTTTTTCTTCCTACACCAGGTAATTTCTCAAGTTCTTCACGATTTCTCGGAACTTCCCCGCCAAACTCAGCTAATAGCATTTGACATAGCTTTTGAATATTCTTTGCTTTATTACGAAATAAGCCAATCGAACGAATGTCCGTTTGCAACTCTTCTAAAGGAACGGCTAAATAATCTTCAGGTTTTTTATATTTTGTAAATAATTGCTCTGTTACCCGATTGACTAATGCATCCGTGCATTGCGCAGATAAGGAAACCGCAATAACAAGCTCAAAAGGATTGGAATGAACCAGTTCACAATGAGCATCCGGAAACATCTTCCCCATCTCGTCCAAACAGAAGCGTATTTGTTGTTTATTTAACATTCTCTCACCCTATTGCTCAAGCCAATTATAAACAGGCATTGTCTTTGATGTCGATTGTGTTGGTTTGCTGGCTTTTGATTTTTGTCTAAATTTCGAACTATGAATCTTTGCTTGCTCAACAGTTTGTATACCATTTTTCTTCCACTCAAATAAAATTCGATCAATATAGCGAAAATTAAGCGTATTTGACATCACTGCTTCTTTTAAGGCAGCCCTTATCAATGTTGGCTCTTGTCCATCTTGATCGACCCACATTGCTAATGACTCACACTCCATTGGAGATAGCGGCCTGCCAAATTCGCTCTCAAAGATCGTGTATAAATCTTGTTCTGCTTCTAACACATTTTTAAGATTGTCTTGTTTTCTTTCTTTTATCATTTCTTCTGCAAGCCGATACCAGAGAGGTGTAAGAGAATATTGATCAAAGCCTAACCCCTTGTTACTTTGCTGTTCAATCTTTATCAGCTCATGTTGAACGAGCTTACGAAGAATGGATGAACATTCATTATGAGTAATCGTCATTCTCTCAGCAATTTGTTCAGGCGTTGGAAACTCATTCCCTTTTTCTTTATAAGCAATAATTTGAAGGATTAAAGAAAGCTCCTTCTCATCCAATCCTAAGTTTCGATATTTTTGAATAAGCAGAACAGGAATTTGTATTGTTCCTGCTTCAATCCACGATACCATTAAGTCTTGATCCATTTTGTAACACCTCGCTTTTCGTTTTCTTAGGAACATGAGTGAAAGAGACTAACCTATCGTGGATAGTCTCTTTATCTGGATGTTTTCATAAACGAGCTTCTGGTTTCCTCTTAGTCACCAAAATGTTACGCACTTAAGGATACAGACGATTTAATAAACGCGGGAATGGGATTGTTTCTCGAACATGTTCCACTCCAGCTATCCATGCCACAGTCCGTTCTAGACCTAACCCAAATCCGGAATGTGGGACAGAACCATAGCGAGAAATATCTAAATACCATTCATAGGTTTCTTGTGGCAACTGATGTTCTTCCATTCTCTTCTTCAATAATTCCAAATCATGAATTCTTTCAGATCCACCGATGATCTCTCCATAGCCTTCAGGTGCAATCATATCCGCACAAAGGACAACATCATCGTTTTCAGGCGCCGGTTGCATATAAAACGGCTTTATTTTCGTTGGATATTTTGTAATAAAAACGGGTTGATCAAAATGATCAGCAATGGCAGTTTCATGAGGAGCTCCAAAGTCATCTCCCCACTCTATATCAGCAAAGCCTTGTTCATGTAAAAATTCAATTGCATCATCATATGTGATACGTGGGAATGGAACCACCACTTTTTCTAACTTCGTTGTATCTCTTCCAAGTCGTTCTAATTCTAGGGAACAATTTTTTAATACGGATTGTACGATAAATGCGACATATTCTTCTTGAACTTTTAAACTGTCCTCAAACTCGTAAAAGGCCATTTCAGGTTCAATCATCCAAAATTCAATTAAATGTCTACGAGTTTTTGATTTCTCCGCTCTAAACGTAGGACCAAAAGAAAATACTTTTCCCAGCGCCATTGCCGCAGCTTCCATATATAACTGCCCACTTTGCGATAGGAAGGCATCTTCATCAAAATATTTTGTATGAAAAAGCTCTGTTGTTCCTTCTGGGGCACTGCCTGTTAAAATTGGCGGGTCGATTTTAACAAATCCATGTGAATTAAAGAATTCATAAGTGGCCCGAATAATCTCATTTCTGATTTTCATTACAGCATGTTGGCGGCGAGAACGGAGCCATAAATGACGGTGATCCATCAGAAACTCGGTTCCATGATTTTTAGGTGTGATTGGATAATTAACTGCTTCATGAATCACCTCTACATTTGAAACTAATAATTCATAGCCAAATGAAGAACGACTATCTTCTTGGATTACCCCTGTAACAAATAGAGATGTTTCTTGAGATAAGGATTTGGCTTTTTGAAAAAGGGATTCGTCTACTTCACTCTTAACCATAACACCTTGGATAAAGCCAGTTCCATCACGTAATTGCAAAAATGCAATTTTCCCGCTTGAGCGCTTATTATCCAACCAGGCCCCAATTGTAACTTCCTGTCCTACATATTTATTTACTTCAGAAATTGATACTTTCATACTAGTCGTCCTTTCATCATACAAAAAATTCGTTTAAATACATGTTCAAAAAGTAGAATAAAAAAACAAAAGCGCAATCGCCCGTTTAGCGACGTACAAACTTTCTTAATAAGGATGAACGGCCAACACTAGTACATCCTAGGGGGACTTCCGCGTGTTGTGGAAACTTCACTGTTTGACACAAGACGTGTCAGCACATAGTCGAAGGACCTTTAGCTCACAGTGTCATTTTCACCAGACTTTTTGAACATCCTCTTTACTATTTACTTTATTTTATTTTGAACAAAAGTGTGGATTCTTTTAATCGCTTCTTCTAGATTTTCTAAAGATGTTGCGTAAGACAAACGGATATTATCTGCTGAGCCGAAACCGGACCCCGGTACAACCGCCACTAACGCTTCCTCCAATAATCCCGCTACAAACTGATCCACTGTTTCATAGCCTGTTAAAGTTGCAGCTTCTTTGACATTCGGAAATAAGTAAAAGGCTCCTTGTGGCTTTTTACATGTCACTCCTGGGATCGAGACTAGTTTTGGATAGATAATATTTAGTCTTTCTTCAAAAGCTGTTCTCATGGTTTCTACGGCCGCTTGTGAACCATTATAAGCCTCAATCGCACCAAACTGAGAAGTAGTCGTCGGATTAGAGGTAGAATGACTCGCAAGGTCTGTCATAGCTGCAATTAACTGTTTGTCTCCTGCTGCATAACCTATTCTCCATCCCGTCATGGAATGCGATTTGGAAACACCATTGATCAGTATGGTGATTTCCTTCAGGTCTTGAGAAATTTCTGCAATCGATGTATGACTATTATCCCCATAAATCAACTTTTCATAAATTTCATCAGACACAATATACACTTGATGTTTTAAACAAATTTCCCCTAATGCAACTAATTCATCTTTCGTGTAGAGCATACCTGTTGGGTTGCTGGGTGAATTTAGTATAAATGCTTTTGTTTTAGGTGTAATAGCTTCTTCTAATTGTTCAGGTGTGATTTTAAAGTCCTGCTGTTCTTCTCCATCTACATAAACGGGTACTCCCCCTGCTAATTTCACCTGTTCAGGATAACTAACCCAATAAGGTGTCGGGATAACAACCTCATCGTCAGGGTTTAAAAGAACCTGAAATAATGTGTATAGGATATGCTTTGCCCCATTCCCTACGATCACTTCAGCAGGGGTATATTCAAGACCTTGATCTTTTTTTAATTTTGCAATGATTGCCTGCTTAAGCTCAGGTGATCCTCCAGCAGGTGTATACTTCGTTTTCCCTTCTTTCATAGAACGATAAGCTGCTTCAATTATATTATTTGGTGTATTAAAATCAGGCTCTCCTGCTCCAAGACCGATGACATCCATCCCTTGCGCCCTTAATTCTTTTGCTTTAGCGGTAATAGCCAAAGTTGTGGACGGAGTTAGTGTTTCAACACGATTTGCCAAATGAATTGTCATGATAATTCCTCTCTCTACTATAAATTTTCAATTTTTCGCCACCATTTACCAGTATCAAAATGAATATAATAATAATTGAGTTTCGACTGTTCGTCTAGATACGAAATTTCCCAAAGTGGCAAATCCTTTTCCATTCCAAGTTTTACTCCCATAATTTTTTTCGGGTTTTCTTCTTGGTTTAATTTTGCAATGGCATCCTGCATTGAGATACCATCGGCCATTTTTTTCTCGACTATTTCTTTATCTTTCTTTTCCGGAACCCAAACAGCTAACTTTTCTCCAGATTTGTTCTCTCCTACAATGACATAATGAGTCTCAGTGCCATTATATAAGTAAAATTCGTCGATTTTTGTTAGTTCAGCTTCCGCTTTTGCTCTTTCTTCAGCATATGCTTTCATCTCCTTTAACGGAGCACGACTTGATTCGTATATGTAAAAAAAGAGTGCCGAACCCAAAAGGATAATGCTTGCTATTACAATTAAAATCCATTTTTTCATACGAGCCCTCTCACTACCATCATTCCTTTACATTTTTCCTTTTTACATGATTATTGCGCATAAAAAATGTCATCATATCACTCCATAAAAAGGTCATACTACTAGGTAAGCAATGTCTCCCATCATTATAACAGGATTTTTGTTGAAAGATGATGGATTTTGCGTTTTAAAATAAATTTTAGCCCACATGATTGAGGTTGTAGAAATCCTACAGCCTCATTCAAGCCATTGCTGGATCTCATCCAATATGACAGGCAGCGGTCCTCTCTCAATTGGGATCAGTGGGATGGATTGTAAAAATACCTTCCCGTATGAAGTTGTATCTAACCGTTTATCAAATACAACCACAACACCACGATCTTCTTCACCGCGTATCAATCTCCCAAATCCTTGTTTAAAGCGGAGTACCGCTTGAGGTAAGGCATAAGTAGTAAAAGGATTCATCCCTTTTTCCTTTATCTTTTCATACTTTGCTTCTGTCACTGGTTCATCAGGTGGTGCAAAAGGAAGCCTTACGATGATCAGACAAGAAAGATCTTTTCCAGGTATGTCTACACCTTCCCAAAAACTACTAGTACCAAAAAGAATGGCCTTCTGAAATTGTTGAAAGTTTTTAATGAGTCTTGATCTACTTCCGGCTGAAATTCCTTGCGCTAAAATCGCATAATCTTCCAAACACCCTGCCTCTTTTACCAAATAATACGTCTTCTTTAACATGTCATAAGATGTGAATAGAATTAACATCCTGCCATTGGTTACCTCTGCAATCGCCAACAGATGACTGGCAATCATTTCAATATCATGATCCATCGCCTGACCACGAATTTCAGGTAAATCTGTTGGAATTAGAAGCTTAGCCATTTTTTCAAATTTAAAGGGAGATGGATAAATTTTCTGAATCAGCTCATCCTTTGTAAGTCCCAACTCATATAAAAAATAGTGAAAAGATCCTTGAATAGATAAAGTAGCTGATGTTAATACGATCGACTTTTTTTGCTGAAATAGTTGCTCCCTTAAGAAAGGACCAATTTCCGTAGGTTCGTTTCGAATTGTAATACTTGTTGGCAATGCTTTTATATCACCTTGCAGCCATAGAATTTCTTCTTCCACAGGGGAAATAAAGATGTCTTTTATCCTCTTGCCTATTGCCATCCATTCTCGAATAAAACTATTCATTTCCTCAATAAAAGCCTGTTCGGCAATCGTAAGTTTTTCTTTATGGTCTTTTATTAATACTAGTCGCTCTTCCAACCCTCTTTTGATCAATCGATGTTGATCATAAACTCTTTCCGCACACATGACAATCGATTGCCATGTACGCTTTTCTTTCATTTCATTCGTAATACGGAAAAAGTCTTTTCTCGTTTGCACTCCTTTATTTTTTTGCTTTGAATCAGCTAATAATTTCCCTAATTGGCCGTATAAAATATCTAGTTCTTCATCCATTTGCAGGATCGCCTGTTCTAATTCCATCGAAAGTATAGCCGGTGTTAATTTTTTGCTTTTAATAAGTGACTCTAGCGTTTTAAAGAAAAAGTCTTTTTCCAATGTTCCTAATCGCCCGATCCAATATTTCACCGAATTATATTCTAATTTTTCACCAAAGGAATTTCTTGCCGTTCGTTCAAGATGATGAGCCTCATCTATTATCACATATTGATATTTCGGCAGAATTTCCTTTTCTGTATCCAAAAGTAACATGGAATGATTTGTAATAATAATATTGGATTCCTGAGCTTTTTCACGTGCAAAAAGATAGAAATCTCTTGACAGCCATGCGTCCTTTTCTTTATCCGTAAACCAACCATCATGTTGAATTCTGTATCTAAACAATTGACCTCCACTAGTAAAGTTGAGCTCATCTAAGTCACCTGTCTCTGTTCGTGTAAGCCAAACTAAAATTTGCATTTTAGTCAGGACAATATCGGAGTGGCTCTCTTTTTCACGTAAAGTTTGTTCAAATTTTAATAAATGAATATAGTGGTTTCTACCTTTTACAATACAAGCCTGAATTGGGAATGGTACGGCTTCAGCTAATCTTCTGATTTCATTGTTTAATATTTGTTCTTGCATTTGTGTCGTATATGTACTGATCACAACAGGTTGTTGCTTTTCAATTGCCACATAAAGCGCAGGTAGTAAATAGGCTAATGACTTTCCAGTTCCGGTTCCTGCTTCAACCACCATATGCTGCTGATCAATAAAGGCTTCATAAATCGTGTCCATCATATCAAACTGCATTTCCCTAGCTTGAAAACCATTTATATGAGGGGAAAGCAAGCGGATTTTTTCTTCCGCTATCACCGGATATGGATGATGGTCTTGGATTTGGTTATGAATTGGTTTGCTTTTCTTCTTCAGAGCAATGCCTCGATGTACTTCCAAATCGTCCGCTAAATTTTCTATCTTTGCTTCTTGTTCACGTAAAAGTTCATGAAATAAGGGGCCTATATCACTTTTTAAATAAAAAGCAAGCTCCGTTAATTTTTCTAGCGTTATGATAGGTAATTGTTTAGCTCTATCAATAAGCATTAACAGCAATTCTGCCGTGACTAAGGCATCACTATCAGCTTGGTGAGGACGATCATGATCAAAGCCTAAGACATCGGAGAGATCAGATAATTTATAGCTTGGAGACTCTGGTAATAAAATTTTAGTTAACTCTACTGTATCAATGGCGTTTGAAAAAACATTAAAATACCCTGCCACTTCCATTTCTTTTCGTAAAAATCCTAAATCAAACAAAACGTTATGTGCGACAAAAACAGCATCGCGAAGTAACGTTTGGATTTTCTCAGCAATCTCGGAAAAATGGGGCGCATCCTCTACCATTTCATCTTCAATGCCAGTTAGTTCAGCAATAAAGGGTGGAATGGAAATTCCTGGATTAATGAACGTTGTATACTGATCAATGATCTGGGAATCGAGAATCACGACTGCGGATAATTGAATAATGCGATCTCCTTTTCCCCACATATTTCCTGTTGTTTCTAAATCAACAACAACATATTTTTGTGACATGCTAATCTCACCTTTTTTAATCTGGCCCATACTTTATCCCGCTTTAATATTAGCGGGCACTAATACCTCTACTTGATCTTCATCATTGTACCATATCTTTCTATTCATGGTAAGAAAACACAAACGGCTTATTCAGTAAGAAAGGCTTAGTTTAGACCGTCCTAGCGGCAGACTCAAACGGTGATCTCCACCCCCTATACACTAGTATATCCTGGATCGCCGCTGGATTCGTATCCTACGAGCCTCTTGGGCTATGCGCTAGAGTTTGATCAAAAAAACCAGTCCCTTTATTCCCAAGGACTGGCAAGCTACAGAAGCAACTAACAAAAAGTTGACTCTGGTTCATGATGAATCAATTCTTTAATTTGGTTATCTTCCGTCATAATCGCTATTTTCGGTTGATGGGTGCGCAATTGATCTGTTGCAATAAGCGCATAGGAGATAATGATAATAATATCACCAGGTTGAACGAGGCGCGCTGCTGCCCCATTTACACAAATAACACCAGAACCTCTTTCTCCTTCAATAATATATGTTTCAAATCGTGCCCCGTTATTGTTATTCACGATTTGTACTTTTTCATTTGCAACCATATCAACAGCATCGAGAATATCCCGATCAATCGTAATGCTGCCAACATAATTTAAATTCGCTTCCGTTACAGTCGCTCTATGAATTTTTCCGTTCATCATTGTCCGGAACATCTAATCCTCTCCTTACCTCTCAACATTCAAAATCATATTATCAATTAACCGTGCTTTGGAAAATTGGACCGCTATCGCAATAATCACTTTCCCTTCAATCATTTGTACTGGCTGCAATTCTGGAAATCGCAGGAGCTCGATATAGTCGATTTTTCCGCTTGTATGTTTTTCTATATGATGATGAATCTCTTTTGTAACATTCGCTATGTTTCTTTCACCTTGACTAATGAGTTGCTCACCGATTCGTAAAGCCCTGTATAGAGAAGGAGCTTCTTTACGTTCTAGGCTAGTTAAATTCACATTTCGAGAGCTTTTAGCTAAGCCGTCATGTTCCCTCACCGTATCAACAGCAACCAGCTCAATTGGGAAATCAAAATAGTGAATCAGTGCATCTACCACTGATATTTGTTGAGCATCTTTTAACCCAAAATACACTCGGTCAGGACTAACAAGATGAAATAATTTCATTAAAATCGTGGCAACACCGTCAAAATGCCCAGGCCTACTTTTCCCACAAAGCTGATCCGTTCGTTGCAGTACATCTATTTTAAATGAACGTTCTTGGTCATACATTTCTGCAACATCCGGGATAAATAAAATATCGACACCAGCTCTGTCAGCTAGACTTTGATCTTGGTCGTGATTCCTTGGATAAGCATGAAAATCTTCCTTGGGCCCAAATTGGAGCGGATTCACAAAAATACTCATGACTGTACAATCATTATCCGCAACGGACTTTTCAACCAAAGTTAAATGTCCCTCATGTAAAGACCCCATTGTGGGAACAAATCCTATAGACTTTCCACTTGTTATGACATGCTGTATATGCTTTTGCAATGCTTTTTTCGTGGTGAAAATCTCCATGCTATTTTCCTCCATATAATAATTCGAGCTCATGTTCATTCATCGTAAATGAATGTTTCTCAGATGGAAACGTACCTTGCTTAACATCTTCTATATAATCTCGAATGCCAGTTTCAAGGACTTGATTTACATCACCATATTGTCTCACAAACTTCGCGACACGATCAACGCCAAAATTAATGAGATCATGAAGAACAAGCACCTGACCATCTGTTTCATTTCCCGCACCTATGCCAATGGTCGGAATTGAAATACTCTCAGTTACAATCTGCCCTAGTTGCTTGGGAATACATTCAAGCACAAGAGCAAATGCCCCAGCCTCTTCACATCTTTTGGCTTCTTCAACTAAGAGCGATGCAGCTTCGGCGGTTTTTCCTTGTACTTTGAAACCACCCAAAACACCGGCTGTTTGCGGAGTAAGCCCTAAATGCGCCATTACAGGAACCCCAGCTGTCGTTAAAGCACGGATCGTTTCGATGACCTCGCCGCCCCCTTCAACTTTAATCGCATGTGCTCCACCTTTTTGCATAAGCATTGCAGCTGATTTCATTGCTTCCGCTTTGCTCACATGATAAGTCATAAACGGCAAATCTGCGACAATAAACGTATCACTTGCTCCTCTTTTAACCGCTTTTGTATGATGAATCATATCATCCAAGGTCACAGGTACAGTCGAATCATAACCTAAAACCACCATACCTAAAGAATCTCCGACAAGCACTAAATCAACTTCCGCCTTTTCAGCCAGTTTGCCTTGCGGAAAATCATAAGCCGTCACCATAGCAATTTTTTCTTTCGCTTGTTTCATTTGCTGAAAATCTGTTGTCTTCTTCATTTCGTCTCCTCCTTTTTTGTCCGAGGATACCGTAATGAATTGCGAGATTACCATCAATTAACAAAAGAGTCCTCTGCAAATAGGCAGAAGGACTCTTACATCTCTCATTCATTATTCACAGGTCCTCTGTCCCAGTCACAAAATGGATCAAGGCAGATTGTAGAGTAGCTCACTTTTAGTTACTGGAGCTAAATCCAAAATCATTATATTTGTAGGTGCAGTTCGTTTAGATACTGCCCAATTAAATTATAACAAACTCTTTTCCATCTGACCATTAATGAATGAAAATATCTGCTGAATAAATAGAATGAACTTGACCATTTTCATCGCGAATCAGAAGCACTCCGTCGTTTGTGATTCCCTCGGCAATGCCTGTTATCTTTTCCCTGCTCGTTTGGGCCGTTATTACTTTTCCAATACTGATGGCATATTCTTCCCAAATAATCTTCAGGGGTGCGAAGCCTTTTTCTATGTAAATCAAATAATATTTCTCTAAATTCTTCAAAATACGTTGAACAATTATTTTTCTCTTTATTCTTTTCCCAGACTCAATAAATAAAGAAGTTACTTTATCCTGTAATTCATTAGGAAAATCTTGAATATCCTGGTTCACATTGATTCCCATGCCAATAATTAAATAATTGACTTGATCTGCTTCTCCTTGTAATTCCGTTAAAATGCCTGTAATCTTTTTGCCATTCAATAATAGGTCATTTGGCCATTTTATTTCAGGTTCTAGCTCAAACAGGTCCTCAATCGCTTTCGCTACAGCAATGGCGGTAATGAGTGTAAATGGTGGTGCTTTTTCTAAAGGTACGATTGGTCGTAAAATTAAACTCATCCATATCCCTTTTTGTTTAGAAGAATGCCATACACGTGACATTCTTCCCCTCCCACTTGTTTGTTCTTCAGAAATGATCAGCGTGCCCTCAGGCGCACCTTTAGCTGCCTCTTGATGAGCAATTTCCTGAGTGGAAGTAGTTGTTTCCAAATGAATCACTTTTTTTCCCAGTATAGTTGCTTCGAGTCCGTATAAAATTTCATTTTCCGTAAGCCCATCTGGTAAATGAATTAAACGGTAACCTTTTTTTCGAACAGCCTCAATTTCAATGCTTGATTTTCTCAGTTCCTCTATTTGTTTCCAAATGGCCGTTCTAGAGCAACCAATTAGATCGGCAAGATGTTGACCTGATAAATATTGCCCCTCCGCTTCAGCTAATGCTTCGAATATTTGTTGCTTGATGGATTTTCCCACGCCTTCACCCACCCCCGAATCATTTCCCGTTCATTTGGAATTCTTTGATTAAGAATCTCCTCTTCCAGTTGATTCAATAATTGACTTATCCATGCACCCGGCGCTTTTTGCGTCCATTTCAACACATCTGTTCCAGTAATGGCCAATTGCGAACGGTCCGTAATTGGAAATTCAGCAAACTGTTCATAGATTATAGCTGTTACTAAATGAGGGCTTTTATCTTGTAAAACACAAACTACCTTCTCAACCATCCCTGCAATCTCCTTACCTGCTCGGTAAAGTTGGACATTTGTCCATTTATTTTTCATTCGCCAGGTCAAAAATGATAATGCTCGTTGTAGCTTCTTTATTTCTTTTGTCGGCATTTTCCACTTTTTTAATTGTTTTTGAGGTTCTTCCGCTTTTTCTAAATACAACGCTAGTAACCATCGTTCCATAAGAGTTAATTCCTCTATAGGCATTTCGATGAGCTGATCGATTATATAATCTTGATTAAAAATAGCAGGCCAATAATGATTTAATTTGGATTTTCTTGCTATTTTTAAAGCGCGTTTTACTTTTTTTCCTTTTAAAAGTTTCTCCATCTCTAATAAAATTCTTTCTATAGCAATATTTTGGAGTAATGGAGCTTGTTGGATTAATGCTTCTTCCGTCCTTGAATCGAGTTTAAAGCCAAGCTGGCTGACAAAGCGTATGGCCCTCATTAACCTTAGAGCATCTTCGCCAAATCGTTCTGTTGCGGAGCCAACAGTTTTTATACAGCGCTTTTCAATCGCTTCTCTGCCATTGAAGGGGTCCTTGATGATTCCTTCTTCATCCATAGCCATTGCATTGATCGTAAAATCTCGGCGCCTTAAATCATCTTTTAAAGAACGAATAAAAGAGACACTTTCAGGTCTACGAAAATCAACATATCTGGCTTCAGCCCGAAATGTCGTGACTTCATACCCCCGTCCTTCGTGAATAACCAATATCGTTCCATGTTCGATCCCAACATCCACCGTAGAAGAAAAAATGGATTTTACTTCCATTGGAGTGGCTGAAGTCGCAATATCGATATCATGAATTTCCCTTTTAAGGATATAATCTCTCACTGCTCCACCAACATAATATGCCTCATAGCCCGCTTCCTTTAGTCGATGAATGATTGGCTTTGCCTGGATGAATAATCTGTCCATCATCATAAACTCCTTATTTTACCTTTTGGGTAAAAGATTGATACAACTGCTCATATTGCTCCACAATCATATGCGAAGGGAAATATTTTTCAGGGGTAATGGTCGCATTTTCCGAAAGTTGATTGTACAGAGTCGGATCCGTCAAGATTAAAATCGCTTTTTCCGCGATCGATTCTACGTCTCCGATATCACAAAGAAATCCATTAAAATTATCCATAATCACTTCCGGAATCCCACCGATATTCGTTCCAATACAGGGGACACCACAGGCCATTGCTTCTAATGCTACTAATCCAAAACTTTCTTTTTCTGAAAGCAGCAGCATAAGATCGCTGATTGAGTATAATTCTTCCAAATGATCTTGTTTTCCTAAAAATAATACTTTGTCTTCAATGTCCAACTCTTTTGTTAAATGACATAAATTTGACTTCTCCGGTCCATCACCGATTAGCAGAAGTTTAGCAGGTACTTCTTTAGCAATTCTCGCAAACGCTGAAATAACATCATCGACTCTTTTAACCGGGCGAAAATTAGAAACATGAATCAATACCTTCTCATGTGGATGAATGCCGTAAGCTTCTTTTAATTTCTCCGAATTCACCTTATGATACACTCGCTCATCAATAAAATTATGAATAACACGTATTTCTTTATCAGGATGGATCAAATCATTTGTCTGCATTTTTAAAGCCTGTGATACAGCTGTTACGGCGTCCGATTTTTCTATTCCAAATTTAATCGCTTCAACCAAAGTAGGATCATACCCAAGCACAGAAATATCTGTGCCATGTAAAGTCGTCACAATTTTAACATCGCGATCAACCATTTGTTTTGCTAAGATGGCACAAACCGCATGAGGAATTGCATAGTGAACATGCAGGAGATCAAGCTCTTCTCTTCTTATCACCTCAGCCATTTTACTTGCCAAAGCAATATCATAAGGGGCGTATTGAAAAACAGAATATTGATTAACCGATACTTGATGAAAAAATATATTGGGATGTAGAACATTTAAACGGAACGGTACATTAGAAGTTATAAAATGAATCTCATGTCCTCTTTCAGCCAATAATTGCCCTAGTTCCGTTGCTATTACACCAGAACCACCAACAGTTGGATAACACGTTATACCAATTTTCATAATTTCTCACCAAATAAATCCTCATGTAATAATAGTGGTTTATTGGCCACAAACCCCTCTGCAAAAGAAACGCCCACTTCTTTTCCAAATAATTTTTCTCTTGCTGTTACTGTTTCAATATATCCTTCTGTTAGGGGTGTTTGGACCCCTTTCTCCGCCTGAAAAAACTGTGACTGATACATTTGAAGAGCTTGAATCTTTTGTTCTATGTGATTGGTAATATCCAGCATAAAAGTAGGTGTTGCAAAACCGTTAATCATATAGTGATATAAAAAAGTAGGTTTATGAGCCTTTGCATCACCTGCAACTAGATATTTTCTAATGCCCGCTGAAAAAAAAGCCTCCGTCACCAGTTGTGCACAATGTTCATGATCGGGATGCCGATCTTTATAATATGGCGCAAAAATAACCTTAGGCTTATATTCGCGTATCACTTGTACCATTTCTCGTATATGCTTATCTTCTATACTCAACCCACGATCAGGAAATTTAAGATTTAATCTTTCCCGCACACCAAGCAAACTGGCCGCTTTCTCAGCTTCATCTCGTCTAGTAATAACATCTCCATTTGATGATAGCTCAGCTTCTGTCAAGTCACATATAACGATTTCCTTCTTCTCCTTTGCCCATTTCGCTAATGATCCACCCATCCCGATCTCAACATCGTCGGCATGGGCACCGAAAGCAAGGACATCTATCCCTTGTTCATTCATACCTTCTATTCCCCCTTCTCTAACTTATTCCAAATTTCTTTTCCTCGAATCAACTGGTAGTAATATTTCCCTTGCAAGAATTCGAGCAGAAATCAGAATGGGAAGTGAGGGTGTCCTCACTTCAACAGTCCCGCTTTATACAAGAATATGCTCTAAACCATATACTAACGTATCTAAAGACATAATTGTTTCTACGGAAACTTTTACACCTGACATAAACGATGCGCGATTATAAGAATCGTGACGCAAAGTAAGAGTTTGTCCTTCCGCACCAAATAATACTTGTTGATGAGCAATCAAGCCTGGAAGACGAACACTATGAATTCGCATTCCATCATAGTCCGCACCTCTTGCACCATCGATTGTTTCTTTTTCATCTTCATGTCCTTGGCGATGAGATGGGCGATTTTCTTTGATCATTTCTGCTGTTTTCACTGCAGTCCCCGATGGTGCATCTAATTTCTGATCATGATGCATTTCCATAATTTCAACATCAGGAAAGTATTTACTGGCCATTTGTGAAAATTTCATCATTAAGATGGCACCAATTGCAAAATTTGGAGCAATAATACACCCTAGTCCTTTTGCTTCCGCTAAGCTTTTGAGCTCTGATAATTCCTCTTGAGAAAATCCAGTTGTGCCGACTACAGGTCTAACGCCATAGGTTAAAGCTGTTTTCGTATGTAAATAGCCGGTTTCAGGTGTCGTTAAATCAATAAGAACATCGGCTTGCTCATTTTGAAAGCATTCCTCTATGTCTGTGTATACTTTTACCTGTGATTGCGATGTTTCCAAAATATCCGCTAACTTCATTCCATTATGTCGATGATCAATCACGGCCACTAGTTGGAAGTTTTCTGTTTCTTCTACAAGCTTGACTGCTTCTCGTCCCATCCTTCCCCGTGGTCCTGCAACTACAATCTTAATAAAATCAGTCATTGGATTTCCCCCTCTTTTTTTGTCCATCTATCTTTGTCCCGCGTATTAAATTTTTTCATCACTCGATCATGAGCACTTTGTAAATCAATATCTAACGAATTAGCCATGCATATCATCACAAATAATACATCACCTAATTCTTCCTCTATTGTTTTTTCTTCTTCCGAAGATTTCTTTGGCTTCTCACCATGATAATGATTAATCTCACGAGCTAATTCGCCTAACTCTTCTGTTAATCGTGCCGTTAAAGCCAGTGGACTAAAATATCCTTCTTTAAATTGGCTGATATAATCATCAACTTCTTTTTGCAATGCTTGTATTGTTTTTTGATTACTCATATAAATCAACCTTTCCAATATGATCACAATTGAAATCTGCCCAGCCATTTCATTTACGCTTATGATGGCAGACAAAGGGGAATGATTAACTAATACATCTTAAGATGCTTCACTTTATATTATCGAATTCTTTTTTTATATACAAATATTACCGCTTGGATCCTGAGCTATTTGCTATCTGTACTTCCCTTTATTTTTGCATCCTAAGAACACAATGATTATAATAGATGAGCTTACATAATATAAAAAGAAACTTCATTCAGCGAGATTTTTTCTCATGTTGCGATAAATTTATAGACTTCAGTATATGCTTGGGGGCAAAAATCATGTTTGGTATAAAAACTAAAAATGTGGTGCTTATCTTATTTGGCGCAGCAATTTTCTCGTTTGGACTCGTTCATTTCAATATGCAGAACAATTTAGCTGAAGGTGGTTTTACTGGAATCACACTTTTACTGTATTTTGTTTTTGAAATCGATCCATCTATTTCCAACTTAGTCTTGAATATTCCAATATTTTTTATTGGTTGGAAGCTCCTTGGACCAAAACCATTTACTTATACTCTAATTGGTACTGTCGCTGTTTCAGTCTTTTTATTTATTTTTCAAAGATTCCATTTTACAATTCCTTTAAATAATGATATGTTTTTGGCTGCTTTATTTGCCGGTGTTTTTATTGGAATTGGTTTAGGAATCATCTTTCGATATGGGGGAACAACCGGCGGTGTTGACATTATTGCTCGACTATTTTTGAAATATAAAGGTTATAGTATGGGAAAAACAATGTTCATGTTTGATGCTATCGTGATTACCATCTCATTATTAACTTATTTAGATCATATTGAGGCAATGTACACCTTGGTAGCCGTTTTTGTAGCAGCCAAAGTGATTGATTTTATTCAAGAAGGATCCTATGCAGCAAAAGGCGTATTCATTATATCGGAAAACAAGCATGACGATATTGCGAGTGAGATTTTGATGCGCATGGGGCGCGGAGTAACCGTTCTAAGAGGTTATGGCTCATTCACAAAGCATGAGAAAGAAATTCTCTATTGTGTTGTTGCCCGAAATGAAATCGTCCATTTAAAAAAGCTCGTTAATGCTGTTGACCCTGCCGCTTTTGTTTCCGTAACGACTGTCCATGATGTAATGGGAGAAGGATTTACTTTGGATGAGAATAAAAGACCACTCGATGTGTAGCCTTTAAGATTGCATAACATCCCTTCAAACCACTTTATATTATGAAAAAAACCTTCCCACAAATAAAATGGGTAAGGTTTTTTTCAAATGTATTAATCAAAAACAATCGTCTTATTACCTGTTACAATGACTCGATCTTGCAAGTGCCATTTAACAGCGCGTGCTAATACACTTCGTTCAATGTTTTTACCAATTTTCTTTAAATCTTGTACTTGGTCTCGGTGATTCACTCGTTCTACCCCTTGCTCAATAATCGGGCCCTCATCTAGATCGTTTGTCACGTAATGCGAAGTTGCGCCAATCAATTTAACTCCACGGGCAAACGCTTTTTCGTACGGTCTTGCTCCAATAAATGCAGGTAAAAACGAATGATGGATATTGATGATTTGTTTTGGATAATGGGAAACAAAATTTGGTGTTAAGATTTGCATATATCTTGCTAAGATAATTAACTCTATACCATGATCCTTTAAAATCTTCAGTTGTTTCTCTTCCACTTCATTTCGGATTTCTTTGTTTGCCGGGATATAGTAAAAGGGAATTCCTAGTGATGCCGCTAATTCTCGTGAATCCTCATAGTTACTAATGATACAGGAGATATCCATCATTACATCTCCATTTTGCCATTCCCACAATAACTCTCTTAAGCAATGTGGTTCCTTCGATACAAAAATGGCGGTTTTTTTAAGGGAACTTACATAACGAAACTCATATTTCATATTGAAACGAGAGCCAATCTCAGCAAACTCTGCTTCTATTTTCGCTTTCTTTTCCGTTAATTTTGGGCAAGCAAATTCCATCCGGATAAAAAAGTTTCCTCCTACAGGATCTTCAGAATATTGACTTGATTCAAGAATGTTTGCACCATGTGTTTGTAAGAATGTTGAAACTGTAGCAACAATTCCTGGCTGGTCTGGACATTTAATAAGTAATCTTGCGCGATCTAAATTATTTTGACGATATTCTTCCAATGTATTTCGATAATCTTTCAACATCTCATACCCCTTTAACTAATATAAATCTTATTTTAAATAGTTTAACAAATAACAAGAAAAGCGCAAGGCGCCCGCCTATCGGTGACAAGCAAATGTTCTGAGACAAAGAAAGGCGTTCTTTGCCTTTCATTGTCTCAGGTTATTTGACCTCGAGCCGATGGCGCCTGGAGCTAGACATCAACCGCAAGGTAAGCAGTTATCCACAAGCTACAATTTTATAATTTCCTAAACCAGAACAAAAGCGCAAGCGCCTTGATCAGCCCCGACAAGCAAATGTTCCTGAACCTAGGAAGGGGCTTTTTCCCTTCATAGGTTCAGGGTTATTTGACCTCGAGGGGCTAGGCGCTGGAGCTGGATGACAAAACTCAAAATTACAACTTATCCACAAGCCAAGAATTTTATAGTTTCCTTAACCACAAGAAAAGCGCAAGGCGCCCATATCAAAAAAACATTTATTCCAGTTCAAAGGAAAAACCCGGAATCTCCGGGTTTAAATCACTAGTCTCTAGCGCTTGTATATATTAAGATCAATCTTAATAGTTCAAGGACTGCAACAGCCGCAGCAGCTACATAAGTCATAGCCGCGGCATTTAGAACCTTTTTTGCATCGCGCTCTTCTTCGTTATTAATAATTCCTAATGTCACAATTTGATTCATCGCCCTTGATGAAGCGTTAAATTCGACGGGTAAGGTGACGATTTGGAATAGAACACCAACAGCCATCAGAATAATCCCCACAAGCATCAACTGAGAAAGAGCTGTAAAGAAGATACCGGCTAAAATAAAGAACCATGCCATATTTGAACTTATATTTGCTAACGGTACTAAAGCATGTCGGAAACGTAATGCTGCATATCCCTCTTTATCTTGGATAGCATGTCCAACCTCATGGGCAGCTATTGCAGCACCAGCCACAGAATGCTTACGGTAGTTTTCCGGAGAAAGATGAACAGTCTTTTTCATGGGATTATAGTGATCACTTAAAACCCCTTTTGTTTCTACAACTGCTACATTTGAAAGTCCATTCGCATCCAGAATCCTTCTAGCTACCTCTGCCCCACTCATCCCTGCTGAAGTTGGAACTTTGGAAAATCGAGTATAGGTGCTCTTCACTTTCATTTGCGCCCAAATCGGTATTAAAATAATAATGGCCAAATAAATCAGATACTGTACCATTTATATCCTCCATATCATATTGAGATACTTCTATTTTATTCTAAAGGACAAGAATGGTCAATTATTTATACCCTTCGTTTTTTTGAACTTTTCTTGAACTTCTTTTCTCCTCTATATTGTTTCCAACTTACATAAGATAAAGTCGTGATAATAATTCCACCTGTCATCATGATAACCCACCAAATGGAAGGATCTGTATCATCTTTTTGTGTTCCAGAAAAGAGACTTTTAAGATCGGCTTCAATTTGATCTAATTCTTGTAACCAGCTTTGTTCAGAAAAAGAAGAACGATTCCGATCCAAATAAGTAATTCTCGAGTCTACTTTTTGAACTTTCTCGACAGATAAATCGATTTTCAAACTCGGTAGGATCACTGCATATTTCGTGAGAAAATCATTTAATTCTTCGTTATATAAAACTTTATCTCCTTCCAAAGCGGCATTTTTCACATTTTGAAAGGACCCCAGAATGTTATCTTCCATCCCAAACCATAACGGTTGATATTGAGAGGTAACAGCATCTGTCGCCAAGCGAAATGACGTTACTCGCTTGACTCTATCTTCATGGCTTAATGTAACACTTGTTAATGCATTTAATGCCTCATAGTGAACAGCAGTGACTACACGTAATTCATCCATTGTTAAAGATTCCGGTTTAGTTCCTTGCTTCGCAAAAGTATCTCCAAATTGTTCTAGTAGATTCTTTGCTTCTTCAAATCGGCCAAATTTTGTCAGCTGTAATGCCTCATCGGCTATGTGATTGAGTTCTTGCATTGCCGTTTGCGATTTTGCCAATACGGAATGGCCAAAAAGGATTATGCAAGCGAACAGAAGGATAACAACTTTAAATTTCATACCTTGTCCCTCCTCATACTACTGTTATCTGTATGATGAAAAGGACAAGATTAGACCATATAGGATTGAAATTTAGTAAATCGTGAGCGTTCGATTTTGCAGATATTGACGGGCGAAATAATACGCGATCCCAATAGTGAGGATACTTAACCAGAAAGTAAAATAGCCAATATGGTTAATATATCCCTCTAATCCAGGGTAGACAGGATACTGCATGTACACATAATCAATGACATCATTATGCAAGGTCCAAATAGCCGCAACCGTTACATGCCACCATTTCATTTTATAGAACATTGCATATAGCAGTCCTTGGAGTGCCATTGCTCCATGGGAAACCATTAACATATACCCTTCCCAAGGCAGATCGCCTGTTACCTTTAAAGTCAGGATATTCATCACGACAGCCCAAACTCCATACTTAACGAGCGTGATTAAGGCCAAAGCTTCAAATAATGGCCAATTTCTTTTTAAAAGAAAAGCTATTAAAACAAAAACAAAGAATAGACTTGCGGTTGGACTATCTGGAACAAATGGAATAAAAATAGCAGGCGTTTCGGACAATTGATATCCATACCAAATATAGCCATAAATTGTTCCCAAAATATTAATAATCAACAACATCCATAAAAATAAGCGGTTTCTTAAAATAAGATATACAAAGCTCACTAGCAATATTCCTCCGAGTGTTTAATGTACAGAAAGAAAGCCGGCTATTCGCCGGCTATTATGAATTACTTATTATTCTTCTTCACTTTTCAAGTTTGCAATAAAGTCAGCAAGCTTGTCAAGATCTTCCTCTGAACCGTCATATTGATCAGCGGGCATCGTTCCAATTCCATTATGGGCAATGTCTTTCACTTCATCAACTGAATGACCAGTGTCAACAAGCGCTGGAGCTGCAGGACCACCCTCTAGATTTTCCCCGTGGCAATTTATACAGCTTTGTGCTGAATAAACTTGATAACCTTCAGATTCCTTGTCAATTTCAACATCTACTTTTTCTTCAATTGCTCCTTGAGCCTTTGCTGCTGCCCAGTCATGGTTGGCTGCTGCTTCCCAAGTAAGATAGAAAACACCCGCAAAAGCTAGTAGCATAAAACCTGTTGCAAAAGGTCTTTTAGATGCACGACGTTCTGGCCCGCGATCAAGAAATGGAGCAAGAGTAAGAGCGCCAAATGCAAGACCAGGAATAACTAAAGTACCTATTACGTTATAAGGGCCTGAAGCATAAGTATATTTAATCAGCTGATACAAAAACATAAAATACCAGTCAGGAACCGGTATGTATCCTGTATCAGTAGGATCTGCAATTCTTTCCAATGGACTTGGATGAGCTACAGTTAGACATAAAAATCCAATTAAGAAAACAGCCCCTACTAGCCACTCTTTCAAAAGAAAGTCCGGCCAGAAAGCTTCCGTTTTTCCCGGATATTCGGAATAGTCTTTTGGTAAATTCGACTTCCGTGTTGCCGAAATACGGGAATCACCAACAAATTTCATTCCTTTTCCACGATGCATTCTGTCCCCTCCTTTATGTGCATTTTGTTAATTTTTTTACAATGGTCCAGAAATACCTTGTCTCCGAATCATAATAAAGTGAGCTGCCATTAAGGCGATAAGTGCAGCTGGCAGGAAAAATACATGGATTGCAAAGAAACGTGTTAATGTCTGAGCACCAACAATTGTAGGATCTCCAGCAATTAACGTTTTCAAATGCATTCCAACAAGTGGAACAGATTCAACAATATCAAGTGTTACTTTTGTAGCAAACAAAGCTTTCATATCCCAAGGAAGCAAGTAACCGGTCAAGCCAAGTGCAAGCATAACGAAAAAGATAAGTACACCAACTACCCAGTTTAGCTCACGCGGTTTTTTGTAAGCTCCTTGGAAAAATACGCGCAATGTATGTAAGAACATCATGACAATAACAAGACTTGCACCCCAATGGTGCATACCACGAACAATTTGTCCGAAAGCAACTTGATTTTGCAAATAAAATACGGATTCCCAAGCGTTTTTAATATCAGGTACATAATACATCGTTAAAAACATACCTGAAAGGATTTGTATAACGGTTATGAAAAATGTCAATCCGCCAAAACAGTAAACAAAAGCAGAAAAATGATGAGCAGGGTTTACATGCTCAGGCACTTCATGATCCGCAATGTCTCTCCATATCGGCGTAATATCCATACGCTCGTCAATCCAGTCGTACATCTTATTTAGCAAGATATTAGCCTCCTTTACTATTTTTTGACGAATGGATTTTCAACAGGTGTTCCCAGCATCAAAAAGCCATCTTTTTCTTGTGTTGGATAAGCATCCAAAGGCCCTCTTGGCGGAGTTCCTGGAACGTTTTTCCCATTTTTTTCATAGAGGCCGCCATGGCAAGGGCAATAGAACATGTCAGGATGTTTATCGCTTCCTTCCCAGTTAACCGTACAGCCTAAATGTTTACAAATTGGTGACAGCGCAACAATCTCGCCAGCATCATCTTTGTAAACCCATGCTGAGTTCGTAACTTTTGATTCATACCATGCATCAACTTGATCATATTCAAAATCGACACGAACTGGATCTGCCGTTATATCGGCTATTTTCTTGTCTGTCATTCTGAAGTCACCAGATGCTTCTACTTGTAAAACTGGATCAATAGCGAAACGAAGCATTGGCATCAGCATTCCAGCTGCCATGAAACCACCAACTCCGGTGAGAGTATAGCTTAAAAATTGACGTCTTGTTACAGGATTCTTGCTCATCCTTATCCCCCCCTCTGTCAGTAAGGTAAGTCCAACGGACAATTCATGCACATTATTCAAACTAGGACATCATTATGATATATCAATAAACGCGAGAGGTCAATCATATAGGAAGGCAAACATTGTCAACAATGTGGCAAATTCATAACACTTTTTCTTCACCCCCAATTTTTAATCATTTTGGGAATTAAAGATTTTAGTTGGTCTTCCATTGCCGCATGCTTATATTGTTCTTCCATATGTTCGAGAGGAATGCTCGGGACATAAAAAAAAGATCCCAATTCTTCTTCTCCAAGAGAATTCCAGCGTTTATCTGCTGTTAAAAAGAAAACGTGACTAAAACCGCCTTCCTTAGCCTGAACTCTCCACGATGATAATATCTCCCCTTCAACCTCTGGCTCTTGAAGGTAAGTAATCGATGGCAATAAAACCAATCTTCCTTTAAACTGTCTTTCAAGATGCATAGAAAGCAATTGAATAAACTCACCTTGCTCTGCTGCTCGTTTCATATTTGCACCAAAATCTACGGGTAGTAGAGGAATAAGAGCCGTATCAACATACTCTTTTTCGCGAATAAAAAGTTCAACATCTTTCACATTCCACTTCAAAAATATACCCTCTTTTCTAATATGTTCTTATTTGTATTTTATCATTCATATTAATTGCTTGTACAGGATTAGGCATGCTAATAGTAGAGCGCGAGCGCCTTGAACTAGGAAGAAAGGCTAAATTCGCGCCGTGCTGGAGCTAGATCCAAACACTAGACAAACCTAAAAAGCCTTCTCTTAAGAAGAAGGCGTTTTAGATTTCTGCAAATGATTTAGTTGTTGAACAAGCTGTTCGAATTTGGATTGATCTCGCTGATCTAAAGCAGCATCAATTTCTTTTTGTAATTTTTCTTTTTGATGCAATAGAATACTTTGCGATAAAAAATCCTCAGCATACTTTTTATCCTTCTCTGTTAACAGGACCTTTGTTTGAATATATGGATTTTCTTCCAACACAGCAGCATATTGATAAGATAAATGGGCTGCCCTAAAATTAATCTGAATATAAATCTCTTCATCGCGATTTAACCTAATATCGTGAAAAGACTTTTCCGCATCTGTCGTCATAATGTTTTCTTTATAAAAACGAAAAGGCACGTCCCTTGAACAATGCGTAGACATCACAAGTCCTCTAGGGCAAAATTGTGCATCTTCAACGAAATGAACTTTTTGCAGAAGCTTCTCATGACTCATCAGATAATTTAGAATCCAAACAGACTCCCTTCTTTTTAGTTGATAACGATTTAGAAACCAGCGGATAAATTCCTTCTTCTCGTTGACAGATACAGGGGTTTCCATTTAATATCCCTCCTCTGCGATTCAGACTATTCTTCAGTCAGCCTTTCTAAAATAGAAATCCATTCCTCATTTGTTGGTTCTATGTTTGCCAATTGTTTAAAAACATTGACTGCTTCGGATTTTCTTCCTTCTTCTAATAAAAAGTACCCATAATCTTTTAAGAAGCTTTGATTATTTTTAAAATCATTATATGCGAGCTCATACTGTTTTAATGCTTCTTTATATTTTTCAAGCGATTGAAAGCTGATAGCCGAATCCCAATAAAATTGTGGTTCGATGCCCCCTTCTTGAATAAACAGTTCTGCTATTTCCAGAACATCCTCATACCTTTCCTGATGAAGTAGCAGCTTGTTTAAAGTTGTTGCAGCCTCGATAAATTCAGGGTCTAATGCAAGTGCATTTCTGAAATAGCTCTCGGCTTGAACTTCTTCTCCAACCTTTAATGATAGCTTTCCGGCATAAAAAATTAGATCTTTATTAAATTCGTCCAGTTCGATCCCTGCTTGCACTGCTTCTAGTGCTTCCTCTAGTTGCTCCTCATGTTCAAAACTTTTAGCTAAGTAGAGGTAAAGGGAAAGATAATCAGGATCAAGCTCCCTAAGTTGCTTAAATGCTTTAATGGCTAAAAAATGTTGCCCGACTTGGAAGGATGTCAACCCATAACCAAAAAGTGTATCTGCCTCCACTTTTCGATCCAATGCTTTTTGATAAAATGGCAAAGCTTCCTCAAAAGCTCCCCCTGCACTCAAAGCTTCCGCCATCCGTGAGTGAACATTCATGCCCGCAAACTCGACCTCTTCCTTCTCCAATAAAAGTGTGTAATATCTTGAAGCTTCTAAGAAACGACCTTGCGTCATATACAATTCTCCCAAAGCAAAATCAATAACAGGCTCCTGTGGTAAACGTTCTTTGGCAAGTAAAAGTTTATGTTCACTTACTTCATATAACCCCTGCATTTGGTATAAGTCAGCCTCTATTAAAAGCGCCGAAACATATTCAGGGTCATCTGTTGTAATTGTCTCTAAGTAAGCATATGCTTGCTCATCGTCATTCATTTCAATGCTTAATTCTGCTAAACGCAGTTTAAGCTCACTTTCTTCAGGATAGGTCTGCAATAAACTTTCATATAATTCTTTCGATTCCGATAAATAACCAAACCTTGCCAATTCCTCAGCAGATAATAATTTTTCCTCATCTGTTCCCTTTGAAATGACTAGTTCTAATTGTTTTTCAGCTTCTACAATATCTTCTGCTTGTAAGTGTTGAATCATTCGTTCTGCTGCATTCACAATAAAATTCCTTTCTAAACAGTTCTTATAGAGGATGTTCAAATGTCACTGCGAGATAAAGGCCCTTCGACTAAATACCAACACCTCTTCTCCACAACACGGATGTATGCTGACAGAACGTCAGCCCCTTTAGTCGACTTGATCCTTTTTTGAACACACTTATAGTTTCTTATATAAAAAGTCCAGTTTGCTGAATTTTCATTTCCTTACCAAAGCCGGGTCGAAAAATGGGACTTTGGTTTAAGATGACAAACTTTCCATTATGAACAGAAATATGTGGAACGATGCTACGATCATTCCAGGATGAAAGATTACCTCGTTTAGCTTGTTTTAAAACAAGGTTATAACTTATTTCGCCACCCGCTTTCAAAACTCCTTTTTTCGGATACAAACCAATTTTCTTCAAAATATCAGGGTTTAAAGGTTTGTTTGAAGGTGGAGGGGTTGGAAGATGATTAATCTTTTCATATTGAAGAAATTCATGCCACTTTTTTAATAAATGTCTTTGCTGTAAAGGTTTAACTACATTAGAAACATCCGGAATGAATAATGGTTTATTCGGATAAGAAGTTTCTCTTATCCATCCCCAGGGAATTTCCTCTAATTCTTGGCTATTTTCCAATTCTATGAATAACACTGGAATTGTCTCCCTATTACATAGCTGAACGATTTTAGGTGTCAATTTATTTGCCTTCAATTTCACACCTAATACATAATCAATCGGACTATTCAAGAGCTCTAATCGCTTTTTCTCCAGCTTTTCTAAAAACTGATGCTGATACTGGATTGCAAAATCAGTCAATATACAGCCACAGCCTTTTAACAAATATTCTTGCGAAAAGTACGTTTTAAATGCTTCGAAGGAAAAACTAGGAATGTTGGGAGAATAAAAAACAAATGAAGGAGTAAGTAAAAAAGCTTGTACATTTACTTTCATCACATTAAATTTTGGCGCTGAGTACCCAATATAACGTATTTCATTTTTTTGAACAAGTACAGAGACTTTTTTTAATTGGTCCGCAAATAAGAGCGTCACATCTTCCATCAAGTAGTGCATCGATTCCTTCCTTTCTGTGAAAATAGCTGTTATAAGGAATGTTCAAAAAGTCCGGTGCTTTTTAAACACGTGCTTAAAACAAACTATGCTCAATCGGAAGGAATCATGCGAAAACTTTCATTAGCTATTTAACGATTTTCTTTGTAATTGTGTTGTTAAAATGAACTTTTCATAGGTTCTCTTTAATTGCTCTTCTTCCACTTCTTTGATAACTGGTTTTCCAATTTCCTCTAGTAGGATAAACCTTGGTTTGTTTGCAAATGATTTTTTATCTCTTTTCATGGAGATGACGGCTTTATCGAAGTCAAATTGTTCAGCAATTTCCAGCTGATAGCCTAATGTTCGTAACCATTGTTCAAAACGCTGAATATCCATCTTGAGCCCCGTTTCAGCTTCACTTAAATATAAGGCATATACCAAACCAGTCATAATCGCCTCGCCATGCGTCACGGCTCCATAGCCAGCATTGGCTTCTATCGCATGACCTAATGTATGACCAAAATTCAAAACGGCGCGAAGCCCATTTTCCCGCTCATCTTGATGAACAATTTCCGCCTTTATTTCGATGCCTTTTTTCAATATATAACTTAAATCCTGCTTGTTAATATTTGTTAAATCTGTAATTGAATTCATTAAAAAATCAAGCAGTTCATTATCTGCTATGAAAGCATGCTTGACTACCTCAGCAAACCCTGAACGGATTTCTACTGGCGGAAGTGTGTCTAAAAAATCGGTATAATAATACACACCTTCTGGCTGATGGAAGGCTCCAATCATATTTTTTCCTAGTGGGTGATTAATTCCTGTTTTTCCCCCGACTGCACTATCATGAGCTAAGATTGTTGTGGGAACTTGTATAAAACGAATTCCTCTCATAAAAGTCGCAGCAACAAAACCAGCTAAATCTCCAACTGCTCCTCCACCAAAAGCAATGATACAAGATTTCCGATCAAGGCCATTGTCTAACGCAAACGTAAGTGCCTCCTCATAAACAGAGAACTGTTTTGCTTTTTCACCGATAGGCATCTTATAAACAGAATAATCAACCAATCCAGATAAACAAGATTGCAACTCGTTTAAATGTAGATTTGCTACTGTGTAATCTGTCATAATAAGAATTTTCGTATAATCTTTTTCTTCTACATGATCAATAAGCGATTGGAGCGCCTTTTCACCAATAACAACAGGATATGTTTTCGATGAAGTTTGAATATGGATCGACATAAATTCTCCTCCTTGATTCATCTTCTTTTTTCATCTCAATTTTTATAAAAATAGCTATCACATTTTTTTATAGAAAAATGTATCTTCTACCACTAATCCATATTGTCCAGGATTAAATATTTGCTCGGTGCTGCCAACAAATAGGACGCCGCCTGGAGCAAGTGCTTGCGAAAATTTTCGATATAAACGATCTTTTGCTTCCTCCGTAAAGTAAATGAGCACATTTCGACAAACGATCAAATGATAGCCAGAGTCAAATGGATCAGCTAGCAGATTCGTCTTTTTAAACTGAACTGGTTTCTTGATAACATCGCTAATTTTATAAACAGAACCATCTTTAACAAAATGCTTCTTTCTATCTTCAGTTGACATTTCAGCAAGAGAGCGTTCTGCATATATTCCAAGTTTTGCTCTTTCAATTGCCCCTTCATCTATATCTGTAGCAAGGATGGAAATCTGCTGCATTGGCATAAAACGCGATAAAATCATTGAGATTGTATAAGGTTCTTCCCCAGTTGAAGATGCTGAGCTCCAAACCTTTAGCGTTTGATTTTCCTTTAATAAACGGGGCAATATTTTATTTTCTAATACTTCCCATCGACTTCGATTACGATAAAACTCCGTCACATTAATCGTCATTCTATCCAAAAATTCTTCTAAAAGATCTTGATCTTGATCTAATTTTTCAAAGAACTCACGAAATGATCGATATCCCTTTTTTTGAAAAAGTGAGGTAAGTCTTCTTTTCATTTGTGCTTCTTTATACAAAGATAAGTCAATTCCCGTCTTTGTTTTCATTGAAGTGATAAAAACCTCATAATCTTGACTCAAATTCTTCCCCTCGTCTATCTAAAGAAATATACTATTAGATTAAAAAGCCCCCTGTCTAAACAGGCGGCGTTTAATTAATAAATCCAATTATTGATGAGTTTTGAATATTCCACGAGTTCGTCATCTCGAAAGAAAAGTTTTATTTCCCTTTCAGCACTTTGCACAGAATCAGAGCCATGAATAATGTTTTTCCCCATAATTAAACCAAAATCTCCGCGAATCGTACCTGGTGCTGCCTCTTGCGGATTTGTTGTCCCCATCATTTGCCTTGCAGTTGCAATGACCTGCTCCCCTTGCCAAACCATCGCAAATACGGGGCCAGAGGTAATAAATTGAACGAGTCCTGGGAAAAAAGGTCGTTCTTTATGTTCTGCATAGTGGCTTTCCGCCAGTTCCTCAGAAATGGACATTAGCTTTGCGCCAACTAATTGAAAGCCCTTTGCTTCAAAGCGAGATATAATTTCTCCAATCAATCCCCTTTGAACTCCATCAGGTTTTACCATCAAAAATGTTTTTTCCATATTATTAGATCCTCCTGCTAAAAATCGATTACAATTGACAAAACTTATCAAAATAATACCACTATTTCCTATTATTGGCAATGCTCTCAATATTTTCTCTTGCCAATATATTTTGCAATATCTTGTAACATTTTTTTTGCAGGATTTGCCGGGAGATCATTCAGTAAAAGCAACGCTTTGTTTAAATATTTTTGACTTACATCATATGATTTTTCAATTGCAGGTGAATTTTTTATTTGGGTAATAATGTGCTTCATTTCTCGTTTATCAATATCTTCACTGACATTTAAGATTTGCTTTCGAAGCTGTTTATCTTCCATAGCATAAAGGGCAGGTAACGTAATATTGCCTTGCCGTAAATCCTCTCCAGCAGGTTTGCCCAAGGTTTCTTCTGTAGCAATAAAATCAAGGATATCGTCAATAATCTGATAAGACATTCCGATACAATAGCCGAATCGATAAAGTGTTTTGTATGTTTTTTCGTCTGCACCTGCTGCAATGGCACCGAGTTCACAGCTTACAGCAATTAATAAAGCTGTTTTCCTCCTTATTCTGCGCAAATAATCTCTTATATTTTGATCAAAACGATATTTGTCTTTTATTTGTTCAATTTCTCCTTTGCACACTTCAACAATCGCTTTTGCCAAAGTACGATGAGCAATGGAATCTTTAATATTCGTCATATAATCGAGAGATCTTGCTAACATATAGTCACCAGTATACATTGCTACCCTATCGTTCCATGTATAATTAATCGTTGCTTGGCCTCTTCTTAAATCAGCCTCATCAATCACATCGTCATGAACTAGAGAAGCCATATGAATAAGTTCTAAAGCTATGGCAGCATTTTTAACAGTATGTATATTATAAGTCCCGAATTTTGCGCATAGAAGAACAAAGATCGGGCGAATTCGTTTTCCCCCAGCCTTTAATAATTGAATGGATGCCTGTTGCAATAAATCAATATCGGAATGGATCGATGCTTCCAATTCGGTTTCAATTAATTCTAGATCTGTTTTTAAGGGAGAATTTATTAAATTAATTTTCATTTCATTTCCACCTGGGTTATTATTTCTTTTTTATTCCGATATGGGCCGCTGCGACACCGCCTGTAAAAGATTTGTAGATCACATCCACGAATCCTACTCTCCAAAACAATTGGGCCAATTGATTCATTCCGGGAAAATCGCGTGCAGATTCTTGCAGCCAAGAATACTCTTTAAAGCTCTTCGCCAAGAACTTGCCCATAAGCGGCATTAAAAATCGAAAATAAATATAATAGCCTTGGCGATACACAGGAAGATTCGGTTGAGACGTTTCCAAGCATACAGCCATTCCCCCCGGCTTTAAAACTCGTTCCATTTCTTGTAGAACCTGCTCATAATCAGGGACATTTCGTAGACCGAAACCAATTGTGACATAATCAAATTGATTATCTTCAAAAGGTAATTCCATAGCGTTCCCCTGAACAAGTTCAACATTTGCTAATTGTTCATGCTCGATCTTTTCTTCCGCTACATGCAACATATTATGACTGAAATCTAGTCCAATTGCTTTCCCTTCGGGTCCTGTTTCTTTTCCCAAAGCAATCGTCCAGTCCCCTGTGCCACAGCAAAGGTCTAAACAACTCTGACCAGGCTGGACATTCATTTTCTTCATCGTTTCTCTTCGCCATTTTTTATGTTGCTGGAAACTGATAACTGAATTCATCTTATCATAATTTTGATAGATATTTTCAAAGACGCTATGAACATGCTCTTCTTTTGGTTGTACCATTATCTTTCCTCCACCCGCAGGCTTGAGAGATCAAAGTAATGACGATTCAACTGATTCAATCGTGTTTTCACAATTGCAGGTAAATTAGGCAAGGACTTCATGATATCTTCAAGCTTTATTTTTGATTCGGTAGCATACTTAAAGCAAATACTTTCAAGGGTAGTTGTTTCAGGAACATGAGGTAAGCAACAGCCTGCCAAGCTTTCGAAAAATAGGTTTTTCTTACCTTCTCTCATATTTCTGATTTCATTTAATAGTTTTTTTAAGAATAGAAATTCCTCGATCAATTCGTTATAATGTGATGCCTGATCAAAATGATCATTAAATTTCGTAAGCAGGATGGATTCCACTTGTTTAATACATTTCATAAATAGGTGATCATTCCCCTCACCCATTTGAAAAATACTTATTTTTTGTTCATTTATTATCCTAATCGCATCTGCTAAGTTTTTAATTAATTCTATATTTTGGTATCCAGCTAATAAACTATAGTATAGACCGCTATAGTAATCACCAGCCAAAACCTTGAGCTGTTTTTCTTTTACAGTTGTTAGCTGGTGTTCTGTTACCTTCTCATGCATATCAATCGCATAATGAGCAAGCATAGCCGCTGAAATATATGTATCCATTTCTTCTTTTTGAAAATCTGCATTTCGTAAGGAATGGACCAAAAAAAGAATTCGGTCTTCATCAATCATCGACGGTTTCACGTATTGACTGAAATAAGGATGAAAGCTCTTTTTTTCAACCCTTTTCTTTAAGTTATGAATTTGTTGCTCATAATTAAAAACCGCCATTTAGTAAGCCTCATTTCTATCGCATTAATCAATATGTTCCTTTCTGCACAAAATTCATTATAACATAATGGTGCGGAGTATGGCGATTGTCTATTAAGAGGCTATTTTGTTCTTTCACTATCTATTTCGCCAAAAGCCGTTAAAATCTTGGCTTCTCCTCTAACCTTAATAGCAGAAGTATGTTCAGTAAATTGAGCAATCATCACTTCTCCTTGATCTAGCTTTTCTGCATGATGAAATTTAGTATCGGACCCTCTTGTGAGTCCAATTACATTCACACCATCTTCTAGCGATTTAATAATAATAAAATCCGACTGTTCCTTCAATCATTACACTCCTTTCGCTTTCATCTTATTCTTAATCAATATCCAATTCTATGCATTCATATTCATAAAGTGAAATTTCTATCAGTGAGGGGGATTAGTGCCCATTAATGTGGAATAAAGCATCCGCTATTTTATTGTACATAGTACCACAAATTGTTTGCAATATAAAAAGGAACTGCCTAAATAGACAGTTCCTCCCTACACTCTTTCACAAGAATGTATGTAAAAATATTATTTTACAGCATCTTTTAATGCTTTACCTGGTTTGAAAGCTGGAACTTTGCTTGCTGCAATTTCAATTTCTTCACCAGTTTGTGGGTTTCTACCTTTACGTGCTGCACGTTCGCGCACTTCAAAGTTTCCAAAACCAATCAATGCTACTTTATCGCCATTCGCCAATGTATCTTGAATTGATTGAAATACGGCATCAACTGCTTTAGTTGCATCCTTTTTAGAAAGCTCAGCTGCTTCGGCAACAGAATTAATAAGTTCAGTTTTGTTCATGCCATTCACCTCCTTCTAAGAAAATAGAGAAACCAAGTTTCTCAACCGCTATTACATTTGTAAACAATTTTATGAATTTCTAAACATGCAACGGCAGAAATCCTATCACAATTGCTGGAAATCAGGGATTCATCAGCAATTCTGTTTAAAAGATTAACATAATAAATATCGGTTAGCAAGAATTAATGCGGCGAAAAATGGAAAAGATGCCGAATTTCGTCAAATTCGGCATCTTTTTTAATAAAAAGTGCGTTACCACGCGTTTCATTCATTAAATTTAATGTATTCACAAACTTTAATTTAGTATTACAAGCTTTTCATTTTCTTTACAAAATAATGGCAATTAAGCCTCCTGATCCTTCGTTAATAATTCTTTCGAGTGTTTCCTTTAGTTTATACCGAGCATTTTCTGGCATCATGGCAATTTTCCCTTGTATTCCTTCTCTCACAAGCGAGCTTAGACTTCTACCAAAAATATCTGAATTCCAGATGGATAATGGATCATCTTCAAAGTCCTGCATTAAATAGCGGACAAGTTCTTCACTTTGTTTCTCTGTTCCAATAATTGGCGAGAACTCTGATTCAACATCCACCTTAATCATATGGATAGAAGGGGCTACGGCTTTTAACCTAACACCAAATCTTGATCCTTGACGAATGATCTCAGGCTCATCAAGACTCATATCTGTTAAGGAGGGAGCCGCAATCCCGTAACCCGTTTGTTTCACCATCACCAACGCATCTGAGATTTGATCGTATTCTCTTTTCGCATCCGCGAAATCTTGCATTAATTCTAACAAATGGTCTTTCCCTCTAACCTCTACTCCCACAATTTCTTTTAACACATCATCATAAAGTTCATCTGGGGCAAATAAATCAATCTCAGCGATGCCCTGCCCCATATCTACTCCTGCCATACCAGCATTATCGATATAATCATATTCATAGAATTGCTGGACAACACGATCAACATCACGTAAACGTTTGATGTCTTTCACTGTTTCTTTTACAGCTTCTTGATAGTTAGCTCTTAACCAATGATCTTCTTTTAAAACCATGACCCAGCTTGGCAAATTCACATTTACTTCAAGGACTGGGAATTCATAGAGAGACTCCCTGAGGACACTCATGACATCCTCTTCTCTCATCCCCTCAACAGACATAGCAAGTACAGGGATATCATATTTATCTTCTAATTCCTTTCTCAGTGCCTCTGTTTCAGTGTGATGCGGACGGGAAGAATTAATCACCATTATAAATGGCTTTCCTACCTCTTTCAGCTCATTTATCACACGTTCTTCTGCATCAATATAATCACTACGTGGAATATCACCAATGGTGCCATCTGTTGTAATAACAATACCTAACACAGAGTGTTCTTGAATAACTTTTCGTGTTCCAATCTCAGCTGCTTCGTGAAATGAGATGGGATCTTCATACCATGGTGTGTGAATCATTCTCGGCCCGTTCTCATCTTCATAGCCTTTTGCCCCTGGGACTGTATACCCAACACAATCTACAAGCCTTACATTTACTTCTAGCCCCTCATCCACCTGAACAGTAACTGCCTGATTGGGGACAAATTTCGGTTCAGTTGTCATAATCGTTCTTCCTGCCGCACTTTGTGGCAGCTCATCCTGAGCCCGTGCTCGATCTGCTTCACTCTTAATATTCGGTAGAACAGCTAATTCCATAAACTTCTTAATGAATGTGGACTTACCTGTACGAACAGCTCCTACTACTCCCAAATAGATGTCCCCGCCCGTTCTTTCCGCAATATCTTTAAAAATATCCACCTTTTCCAAGAGGTTCCCTCCTATCATTAAGTTCAAGGGACAAACCATAATAGATGCTCGTCAATATATGTTTATGATGTTGTCCGATTCTCATATGACCATAATTATTACCAATTAAAAAATCCTTCTTCCACATTATATTTAGTGAAAGAAGGAATATTCCTATTTAGCCATATAAATCGGTTCATTGTTTTCATCGATTGTGTAAGGTAAAGAATATGCTGGAACAAAAGGAGAATCTTTCGTAAGAATTTCAACTATATTATCACCAGTTTGATAGGATTCAGACCCTTCTTTTAACGCTTGGTACAAATCACTTATATAATCAACATATATTTCTCCTTTTCCATCCATAACAAAAGATAAATTGTTTTGGCTAAAAGGCGATGTAATATATGGCTCATTTTTATAACCTAACTTCGAAAAATCAATCGAGTAGACATTATCTGCTATTGCCTCCTTAAATGGAGGATATTTATGTGATTGTAGCCTAATTTTTATTTCTCTTATTTTTTCAGCTATTCTCAAATCCACTAATTTTACGGTAGGATCAGTTTCCACATCTATAAGCACATACTGAAAAACCCCTCCACTCTCAAATGAATTTCCTGGAGGTGAAGATAGATAATTCGGTACAATTCCTGAAAAATCAATGGGGTACTTTATGTATATAGGTGTGTCTTGATCCCGAGTTTTAATCGGTAAAATTCCACCTTTTTCATCTTGATATTGGTTCACTGCCTTTTGAACTGACTCAAGTTGATCTTCGTACGGGATCTTATTTTCAGCTTTTCTTTCATCCGGATACATGCAACCTGATAATAACAATATAAGAAGTAATGGCATAATAAAACGTAATGACATCCATGTTCATCCTTTCAATTACTCACACCACTCATAAGAATCTAGTGAAATTTAGTAAGTTGGACCTGACAGCACTATAAATAATGTGATGAGACCTCCGATAATCAAACACAACCAACCAATAATACCTATAATCACTTTCATCCACCTATTTTTCAGTTTATAACGGACTAAATACATTGCAAACATAGCTATTGCAAATAAGCCCATACCTATTATTGAAATCCACATCTTTTGCATAGACACTGACATCATTTTTCCTCCGTTACTCTTTATCTCATTTGTTTGGAAAATTTCATTTTTAAGGTTTATGTTAACTTGAATCAACTGGCATTAGCCCCAGACTGAATGAAATTTCATTTTTATTATAACATTTTTCCAGATATAGAAATAAACAATGTGAAAACTGAACACTAATTTCGCTCTTGCCTAGTGTATTATAAAATCCTAGCTTGTAGATAACTTACTTATGCCACCGTCATCCAGCTCCAGTACCTAGCCACGAGAGGCTCGCAGATGCTATTCAGACAACGGCAACAACGTACATCGCCAATAGGGCGGTCTGAAGCTGTTCTACGTTAAATCAAGGCGCTTGCGCTTTTGTTCTAGCTTAGGAAGCTATAAAATTGTAGCCTTTGAATAACTAGCTTACCTTACAGTTGGTGTCTAGCTCCAGGCGCCATCGGCTCGAGGCTCGCAGGAGCGAGTCCATCGGCGAAGACATGCGGACGTGGCGACCTTAGCCGATGTTCCACGAAATAACCTGAGCCAATGAAAGGCAAAGAACGCCTTTCTTTGTCTCAGAACATTTGCTTGTCGCCGATAGGCGGGCGCCTTGCGCTTTTGTTCTTGAATAACATAAAAAAATATGAAGCAAAGGAAATTTCCTTGCTCCATAGTGACAACCCAGTACCCATGCCAGTAGTTCAAGCATGATCGCTTCAAAGTTAGTATATGCAACAAAACGCAATAACGCACCATCTCTTGCCCATCTCACCGCTGTTCCATTTGTGCACTTAAAATATCCACAAGTTCTTCCATTTCATTTTTCTTTAGGCGTGCCATTAGTCTTTCGACAGCTTGTTTGGGCTCTACATTATTAAATAACACATGATACAACGTTTCAGTGATAGGCATTTGACAATGATATTTTTGAGCAAGTTGATAAGCAGCCTTCGTAGTTCTTACACCCTCCACTGCCATCCCCATTTTTTCGAGTACATCTTCTAAATTTTGTCCTTGTCCAAGCATATTCCCGGCTCGCCAATTCCGCGAATGAACACTTGTGCATGTCACAATTAAATCACCAACACCTGTTAGACCGGAGAATGTTAGTGGATTGGCCCCCATCTTTGTACCAAGACGAGAGATTTCAGCCAGTCCCCTTGTAATTAGGGCAGCCTTAGCATTATCCCCAAAGCCTAATCCATCAGACACTCCTGCTGCAAGCGCAATAATATTCTTTAATGCTCCTCCAATTTCTACTCCAATTAAATCTGGATTTGTGTAGATTCGGAAGTTCTGATTCATAAATAGATCACGAACATATTCTGCTGCTTCCATATTTTTAGACGAAACCGTCACTGTCGTAGGATGTCTTAAACTAACTTCTTCCGCATGGCTTGGTCCTGATAACACGACGATATCTTTAAGAATATTTTCTTCGACTTCTTCTTCAAACATTTCCGAAATACGTAACAGCGTATCTGGTTCTATTCCTTTGCTAACATGAACAAACGTTAATGGACTTTGCTGGAAGGTCAGAATCGCTCTCAATTGCTCTCTAATTGCTTTTGTTGGTACAGCCATAATCACAGTCTTTACTCCTGCAAGTGTCTTCTCCAATGAAGTGGACGCAATAATATTTTCCGGCAAGGAAATTCCTGCGAGGTATTTTGAGTTCTCATGTTTTGTATTTATTTCCTGCTTTTGTTCATCATTTCTCGTCCATAATATTACTTCATGCCCATTATCAGCTAATACGAGAGCTAGAGCTGTTCCCCAACTGCCAGCCCCAATCACCGCAAGCTTTTCTTTTTCATTAGCCAAAACATTCACCTACTCTGTAGTTATTAAGTCTTACGTTCTCGCTCTAGCAATCATCCTTATCGGAGTTCCTTCAAACCCAAATGCTTCCCGAATCCGATTTTCCAAAAATCGTTCATAAGAAAAGTGCATGAGCTCGGGATCATTCACAAAAACAACAAAAGTGGGTGGTTTGACTCCAATCTGTGTAGCGTATAAGATTTTTAACCTACGACCTTTATCAGTTGGTGCCGGATTACGGGCAATCGCATCCATAATAATCTCGTTCAAAACGCTTGATTGGACACGTAAGGAGTGATTCTCACTCACCATTTTAATAATAGGAGGTAGCGTCGTAAGTCTCTTCTTCGTTTTCGCAGATACGAAGACAATCGGGGCATAATCAAGAAACTGAAAATGGGCCCTAATTTTTTCTTCAAAGTTTTTCAACGTTTTGTCGTCTTTTTCGACAACATCCCATTTATTGACCACAATGACGATTCCTCTACCGGCTTCATGGGCGTAACCAGCTATCTTTTTGTCTTGCTCCAAAATTCCTTCTTCCCCATTCAACACAACCAGAACTATATCTGAACGATCAATTGCCTTTAGAGCCCTCAATACACTATATTTTTCTGTTTTCTCATACACTTTTCCTTTTTTCCGCATTCCAGCCGTATCAATAATCGTGTACCTTTGATCTTCAAATTCATAGGAAGAATCGGTCGCATCCCTTGTTGTACCAGCAATATCGCTAACAATTACACGGTCTTCACCAAGAAACGCATTCACAATTGAGGATTTTCCCACATTTGGTCTGCCAATTAGACTAAATTTGATAATATCCTCATCTTCATTTTCTTCCAAATCGCTTGGAAAATGTCGTACAATCTCATCTAGCATGTCTCCTAGCCCAAGTCCATGAGAGCCAGAGATTGGAAAAGGTTCTCCAAAACCAAGAGAATAAAACTCAAAAATATCTGTTCTCATCTCCGGATTATCCACTTTATTAACTGCTAGAACAACCGGTTTTTTCGAGCGAAATAAAATCTTTCCAACTTCCTCATCTGTAGATGTGACACCTTCTCGAGCACTTACAATGAAAATTATGACATCTGCTTCTTCAATGGCTAATTCAGCTTGCTCACGAATTTCGACTAAAAAAGGAGCATCTCCTAGATCGATTCCACCTGTATCAATCAGGTGAAACTCATGTGTGAGCCAATCACCCGTCCCGTAAATCCGATCTCGCGTTACACCTGGTGAATCTTCTACAATGGAGATCCGCTCCCCAACAATTCTATTAAAAATCGTAGACTTTCCTACATTAGGACGTCCTACAATTGCAACAGTAGCCTTAGCCATATTATCATCACTCACTTCAAGTCAATTTCAAAAACTTTTTCATTCTCAGAAAGTTTGGTGGAAATTTCAGAACATCTTTCAATATTTGTTTGCTCAGTAAATTGACACCCTACTCCTCATCTTATTATACTCAAGCTAGACGTATAGTCCACAATATACCATTTTATAAAATCTTAGACAAGAACAAAAGCGCAAGCGCCCGTTTAGTGACGTACAAACTTTCTGAACCGTCTAAAAACGTGCCATCCTGGCGGCAGACTCAAACGCGACGTCCTGCCGTTTCGTCTGCACTAGTACATCCTGTACGTCGCAACGCCTTTCTGACCAACATCCTGTTGGCCTCCGACAAGCCTTTTATTGGCTCAGGTTATTTAGTGGAACACCAACGAAGAACACCCCGTCTGCATGTCTTCGCCGATGGGCTCGCATCCTGCGAGCAAGCGCAAGTCGTCCTGAAAGCCGAAAAAATAGTAATGGACAATTTAATGTAAAACTTTTTTGTTTTTATTTACTCTCATTAGCACGAGAATTTTCGAGAAAATATAGCTTATGATCATTGTAAAAATAGTAATCGATAAAATATCGAGTATTTCCAGAGAGCCGATTACATAAGGGATTTCCCACTTAGATAATATAATAGCCAATAAAAAATCCCCCTGTAAAACACCGAGGCAAATAAATAAGGCTCTTTCTAAAAAATTAAATGGGTAAACAATATAACTCACTACAATCAATATAAAAGACAGTAAAATCTTTCTGTCCACTATCATTAAAATCGGATCAAATAATTCGAATAATCGGGCGCCCGTGTACCCCAATATAAGAGAAACAACGGCTATAAGTAAGACAACTTGCTTTTTAAAAGATAGCTTCACCATGATCAGATAACAAGTGATTAAGACAACTAGGCTCTGCCCACTAATCATAAAGCCATTTAAAGATAGCTTTATCGGTAGACAAATAATCATCACAAGTGCAAATATGGCTATCGTCCATCGGTGTACTTCTTGTTTGTCCATTAAAAAGGTAGCAAAAATCCATATTACCCAAATAAAAAGTAAAAATATGCTTCCCGCCATTTAACCACCTCCCTTCCCATTATAGGAAAGGAAAACAGAATTTAATCAATTATTTAATCCATGAGAGAAAAGAGTAAATATAACTTAAAACAGCCACTTTGAAAGTAAGTGGCTGTTGACATAAAGTTTGTTGCTATTTAAAAAATGCGAGCCTTAAGAAATATCATCAAAAACCATAGTTTTCTGTACCATCTTCTGTGAGACAAAACTTCAATAACTGCCTGTTCACTCTGTATGTGTCCTAGATTAAGAGGTGTTTCCACCCTTCAATATAATCCTTCCAAACTGTTTCTGATCCAGGCTCTTACTATTTCTTTTCCTTCGCTTCCTTTACCGTTGTTTCCGCTTCCTCTTGAGCTTCTCTTAAAATCGTATTAATGTCTACCCCGTCTAGCAACCTCTCTTCTAAACCCGCGTAAGCATCCTCCTCATACGGAGAAAAGCGATCCAAATCCGTCGGATAGGAGTGCTTCGTCATTGCATCGATATTCAGCTCCTCCATCCATGGGCGTTCTTCGATTAAGTCACCTAGGTAGTCATCATTTATTGCCGGATCGGCCAATGAGGATGCACGGCCTTTTCTGGCCGTCGTCCGTTGAATCTCATCTGTAAATAAATATGCAATCACTTTAAATGCTTCATCAGGATGTACGGAAGATGATGCGACACCGATATTTCCCGATCTTGAAGGCCGTGAAATGCCAGGACGATCTTTCCAATTAGGATATGTCACAATATCAAAGTTGAAACCTTCGTCTTCGGAAAAAAGTTCAACTTGCGACCAAATTGGGTTCATCGCCACGTTCCGGTCCCCGAAGAATGGCCCGATGCTAGGATCCCTATCATCATCACCTTCCGGTACATTGCCCGGGATTGAATATACACGTTCCATCTTTCTTAGATACTCCTGATATAGCGGCATATATTTCTCACTTGTATATGTTGGCTCATCTGTTTCTGGATCCACTTTTGGTACACCGCGTTGGTCTAACATAATACTTGCATATGGAATTTGTAATCCATAGTAGTGCACACCATTCTTTTCTCCAGTCAATTTAGCGGCCAAATCAATGATCTCATCCCAAGTCATATCATCTTTTGGGTAGTCTACACCAAACATATCAAAAATGTCTTTATTATAGTGCAACACTGTGATTCCTCGAGTATATGGTAATGTGTACAAATTGCCATCAGCGAACATCCGTGATTCAGCTAAAAGGCTTGGTTCAATTCTATTTAAATCAAAATCATGTTTCTCAATTAACTCACTCATATCCATCGTTAATCCATGCTCTGTAAAATTGGGCAGTCCTGAAGGATTCCCCAAAAAAATGATGTCAGGCATAATTTTCTTGGCCAGCAAATCCTCAATCGGTTGATCCAGATACTTTAGTTTAATATGAGGAAATTCTCTCTCAACTGGCTCCTTAATCTCCTCATTAAACCGTTTTTCTTCCCATGCGTCAGGATAAACAACGTTTAAGGTAATATCTTCTACAGGGTTATCTTCAGATGCTTCAACATTATCGGTCTCACTCTTCACCGCCCCTCGTTCTGATTTACAGGCAGTCAGAACGAGAATAAGCATTATCCCTAATAGATTAATAATAATAAATTTTCCAAATTTTATCATAATACCCCTCCCTCTTTTTTGGATTTTTAGTAAGCGCTTACTAAATATGATATTACGATGCAGACACAGCAAAGTCAACAACAAAATGCAACAAAACAATAAATGCAACAAAAATACAAATACTTAAGATCCCCTCGCTTTGGCAGGCAGGTTGTAGATGAAGACGTGCAGACATTCGGTATTAGTCTGTGGTCTTCTTTTCCTTTATAAATAGGAAGCTCTTACTTAGACTTCTCTGGAATCTTATCGTCTCTAAGTGGGGACTTACGAATGGTTGAACAAAAGAACAAAAGCGCAAGCGCCTTGGTAAGCCCCGACAAGCAAATGTTCCTGAACCTAGGAAGGGGCTTTTTCCCTTCATAGGTTCAGGGTTATTTGACCTCGAGGGGCTAGGTGCTGGAGCTGGATGGCAAAACTCAAAATTACAACTTATCCACAAGCCAAGAATTTTATAATTTCCTGGTGTATGAAATAATGTAATTACCAAAAAGAAACATAAAAAATCCCCAGCGACTTCATGTAAGATTAAAGTACCTAACAGGGAACTCAATCTCATCACCCACTCACTAAAAATAGGAGGTT